>CALXBL010000012.1 GCA_944386525.1 uncultured Ruminococcus sp. | reverse complement strand
CTGCAGTATTTGTAGAGTTTACAGAAGCTACTATATTCAGCTCTGTATCTCTGCTTATCGGAGTGAGATATTTTTGTATTCCCTGAACCGAAAGTATATCGGTTTCGGCAGAAAGACTGTAGCCTTTGTTTGGCACAGCGTCGATAGCATATCCCATATCCCTGAGTGCCTTCACAGCTTTCCATACAGCAGTTCTTGAAACGGAAAGCTTTTCGGCTATGGTTTCTCCCGAAAGATATGTTCCCTTATTATTTTCAAATAGTTCAAGCAGATGTTCTTTAGTTTTCATATAAGCTCCTCCCATGGATAATTATAGCACACTTTGCCTCAATTGTCAACCTATAAACATAAAATAGTTGACGATAAAACGTAAATAAAAAAGCCGCATAGGACTGAAATAGTCAATAGTTAGTAGGCACAAAAAACAAACATATTGATTTTTTATTCTGATAAGTTAAGGTTTGTGGGGAGGGAACGCAGCACTCAAGCAGATAAAAAGGCTGCACACCGAAGTGTACAGCCATATCTGTAGGATTAGTTTTTCTTGCTGAAGGTGTGGTCAACTCTGTCCACCTTCATGAGGTTAGTCGTGTGGGCACATCCGACAGGGACTCCAGCGGTGATAACAACTATATCGTCCTTTTCAACCATGCCGCATTCCAGAGCAGCCTCAACTGCTGCGGAGAACAGATCGTCGGTGTTGGTTTTTTCACCTATGATCAAAGGCTTAACGCCCCAGCTCAGATTTGTCTGACGCCATACCACATCGCTTACAGTACAGCTGATGATTGGACAGCTCGGGCGATACTTTGATATCTCACGTGCAGTAACGCCGCTCATAGTAACAGTGAGTATAGCTTTGGCATCGAGGTCGTGAGCAGTTGTAACAGTAGCATGGGCAATAGCGTTTGCAATATCCTGTCCTTTCTGCTTGCATGTTGCGTGGAGACCTTTGTAGTCGATATTTTCCTCAGTGGTGCGTGCAATGCTGTCCATAGTGCGGACAACCTCTGCAGGATACTGACCGGCAGCAGTTTCACCTGAGAGCATGATAGCACTTGTGCCGTCGTATATAGCATTGGCAACGTCGGTTATCTCAGCTCTTGTAGGGCGAGGGTTAGTGATCATGGATTCCAGCATCTGTGTTGCAGTGATGACTTGTTTACCAGCCTGATAGCCCTTGCGTATAAGCTCCTTCTGAACAGCAGGGATTTGATCAAATGGTATCTCAACGCCCAGATCACCTCGGGCTACCATGATACCATCGGCAGATTCGAGGATCTCGTCGATATTGCGAACGCCCTCGAGGTTTTCGATTTTTGCTATAATGCGGACATTGAACCAGCCGAGGCTGTGTGTATACTTGCGGAGGTAGTCGATATCAGCGGCAGTGCTTACAAAGCTTGCGGCTATAAAGTCGAATCCCAGCTTAGCGCCAAATTCCAGATCGTTCATATCAGTCTCGCTGAGGTATGGCATAGAGAGCTTTACGCCGGGTACGTTTATGCCCTTGTTATTGGAGAGTACGCCTCCATGGATAATGCGGCAGCTTATGTCGGTACGTGTAACACGTTCAACAACCATTTCTATAACGCCGTCGTTTATAAGGATATGAGTGCCTGGCTTTACGTCACGTGAAAGGTTCTTGAAGGAGATGCTTCCCACCTTGTTGTCACAGAGCACGTCTTTGGTGGTCAGGGTATACGTATCTCCTGCGTGGATAGTAACGGGCTTGTCGTCCACAAATCTTCCGAGCCGGATCTCAGGACCTTTTGTGTCCATAAGAGTAGCAATAGGGAGTTCCAGCTCCTCACGCAGTCTTACGACTTGTTCGAAGCGTTTCTTGTGCATTTCGTAGTCGCCATGGGAAAAGTTGAAACGAGCAACATTCATACCGGCACACATGACATCGTGCATAACCTGATCGTCATCAGTTGCCGGGCCGATAGTACATACGATTTTTGTCTTTCTCATACTCATAATAATACTCCTTAGTAGGTTGATCATTCTGATAATGTGGCAGGGACAAGCCTGCTCCATATATTATAACACACCTTTTAAAAAAATGGAAGATATTTTTATGTTAAATATTCGTGTAGCATGAATTTTTTGCATTTCTTATCCAGTTTATCATGTTTTCCGCAAGGATACCACGTCTTTCCGTATCTGTGAGCTGAAGACGGAAGAATCTTCTCAGTTCCTCACGGTGATCCCACATGGGAAAATCCACACCGAAGAAGCAATTTTCAGCACCGTGTGTGCGGATAAACTTCACGGCGTCATCCGGTGACATGAAATCAAGACAGCTGCTTGTGTCGAACCGGAGTCTTTCGGATGGCTTCAGGATATCAGCAGCCTCCTGCCAGTGGCAGTAGCCGCCCAGATGAGCTGCTATGACACGCAGCTTTGGAAAGTCACTGAGGACCTTTGCCATTCTTGGGGGAGTTGAATATGGCCTGTTGGCGTCGCCCATGTGCATGAGCACGGGCAGACCGGCAGCGGATATCATCTCATACATAGGGTAGACTGCCGGGTCGTCCATGAGGAACTCCTGAAAGTCGGGGTGAAGTTTTATGCCCTTGAAGGGTCTTTTGAGTATATTCTGAAACTCCTCTTCAAGATTTTCGGAAAATGGATGGAGGGCTGCAAATCCCACGCATTGGGGGTGGTTTTCAAGTACCGTGCAGATGTAGTTGTTTATTGCAGCTGTCTGTGCAGGATTAGTGGCAACGCTGCAGACAAGATAGCCATCAATACCGGCAGGGTCGCCGCTTTCAAGCAGCTCACTCATACTGCCATGATGGCTCATGGGCAGGTCGTAGAATGAAGATATCCCTTGAGTGGCACGTTCAGTCAGTTTGTCGGGGAAGATGTGGGCATGGGCGTCCACAACAGTATATCCGTTGTACATAAAATTTCACCTGACCTTATAATTTTCGTATTTTAGCAAAATTCGCCATGAGCTTCTTGGTTCCCACCTTATCGAATGCAACTTCTATGAGGGAGTCGTTAGCCATTTTAGAAACAGATAGAACCACACCCTCGCCGAAGATATTGTGAGTAACTTTATCGCCGGGTGAAAAAATCTTTGGAGTGCTTGTCTGTGATTTTGCAGTTTGCTGTCGGAGCTGCTGCTCCAGCGATGATAAGACTGCAGAGCCAGTGCCAATGTTCTGTTTTTGGGGTTCATATGAAACTCCCTGCTTATCAATGAGTTCACAATTTATTTCAGCAAGGAATCGAGAGCGGCTGTTGCACATAGTTGAGCCAAAGAGCATACGTCTGTCGGCGCTTGTGATAAACAGGCGGTGTTTTGCGCGGGTGATGGCAACATAGGCCAGACGCCTTTCCTCCTCAATATCAGATGGGTTGATGGAATGTATAGCCCTGTTTCCTGGGAAGACATTTTCCTCAAACCCTACCAGAAAGACCTGCTCAAACTCCAGTCCCTTTGCGGCGTGCATAGTCATCATGAGTACGACATCCTGCTCAGGTTCATACTTGTCGACATCTGTGAAAAGAGCCACCTCTTCCAGAAAGCCGCTCAGAGACGGGTCTTCGCTTTCGTTTTCGTATTCTATCATTGAGGATTTAAGTTCCTCGATATTTTCAAGTCTTGTCAAGCCTTCATCGCCCTGAGCCTCAAGCATTTCCTTGTATCCGGTTTTTTCGAGCAGCAGATCGAGGAACTGGTCAAAGGGCAGTTCATCAGCCTTTTCGGTGAGCATATCCATTATGGAGCTGAACTCCTTGAGCTTTGCCATTCTTTTGGCAAGGACTGGGAAGCTTTCTGCCTGACGCATTACATCAAGCGGAGACATACGTAGATCGTTTGATATATTATCAATAAGGGTAACAGTGGATTCGCCTATACCACGCTTTGGCTCGTTTACTATGCGGTGGAATCTCAGGCTGTCGCTTGGATTGTTGATAACGCTCAGATATGCGAGGATATCCTTTATCTCCTTGCGCTCATAGAATCGAATGCCGCCGTATATGCGGTAGGGGATATTATTTCGTATGAACATACGCTCTAGAGAGTTTGACTGTGCATTCATGCGGTAGAGTATGGCAAAGTCTCTGTATGAAGCTCCGTGGCTCACCAAGTCGACAATAGTTTTGGCGACGTATTCAGCCTCACTTATTTCGTCGGCAGCTTTGTACCATGTTATCTTATCTCCGGCGCCGGCATCGGTCCAGAGCTTTTTTTCTTTGCGTCCTGCGTTGTGTGAGATAACACCGTTGGCGGCATCGAGGATAGTCTGGGTGGAGCGGTAGTTTTGTTCAAGCCTTATGACCCTGCTATTCGGGAAGGTGTGCTCAAAGCTGAGGATATTCTCGATAGTTGCACCACGGAAACGGTAGATACTTTGATCATCATCACCCACGACGCAGAGATTCATATATCTGCCCGAGAGTAACTGTATGAGTCTGAACTGTGATACACTTGTATCTTGATACTCGTCCACAAGTATGTATCTGTATCTATTCTGGCAGTATTCCAGCTCCTCGGGGAACTGCTCGAAGAGACGTACCGTAAGGTAGATAAGATCATCGAAGTCGAGTGCGTTGGAGCGTTTGAGTCTTGACTGATATTCTGCATACAGCTTTGCAATGGTGAGCTTTCTGTAGTCGTTTTGCG
The DNA here is from genome assembly GCA_944386525.1 of uncultured Ruminococcus sp. Taxonomy (GTDB): domain Bacteria; phylum Bacillota; class Clostridia; order Oscillospirales; family Ruminococcaceae; genus Ruminococcus_C. The sequence goes on along the minus strand of CALXBL010000012.1, from coordinate 28,890 downwards.
AATCTGCCATAAGCTCTTTGGGGGAGATTAATTTATCCTTAGCTGAGCTTATCTCATTGAGCACTGCCGACGGCGGAAACTTCTTGTCGGATATATTCATATCGGAAATACAGCTTTTCATTAGTCGTTTGCTGTCGTCGGAGTCGTAAATCGTAAAATCATTGCTGTAGCCGAGATTTGAAATGCTCCTGCGGAGTATGTGCACGCAGGTGGAGTGAAAAGTAGCAGCGTGCACATCAGCGGCCTCAGATTCGCCCAGCATTGCAGTAAGACGAGCTTTCATCTCGCCGGCAGCTTTGTTTGTGAAAGTTATGGCAAGGATATTCCATGGTCTTATGGGATATACGGCAAGTATATCACGCAGCCTGCCCATATCCTCGGGAGCGCTGCCGTTTATGTAGTCGGTGAGATACTGTTGGTCATCGGGGAAGAGATTGCCGTCGGCTTTTTCGTAGGCACTGCCGAAGTAAATCATTCCGGCGATACGGTTGATTATAGCTGTGGTCTTACCGCTTCCTGCGCCGGCTAGTACAAGTACGGGACCGTGTACAGCAAATACAGCCTCACGCTGAGGTGAATTAAGTTTTCTGAAGTAGTGTTCCAGCGCACGCCGTTTCAGGCTGATGATTTCTTTTTCTGTCATGCTGAACCTCGTTTCTATTTAAAGTCTCTCCATAAAGCTGTGGTATTCACTGCCGTCGTGGTAGGATATTAGCCTTTTAAGGTCGACGTTCCACACGCTCCGGAAGATATTATGTTCTATCTGGGGATTTATGCTTTTGAGAGTGCGTATGAGTTCCTTTATCTCCTGCCGCTTTGAGGCTGACTGCTGTTCGGTATCTTCGGTGGAAGCAACGGTGCAGGCGCACCTTAAAAATTGAAGTGAGTTTGTTTTAGTCCAGCTTATGATATCCTCCTCCCGAACCCGGCAGAGAGGACGTATCACCTGAATATCGCCGTAGTTCCGACTTTTCAGGCGGGGAAGCATAGTCTGTAGCTGTCCGCCGTAGAGCATACCCATGAGTATTGTCTCGATAAAGTCGTCGAAGTGGTGACCAAGAGCGATTTTATTGCAGTTCCTCTCAATGGCAGCGCTGTAGAGCGCACCTCGCCTTAAACGTGCACAGAGAAAGCAGGGGTTATTATTATCATGCTCAAGGGAACGGAATATATTCGTATTGAACATATCCAGCTTTAGTCCCAGTTTTCCGGCGTTTTCAATGATAAGCTGTCTGTTTTCAGGCTTATATCCCGGATCCATGGAAAGATACACCACAGAAAATGGCACACCGCTTATCTGCTGATATTTTTCCATGCATTTTGCAAGGAGCATGGAGTCTTTTCCGCCGGAAATGCAAACGGCTATCCTGTCGCCGGGTTCTATCATATCGAACTCCCTGACGCTCTTTGTAAATCGGTTCCAGATAGTTTTTCTATAGCTTGTCATAATGCTTTCCATAACGTCCATAGGCATGACCTCCATTCACTGAACTGACAAATAATATTATAGCCTTATAGTCAGCTTTTGTCAATCAGCTGTCGAGCTGAACGCATTTTCTCAGGGCGTCCATTCTCATATCGAGTTCTGAACTGAGGCAAGCGCATTTTTGCAGTTCATCGGCCATTTCCTGCGTAAAGATAACCTTTTTCTTATATCTTAGCTGATGTTCAAGGCTTGCCCAGCAGTCCATAGCGATCGTGCGCAGCTGTATCTCAACTTTCATGATGCGTTTTTCGTGGGCGAGGAATATGGGAAGTGTCACGATAAGATGCAAACTTCTGTAGCCATTGGGCTTTGGGTTTGCGATATAGTCCTTGCATGACACGAGAGCAACGTCGTCCTGTTTCATAAGGGCGTTGGCGAGCATATATACGTAGTCGGTGAATGAGCACACTACTCTTATCCCAGCGACATCACATATATTATCCTCCACGGCATTCAGTGTAAACGGGAGATTTTTCTTCTCCAGTTTATCTCTTATGCTAGATATATGTTTAAGACGACTTTTTATGCTGTTTATAGGATTGCGATCGTATCTTAGAGAGAATTCTTCATTGAGCACGTTGAATTTGGTTGTCATCTCCATAATAGCGCACCTGTAGTAAGCCATTAGTTTCTGATAGCTTTGGAATTTGCTTTCAAGGTTATTATCGTCGGTGAGCAGAGCTTCAAGGTCGACGGCTGCGGTAGGTCTTTCACTGTAGTTGCTTTCCTGAAACATATTTATACCTCCTGTTTTTATTCTCTATCCATTATACTACACAAAATCACATATTACAAGCCGCAGAGACGTTTTTTTGCAGTGAAAATTGGTGCGGCAGATCAATACATGATTAAAATAGTGAGTTTTATGAAAAAATATGACGCTGCATTTGTTGTGATAAGTTCCATCAATGGGAGCAGGGAAAGTAGACGAAAAATATTATTAAACAGCAATACCGCCACAGATCATCTGTAGGCGGTATTGTTGCTTTTTCATGGGTTTTATAAAAGATTTGGAGATAGCTTGATAATGGTTTACTGTTCTGCCTTGTAGGTGTAGATAGTTGGTACCTGTGGCAGGTCGTAACCTGTTCCAAGGAAGAAACTCGTGTTGGGGGCCTGATTGTAGCCAGTGTTCTCAGTTGCAACGCCGCATCTGTACTGAGCGTCGTGCATGAGAGTTGTAAGTTTTGTTTCAGTTTCGAAGGTAGTGCTGAATATACGTATTTTATTGTCGGAGTGGAGGATAACTTCCTCACGCCAGTCACCGAATATATCAGCAGTAAGGCAGGCGTTTGACTTTGAGCCGTTGTTGTATGAGCCGTCACCTGTGAAGAGTCTGCCGTTGGTATCCTCTATCATAGTACGGTCCATAGCCTCACGTTCAAGGTCGCCGTCCCACCAGATAGCGGAGTTCATGCTCCACTTTATCTTATCATTCCAGCCGTAGCCTTGGGATTCAATCTTACCTGTAGACGTATTATATGCATATACAATGCCGTCAACAACGCTTGTAAATTCACAGCCGGGGGAGTCGGCAGTAAGATTCAGTGCAATGCCTCGTCCAACGTCATCAGTGCCGTCTATTTTCCAGATTATCTCGCCTGTTGCGGCGTCGTGGACTTCAGCGCAATAATGTTCTTCGTGCACCTGGAACACTTCAAGACCGGGGCGTTCCGGGATAAGGTCACCAGCCTGCATACAGTCGCCGTGGCCAAGACCGGTGCTCCACTTCACGGTACCGTTGTCGTCGAAACAGACAGAGCCGTAGAGTATCTCGTCCTTGCCGTCGCTGTCGACGTCCATTGTGATAAGGCTGTGGTTGCCTTGACTGAATGCCGGGTCGGATGAGTTTGTGCCGGTATCGTAGCTCCAGCGTTTTACGAGCTTGCCGTTCTGAACGTCGTATGCCACAACGGCAGTTCTTGCGTAGTAGCCTCTGCCAATGACGCAGGATGGGGTAGTTCCATCGAGATAAGCAACTGTAGCAATCATTCTGTCGCATCTGTTACCCCAGGTGTCGCCCCAGTCGCCAACATTTCCTCTTGCGGGTTCGAAGTCTATGGTATCCTTAGCCGCACCGGTGAGACCATCAAAGAGAGTAAGGTATTCATTGCCCGTTATTATTCTGCCGTCGGAGCCGCGGTTGTCGGCGTTTCCATCACCTATGACGGTTCCGTTTCCGTCAACAGTGCCATCGGCAGTTTTACATATCATTTCAGCATTACCGTCGCCATCAAAGTCGTAGACCATGAACTGAGTATAGTGTGCGCCGGCACGGATATTCTTGCCGAGGTCTATTCTCCAGAGTCGTGTGCCGTCGAGACGGTAGCAGTCGATAAATACTGAGCCGGTGTAGCCTTCATTTGCGTTATCCTTAGAATTGGAGGGATCCCACTTTACGAATATCTCGTACTGACCGTCGCCGTCAACGTCGCCCACGGAGCAGTCGTTGGGGGTGTAGGTACAGGTCGTGCCATCGGGCATAGTCTGTTCAGAGGGAGGAGTTACGCCAAACTCCATATATCCGCCGGACTGTCCGCTGTTCTTGTTGCCGAGAACGATGGCAGCCTGAGCGAATTCAACCATGATGCCGTCAACAAAGGTGTCGATGGTATAAAGGTCGGATGAGGTTCCGCCTTCGATATAGTAGTTGGTAGGTTCATCTGAGCCTATCTCATCTACAAATTCGCCGTTCTTGTAGAGCTTGAATGTAGTATTTTCGGGGTCGGTAGCAAGGCTTCTCCAGGATACAAGTATGCCGTTGCCTGAAACTACAGCACAGACTCCACGGTTCAGGTATTCCATCTGTCTGCCGACACCCACAGTGCCGTGGTTGATACCCGGCAGACTTGTCGGCTTTGCTGTTATCGCAGGAATAGGAGTAGTCACAGACTCCTGCTGATCGGTATCAGCAATAGTGATGTGATCTATATTAGGAGCACCATCGGCAGTTAGCGAGCGTGCGGTAAGCACGTTTATACCTGCTTTCAGCTCTACATATATAGTTGCAGTACTCCACGATGTCCATGCACCGGTTGTCGGGAAAGACATCTGATAGCCAGCAGTCTGACCGTCCAGAGAGAAGAGTACATCTCTTGAGGTGTCGTTTGCATTTGCGTAACGGACAGTGAGGGCATAGACTCCATCAGAGTCAGCCTTTATGTTCCAGTGAGCAAAAATGTCCTTTTCGTTGTACATATTGAGATATGAGCCGCTTTCAAAGCCGGTGTTGGTATTCTCGATATAGGCATTGTCGCATTTTGAATCTGCGCCGGCATATCGTCTTTCAACTGGAACGTTTTGTTTTTTGAGCTCTCCGATACCCATGAGATATTTCTGCATCACAACGGCATCTGCCATGGAGAAACTTTCGTCGCCGTTTACATTGGCAGCATATTTCTGTTTCTGAGTACCGGAGTTGTTTTTTAGCATTCTTTTAGAGAGTATCATATCGAAGATATTCACAGCACCGTCGTCGTTGATATCACCTTCGGTGAATGTTTCGCTGGTAACAGTGCTTGTTGTTTCAGTGAGATCCGACACTACGTACTGAACGGGGATAAGCTCCCAGTTCTGGCAGGCGTGGCTGTTAAGAGGCCATTGCTGGACGTTTGCACCATCGGCGGTTTCAGCGTTTATGACCTCAAGAGTCTGAGCGCAGCCGGATGCTTTAGTGGTTATCCTTACGCTGCCGTCCTCATTACCCAGCACACGGAACATCTGGGAATCTGTTTCCGCCTTTGATTTTATGCAGATATTTACATTATCACTGTCTAGGCTCAGTCGGTAGCTCTGACCGTCGCCCAGCATAGAGTATATAGAGTGGCAGCCGTCCGCCTCAAGGACGAGTTTCCACACATTGCCGCCGTCGCATACATCGGAGCTATTTTGGATAACGTTTGCGCCATCTGAGCCGTTATCTCCCTCAACGTCGAGGTAGATTCCGCTGTTCACATTCCGGATAAGATAAGTTCCTTCCGATACAGCAGGAGTACTGTCAGCTTCGGCATCAATTCCCTGTAAAGCCAGAGGCATTGTGCTGATAACAGCTAAGGCTGTCAGCAAAGCTTTTATTTTTTTCATATAGCACCTCTCCTAAATTTAGTTGCTTTTTTGCCATACACGAACTGTGCACCTGCGCTGTTATCTTTGTTTATTGCGGCAAGTGCTTTTAACCTACTATAATAATACAACATTTCCGTCTTGTAAACAATTGCATATGACGCTTAATTTGTTGCATATTGTGCCAAAATAACAGAGCTTTTCCGACTGCACAAGAGCTTCAAAAGAAGTGGAAAAATATACGAAATACACGCAGATAGGCAGATTTTTGGTATTTATGCTCTGCGGAAAAACTGTACAATACATCGTGAACATATCGGAATATATTTGTATGTATGCGATAAATGCCCCTTGATTTTTGCGATGGACTGTGTTATCATGTGTTATATAAAGACCATCTATTTATGGAAAGTGAGGATCTTATGAGAAAACAAATCAAAAGCGCACTTAGCCGCATTTCTGCCGGAGTGATAGGTGTGTTAATGCTGACAGCAGGCACAGTTGCAAATGCTCCGGCTGCCAGCGCCGGTGAGTATGCACGAGTATCAGTTCATGACCCATCAATCGTAAAGCTTGAGGACGGCAGCTACTACATTATCGGCTCACACCTCGGGGCAGGACGCTCTGATGACCTTATGAACTGGACGGATACAGCCAATTCCTCAGCAGGGACTAAGAACACAACCTATTTTAGTGATATTTACACTGACCTTGCAGAGCCGTGCAAGTGGTCGAATACAAGCACCGGCTACGACCTTTCGGGAAATCTGTGGGCGCCGGATATCGTGTGGAATCCCGAGATGAACAAGTATTGTATGTATCTTTCGGTAAACGGCGAAAACTGGCATTCATCGATAGTACTGTGTACTGCCGACAATATTGATGGACCGTATACATACGTGGATACTATTGTGTACTCCGGCTTTGAGACGAACCCTATTAACGAGGCGAACAGCTACAAAAACACCGACGTTGAAAAGGTGCTGGGCAGCGACCCCGATCTTGGCAGATACCTTAACTCAGAGGGCAGGTGGAACGCCGAATACGGAACAAACGCCATCGACCCCGGAGTTTTCTACGACGAGGCAGGAAAGCTCTGGATGGTATACGGCTCATGGTTCGGCGGAATATATATGTTGGAGCTTGATGAAAAAACGGGTCTGAGGGACTACAGCGTAACATATCCCACAGTTAAAGACCAGTCCGATGCATATATGGGCACAAAGGTTGCCGGTGGATATTGGGCGTCCGGTGAGGGAGCATATATTGAGTATATGACTCCTCCGGGAGGCGGTCAGGGATATTATTATATGTTTCTGTCGTATGGATATTTCCACCCCAACGGCGGATATAATATGAGAGTTTTCCGCAGCACATCTCCCACAGGTCCGTATTACGACCAGAATGGAAACCCTGCTGTTTTCACAAAGGGTACCGACAATATCGGTGGCAATGTTGGTATGCGTCTTATGAGCAACTACCAGTGGAGCTGCAATGAAAACAGTTTCAAGGCTCAGGGTCACAACTCCGTTCTTATGGATGACGATGGAAAACTGTATGTTATATATCACACAAAGTTCGGCGGATTGGGACTTTTCCATCAGGTGAGAGTTCACCAACTTATCATGAATGAGGACGGCTGGATAACTGCCGCTCCCTATGAGTACAGCGGCGAGTCTCTCTCGGAGAGCGGTCATACTATGGAGGCTCTCGTGGGAGACTATGAGTTCCTTGTCCACGACCTTGATCAGGGTTATAAAGTGGAATGGTCTGAGAGTGACACTGAGGACTGCGTCGGCATATCAAGGCCTGTTGACATAACCCTTAACTCCGATGGTACCTTTACAGGGGATGTATCTGGTACATGGACAGTTGAAAAGGATTCGCATTATATGAGCATTACGTATAACGGAGTCACCTACAAGGGAGCGTTTATCGTACAGGCTGATGAATCTTCTGCTATGGTGAAGAAAATGACGTTCACTGCCACCGGCAGCAACATGACCGTATGGGGCAGCAAAAAGACCGAATACACCCTCTCGGATGATATGGTGGACAGAACGGGCAACAGCCTTCTTGCATATAATCCGTCAGGCGAGGACAATTCAAATTCTGATGTATACCTTGGTGATACCGACCTTTTAAGCGGAGTTTCATACAGCATTACAAATCGTTTTAATGGTCTTTCCCTGGATGTTCCCGATGGAAAGGCAGAGGAGGGAGTAAACCTTCAGCAGTGGACTCTTACAGGCGGCAGCCATCAGGAATGGCGCATAACTGCCACCTCCGGCGGATACTGTAAGATAACCTCGATGACAGATGAAAACTACTGCATAGCAGTCGCAGGAAATACTGCCGACGATGGACTTGATATACAGATACAGAAATATACTGGCGCCGACAGTCAGCAGTGGAAAATTGTGGAAAATCGTGGCAGCTATGGTATTGTGTCGAAGTCTTCGGGGGATAAGTCGGGCATTGACGTATATGGCTGGAGTACCGAAAACGGCGGTGCGATAAAGCAGTGGAACTATTGGGGTGGAGACTGTCAGCTGTGGAATATTGAGCCTGTATATCCAAAGGTAAATACTGGCAGATATTCAGTGAAGAATGTGAACAGCAGACTCTGGCTTGGTACAGATGATACGAACGGCGCACTCCAAACAGATGTCTTTACATCGTGGAATATCACCGAAGAGAACGGCAGCTATATATTCACAAATGACGATGGAATGGCGCTCACCGTAAAGGACGGCAGCAGCGCCGATGGAGCGGATATATATCTGTCAGAGTATACCGGCGACAGCGCTCAGAGGTTTACCCTCTATCCCAACGAGGACGGCAGCTATGCGATTCTCACGGAGGTATCGGGGGAGCTTTCGGGCTTTGATGTGTTCGGAATAAGCCTCGATGCAGGGGCGAAGATATGCCAGTGGAATTACTGGGGCGGCAGCGGACAGAAATTCATCATAGAGCCGGCAGCCGTGCCCGAGATAGTAGAGCCGGAAACTCCGGGAGACCTGAACTATGATCAGCAGATAAACATATTCGATCTCATGCTTGCAAAGGGAATGCTGAGGACGTTTGAGTCTGGCGACTGTACCGGCAAAGCTCAGGACTGGAACGGCGACGGGGAATTTACCATAGCCGACGTTGTGGGACTTCAGAAGTATTTGATAAATGCAGATTAAAACAAAAGGGGAGGCGGATAAGACCGCTTCCCCTTTTTTCATATAAAGGCAGCGCTGAACTTTCAGCTGCCGTATTCATCAAAGCTTATTTATCTGTTTGAACATATCCTGCATTTTTGCGTCTATCTCATAGATGGAGTCAGCGCACTGTTTCAGTTCCTCAGTGAGAGTTGAGGAGATATCCTTATTGCCTATGGATTTATAATGGAGCTGATGCTCAAGGCTTGCCCAGAAGTCCATGGCGATTGTGCGTATTTGTATCTCAACGGGAGCATACTGTACACCTGATGACATATGTACAGGTACATTTGTTATCATGTGGTAACTGCGGTAGCCGTTGCCCTTTGGATTTTTAATGTAGTCCTTTGTTTTGAGCACCTCAAATCCGCTGCCGTTTGAAAGCAGCTTTGCAAGAGCATATATATCGTCCACATAGCAGCAGATAACTCTCACGCCGGCAATATCCATAAGGTGCTCACGTGCAGCTTCAGGAGATACAGGATAACCCTTGCGCTGGAGTTTGCTCACAATGCTCTGGGGCGACTTTATGCGGCTTTCGATATTGTGTATTGGATTGCGTCGGAAACGCATATTGAATTCGCTGTCGAAGATATTCAGCTGTGCCTTGACAAGCTCAATCGCAGAATCATAAAGGTGTTCAATTTCGAGGAAAGAATAGAATATATTCTGGATCTGGTTTTCCTTTTGAGCCGGAACCATATCCCTTATAGCGTCCAGATAGAATTCCTTGTCTTCCATTGCTGCAAACGCCTCCTTAAAAATTAAATTTCATTCAGTATAACATATATCCGGAACAGCGTCAATAGTTATGTAACAATTTCACAAGATTTTCATGCGATGCGTACAATACCGGTCTGCTTGCGTTGTACGAACTCGGAGCTGTTATACATATTATAAGACATAATATCAAAAAAGTCAATGGCTCTGCACGGTAAGAAATATAAAAACACTGGACAAATTCGGAAGAATATGATATAATGTAGTGAAATGCAGATAAGCGTGAAAATGCGCTTACGATATAGGAGGAATAATGATGAAGTATCTTGTTGTGTTATGTGATGGTATGGCTGACTATCCGATAGAGGCTCTTGGCGGAAAAACTCCGCTGGAGGCAGCCGATACTCCGAATATGGATGCTCTTGCAAAAGAGGCAACAGTAGGTCTTGTAAAGACCGTACAGGATGGCATGAAACCCGGCAGTGATGTTGCAAATTTGTCGGTGTTGGGATACGACCCTATGGTGTACTACACAGGACGCTCACCTCTCGAAGCAGGAAGCATAGGTATCGACATGAAGAAAACAGACGTTGCCTTGCGCTGCAATCTTGTAACTGTATCAGATGAGCCTGTATATGAGGATAAGACTCTCCTCGACTACTGTGCAGACGATATTTCCACCGAGGATGCAAGAATTCTCATTGAATATGTTCAGGAAAAGCTTGGCTGCGAGGAGTTTCGTTTCTACACCGGAGTTGCCTATCGCCACTGTCTTATCTGGGATAATGGCACTACCGACCTTGGCGGTCTCACTCCTCCTCACGACATCACAGGCAGACCTGTAAAGGAGTTTTTGCCTGATAAGCTCAGCGGCAACGGTTCTAAGCTCCAGGAACTGATGGAAAAGTCATACGAGCTTCTGAAAGACCATCCTCTCAACAAGGCGAGAGTTGAAAAGGGACTTCGTCCTGCAAATAGTATATGGCTCTGGGGCGAGGGTGTTCGCGCAGATCTCGATGACTTCAAGGGCAAATATGGACTTAAAGCCTCAATGATATCCGCAGTAGACCTGCTCAAGGGAATAGGTAAGTTTTCTGGAATGAGCATTGTTGAAGTTGATGGAGCAACAGGTTATATCGATACAAATTTTGAGGGTAAGGCTAAGGCTGCTATTGAGGAGTTTGAGAGAGGTCAGGATTTCGTATATATCCACGTTGAAGCACCCGATGAGTGCGGTCACCGTGCAGAGGTGGAGAATAAGGTCAAAGCTATATCCATTATTGACAAGGTGATACTCGGCCCTGTAACTGAAGCACTCAGAAAGATGGGTGACTTTAAGGTAATGGTAACTCCCGACCACGCAACGCCTTTAAGTCTTAAAACACATACAAACGACCCTATCCCGTTTCTTATCTACGACAGCACAAAGCTTGTTGCGGGTGTTGAACATTTCAATGAAAAGACCGCAAAGGATACAGGTCTTTATATTGAAGAGGGATTCCGTATAATGAAGGATTTTGCCAATGCATGAGATGAATAAGTATGCAGAAAAAGATAAGTCGGTTCTGATGCGTGCATACAGATTTGTATTTTTAACAATGGTGATAGCTTATATCGTCATATGCATAATATCTGTGTACGCAGTAAGTGTTCTCGACCGCAACGATGTAGTAAGACAGATAGACACCAACGTAAATGCTATAACTGCATACCTCGAGCAGGGCACCAAGACCGGTGAACGTGTAAAGAAAGAATTTCTTGATGAATACCGCACTAAAACAAAGGTTGTATCTGTTATGATATCAGATGTGGATTCTCTGAGTGAGAATGAATCTGTACTCGAGGAAATACGTGTGGCAGTAGGAGCTGAAGATGTGAGCGTTTTCACGCATAATGGCGAGGTCATAGCTACAACTGCAAATTATGAGGACCGTGTTTCGATTGTTCCGGAACTTCTTGAGAATATAGATGATGTAAACTACAGTCAGGCTGTGATAGTGGAAAATGAAAGCGGAGCATATGTCGCAGCAGCCTCAAACCTTCCTGATGAAGGCTATATGCTGCAGATAACCTACGATGGAGAATCTCTGATGAGTCTTATTGAAAATTCATCGATTTCTTCTGCTGCAAAGAATTTTCCGCTATACTCTGACGGAGATACGGTTATTATCGATTCGGAAACCTTCACATATGTGAGCCACACCGACAAGAAGAAGATTGGGACTGAATGTTCGCTTGATCAGGAGCTGTTCCGGCGCAACAAGAGCAAGTTTGATACCAATTTCTCCGGTGAGAAGGTCATGGTGCGCTATCATAAGTATGAGGACTATATAATAGCAGCGTTCGTGTCGTATGACGATATATTTGGTGCAAGCTATGCTGTGCTCAGTTGGATGATAACAGGCGGAGTAGTAATACTCACTGTTACAGCTCTTGCCATGCGCATGGCGACGATACGTGCAATGCGAAAGTATGAACCGGAATCGGCTGATAAGGCTGATAAGACAGAATAAAAAGAACGCAGGTGTGTGCACCTGCGTTTTTGGTTCTATATCACTATGTTACATGGATACTGCATTTCCGAGGAGCTTAAACTCCTTGCAGCTTTTGCAAAGTTCAGTGATGAACATGGCGGTATTCCTGTTACGGAGATTCCCTTTGAAATCTATGTAGAAGATAACGTCGAAACTTCCGTCTCGTATGGGGCGGTTTTCGATTTTCACAAGGTCGATGTTCTGGAGAAAGAACTTCATCAGTAGGCTGCTGAGTATACCAGGTACATTGGGGAGCGTGAGCATTACTGAGATGATATCAGCTTCCGGCGCCACTTCCACTTCTTTCGTAATGCAGATAAAGCGTGTAAAGTTTGGCAGCACGTTTGAGATGCGGCTTTCGAGTATTTCAAGACCGGTGAGCTTTGCACATCTCTCTGAGCAGATAGCGGCAATAGGCTGGTCGCTTTCGGCAACCATTCTTGCTGCAGTAGCGGTGTTGTCGTAGTCTTTTATTCTCAGACCGTGGCGTTTTATGAAGTCGGAGCATTGGGAGAGTGCCTGCGGATGGGAATATACCCTTGTAATATCCCGGAGCTTAGTGCCCTTTCTGACGGCGAGGCAGTTTGCAACTTCCACCTGATTCATAGCTGTTATGAAGAAGTTATACTTGCTCATAAGGTCGTATGTCTGGGTGACAGAGCCGGCAGTACTATTGTAGATGGGCAGAACGCCGTATTCTATTTCGCCTGATTCCACAGCCTCGAAGACCTGATGGAACGATGGGTAATAGATAGGCTCGTGGTTGGGAAAGAAAATTTTCGTGGCAGTTTCGGAGTTTGCACCGGGGCAACCTTGACAGCCAACGACTTTTGCTGAAGTAAAATCGGGGACGCTCAGCACAGGAGCTTCTTTGTCGGAGGAGAGCTGCTGCTGGAGCTGTTTGCTTATCTCCATGATGACTGTATAGAGTGCTCTCGCACCTGATTTCATATCATTCTTAGCCATTGATTCTATATTATCCAGCAGTTCCTTTTCACGGGAACCCTGAAATATCGGCATATTATTAGCTTTTTTGTATGCAGCTACATCTTTGCAAAGCTCCATTCTCTTTTGGAACAGATCAAGTATCTCTCTGTCGATAGTGTCTATATGACTGCGTATTTCGTTCAGGTTCATATTTTAAGTCCTTTCATTTATTGCTTTACTCTGTTTATTATTATACACACTTTTTTTTCAGAAATCAAGATATTTTTTTGAATTGCTATTGAAAATGAACAGTCAGTTGTGGTATAATAATTTATATGTGCAATTTTATGGATATACAGGAGGAAAGATCTTGCGGATATTGGGAATAGATCCGGGCTATGCCATAGTAGGCTTCGGAGTTGTGGACTATGCCGGAATGAATTTTGCGCCTCTTGAATACGGGGCTATAACCACCGAGGCAGGGACGGTTTTTGCACAGCGTCTTAAAGCCATATACGAAGACCTTGATTTTCTGATAAACCGCTGGCAGCCGGACTGTATTGCAATTGAAAGATTATACTTTACAAGCAACCAGAAAACAGTGATAGACGTTGCACAGGCACGAGGTGTGATAATACTCTGTGCAGCGCAGCGGAATATTCCACTTTATGAATATACTCCATTACAGGTAAAGATGGCAGTTGTGGGATACGGCAAGGCTGAAAAGCGGCAGGTCATGGATATGACAAGGCGTATCCTGCGCCTCGAGCAGATACCCAAGCCCGACGACGCCGCCGACGCCCTGGCTATAGCAATATGTCACGGTCATTCGTGTACGGGAATGCGCTTGATGGAGGCAGAAAAGAGGTCGACAAGAACAGTATGATATATAGTGTACATGGAAAACTCATCGCAAAGGATGGCACAATGGCTGTTGTTGAGTGTGCAGGTGTGGGATATGCCTGCCGTACAACTCATGTGACCTTATCCGACATAGGCACAATTGGTGACGAGGTAATGCTCTACACCCACCTTTCGGTGAGAGAGGACGCAGTTGAGTTGTTTGGATTTTCAAGTATGCAGGAGCTGCACTGCTTTGAGATGCTCACATCGGTTTCGGGAGTGGGTCCTAAGGCTGCTCTTGCCATACTCTCCGACCTTACAGCCGACAGATTTGCTCTTATAGTGGCATCCGGCGACAGCAAGACTCTTACAAAATCAAAAGGTATCGGCGCAAAGACTGCTCAGCGCATAGTGTTGGAGCTTAAAGATAAGATTGCCAAGGATAACAAGGATTCCGATTGGAACGCACTTGTACAGAGTACAGTATATCAGGAGGACTCTGCAGTAACTGACGCAATATCTGCCCTTATGGTGCTTGGCTACACTCAGGAGGAGATTATGCCGCTGCTTGCGCAGCTCGACAGAAACATGACATCTGAGGAAATGATAAAGGAAACACTGAAACTTATCGGCAGCAGAAGATAAACACATCTGATCGGGAGGTGATGGGATGATCGAATCAAGTGAGATGTCCTTTGAGCAGAGAATGATAACTCCGGAGCAAATACCGGAGGATCGGGACGGGGAATTATCCATCAGACCCCAGTCTCTCAGCGAATATATAGGTCAGGATAAGGTAAAGGAAAATATGGCAGTCTATATTGAGGCTGCAAAACGCCGAGGCGATGTGCTTGACCACGTTCTGCTGTACGGACCGCCCGGACTCGGAAAGACTACTCTTTCAGCGATAATAGCTCGTGAAATGGGCGTGAATCTGAGGGTCACAACAGGTCCCGCTATAGAAAAACCCGGCGATCTGGCTGCACTGCTAACGAATCTCCAGACGGGAGACGTGCTCTTTATTGACGAAATACACCGTCTTTCCAGAGCCGTTGAGGAGATATTGTATCCGGCTCTTGAGGACCATGCAATAGATATAATCATGGGAAAAGGTCCGTCGGCACGTTCGCTGAGAATAGAGCTGAATCCCTTTACTCTGGTGGGGGCGACTACACGGGCAGGACAGCTTTCAAGTCCGCTGCGTGACAGATTTGGCGTTATCCAGCGGTTGGAGCTCTACACTCCGGAGCAGCTCTGCGACATAGTCCGCCGCAGCGCAATGATACTTGAAATTTCCTGCGATCTGGACGGCGCAATGGAGATAGCAAGACGTGCAAGAGGTACGCCTCGTATCGCAAACAGACTTCTTAAACGTGTGCGTGACTTTGCCGATGTTATGGGCAATGGTGCCATAACCAAGGATATTGCAATGATTGCCCTCGACAGGCTTGAGATAGACAGGCTCGGTCTCGACAGCAACGACAGACGGATGCTCGATATGATAATAAAGGGTTATAGCGGAGGTCCGGTGGGACTTGAAACTCTCGCCTCCGCACTTGGTGAGGAGACCGTCACTCTTGAGGATGTCTGCGAACCATATCTTATGCAGCTTGGATTTCTTGCACGAACTCCACGTGGAAGATGTGCAACCGACCTTGCCTATGAACATCTGGGCTACAAAAAGCCCGACCGGAGCGGAAATTCCTCCGCAACAGATCCGGGACAGATGTCACTTATATAAAGACAATACTGCACAAAGAATGCCTTACGGTTTTGTTTGTAATATGCTTGCATCTAACGCATTTTTATGCGATATTGTTTAAAACACATTATTAAGGAGAATTATAATGGGAAGATTATTTGGAACAGACGGCGCAAGAGGTGTTGCAATTACTGAGCTTACTTGCGAGCTGGCTATGCAGATAGGCAGAGCTGCTGCTCTTGTGCTCACAAAACATACCGACAAGAAGCCGATGATTTTTATCGGAAAGGATACGCGTATCTCCTCGGACGTACTTGAAGCAGCGCTATGCGCAGGCATATGTTCCGTTGGAGCCGATGCTGTAAAGTTAGGAGTTGTCCCAACACCGGCTGTGGCATATCTTGTGCGTGCAAAGGGCGCAGATGCAGGCGTTATGATATCCGCCTCCCACAACAGCGTGGAATTCAATGGTATAAAGCTTTTCGCCTCCACCGGCTACAAGCTGCCTGATGAGGTTGAGGCTGAGATAGAGTCTCTTATTCTGGACTACCCGGAGAAGATAGAGCTGAAGTCTCACGCTGATATCGGTAGGATAAAGGATTACACTCAGGCTGCTGACGATTATATTCACTATATCGCAGGCTGTATCGATACTGATTTTAATGGCATAGAGCTTGCACTTGACTGCGCAAACGGCAGCTCCTCCGGCACTGCAAGAAAGCTCTTTGAAAAGCTTGGTGCAAAGGTACATATGCTCAGTGCGGAGCCGGATGGCACAAACATAAACGAAAACTGCGGTTCGACCCACATGGAGAACCTCATGGCCTACGTTAAGAAGTATGGCTGCGATGCAGGTCTTGCCTTTGACGGCGACGCCGACAGATGCCTTGCCGTAGATGAGAACGGCTGCCTTGTGGATGGCGATAAGCTTATCGCTATAGCCGCAAGCTCCATGAAGAATAAGGGCATACTGAAAAAGGACACAGCCGTTGTAACAGTCATGTCAAACCTCGGATTTTTCCACTTTGCAAAGGACGCAGGTATTGCAACTGCCGCAACAAAGGTGGGCGACCGCTACGTTCTGGAGGAAATGCTTGATAAGGGCTACAATATCGGCGGAGAGCAGAGCGGACACATCATATTTCTTGACCACGCAACTACAGGCGATGGTCAGCTCTCCGGCGCAAAGACTATAGAGACTCTTGTAAGCTCCGGCAAAAAGATGAGCGAGCTTGCGTCTGTCATGGAGACATTCCCTCAGCTCATGTTGAATGTGCGTATAAAGCCCGAACACAGAGACATATGGCGTGAGGACGAAAAGGTAAAGGCGTGCATGGACTCATATGAGGCAAGGCTCGGTGAGGACGGACGCATACTCGTCCGTGAAAGCGGCACTGAACCTCTTATCAGAGTAATGGTAGAGGGCAAGGATGCTGCCCTCATGGAAGAGGCTTGCAGAACGATTACAGCCGAAATTGAGTCTTTTGTAAACAGATAAGATAAGGAGCGAACGATTTGAGAGCAGCAGACCAGTGGAAGGAATACCACATTATAGATGCATCATCTCAGGAGAAGTTGGAGTCGTGGAGCGGAATAACGCTTATACGTCCGGATCCTCAGATAATATGGAACACCCCAAAGGAGTCGCCGGAGTGGAATCGTGCCGATGGTCATTACAGCCGCTCCTCTACAGGAGGCGGCAGCTGGACATTCAAAAAGAAACTGCCTGAATCATGGCAGCTCCACTACGAGCCGCTGGAGCTTACATTTCGCATTTCTCCTACAGGTTTTAAGCACACGGGACTCTTCCCGGAGCAGGCTGTAAACTGGGACTTTGTGGCGGATAAGATAAGAAATGCAGATAGACCTATATCAGTTCTGAATCTCTTTGCATATACGGGCGGAGCGACTCTTGCCTGTGCAAGAGCAGGAGCTTCGGTTTGCCATGTGGACGCCTCAAAGGGAATGGTGCAGTGGGCAAGGGAGAATGCAGCGCTCTCCGGCATGACCGATAAGCCTATCCGGTGGATAGTGGACGACTGCGAAAAATTCGTGGCAAGGGAGATTCGCCGTGGAAGAAAGTATGATGCAGTTATAATGGATCCGCCCAGCTACGGCAGAGGTCCTGGCGGCGAGGTGTGGAAGCTGGAGGACTGTATATACGATCTGGTAAAGCTTTGCCGTGGAGTTTTAGGCGACGATCCGCTGTTCTTCCTCATCAACAGCTACACCACGGGACTTTCGCCTTCAGTCATGGGCTACATACTGGGCAGCGTTATACGTGAAAGATACGGCGGAAACGTTACTTTCGACGAGATAGGTCTGCCTGTTGAAAAGAGTGGCATGGTGCTGCCATGCGGAAATACTGCCATCTGGCAGAACAGATAAACAGAAAGGATCCCTATGAGCAAACAGATAGAAGTACAAAACGTCCGGTTTCATTACACTGATGAAGAGGGAAATAGATTATCGGGCGACGTACTCAAAGGTGTGTCGCTTGAAATAGAAAAAGGCTCGTTTACAGCAGTGCTTGGTCACAACGGCTCTGGCAAGTCTACACTTGCAAGGCTTATAAACGGTATTCTTGTGCCGACTGAGGGAACTGTAAGTGTCATGGGTATGGATACCCGTGATGATGATCTTATCTTCGATATACGCCGTCATGTGGGCATGGTTTTCCAGAATCCCGACAACCAGATAGTGGCTACTATCGTGGAGGAGGACGTTGCATTCGGTCCGGAGAACCTTGGTATAGATCCGCAGGAGATACGAAAGCGTGTAGATGATGCCCTTCGTTCGGTGGATATGTATGATTATCGTCTCCATGCGCCTTCGCAGCTTTCCGGCGGACAAAAGCAAAGAGTTGCCATTGCTGGTATAATAGCTATGCGTCCTGACTGCATAATACTCGACGAGCCGACTGCAATGCTCGATCCGAGAGGCAGGCGTGAGGTTATGGAAACCATCTCAATGCTAAACAGGGAATATGGCATAACCGTTATCCTTATAACCCACTACATGGACGAGGCTGTAAAGGCTGACAGGGTGGTGGTAATGGACGACGGCAATATCATACTTGACAATACACCTGACAAGGTCTTTACAAAGCCAGAGCTGCTCCAGGCGGTGGGACTCGACGTGCCGCAGGCGTCTGAGCTTTTGTGGGAGCTTAAAAACGCAGGACTTCCTGCGGAGGTGAACGCTATAGACGAGGCGTCCTGTGTGGAGGCTGTAATGAAATTATTCGACTAAGAGGAGTATGCTGTGGCAATTATACGTACAGAAAAACTGACATATAAGTATAGTGAGGGTACGCCGTTTGAGACAACGGCGGTAGATCATGTGGATCTGGAGATAGAAGAGGGTGCCTTTATAGGGGTAATAGGCTCGACCGGTTCTGGAAAGTCTACGCTTATGCAGCATCTTAACGGATTGCTTCGTCCTGCATCCGGCAAGGTTATATTTGACGGTATGGATATATGGGCAGACAAAAGCCGGCTGCGTGATATCCGCTTTCAGATCGGGCTTGTTTTCCAGTATCCGGAGTACCAACTCTTTGAGGATACTGTCTATAAGGACATAGCATACGGTCCTGCAAACATGGGACTTTCCGAGAGTGAGATAAATGAGCGTGTTTTGGAGGCTGCCCGGTTTGTGTGTCTTGATGAACAGCAGCTTTCTCAGTCGCCGTTTGCACTTTCCGGAGGTCAGAAGAGAAGAGCAGCTATTGCAGGAGTTATGGCACTCAGACCACGTGTACTTATTTTGGACGAGCCAACAGCAGGACTCGACCCGATGGGTAGAGAGGATATCCTCCGTGAGATAAAGGCCTACCACAGGGAGACAGGCTGTACTATACTCTTTGTAACTCACAGCATGGAGGATATTGCCAAGTGCACCCAGAAGATACTTGTAATGGATCATGGCAGCGTTTTCTGTTACGATGATACAGCAGCCGTATTCAGGCGTGCGGAGGAGCTCGAGAAAATAGGACTTTCCGTTCCGCAGATAACAAAGATATGCTCACGTCTTCGTGAAAGGGGAATACAGCTTGACGATAATATCTATACTGTAAAGGAAGCCTGCCGTCAGCTTGCTGAGTGCTATAATAAGAGAAAGGCAGGTGGAACTGATGCTTAAAGATATTACTATAGGACAGTATTTTCCAGGCAGCAGTCTGCTCCACAAGCTCGATGCACGATTCAAGATTGTGTTTACTCTTTTGTATATAGTAATGCTCTTTGTAGGTGATTCGTTCTTTTCGCTTGCGATAGGCATAGCGTACTGCATATTTGCGTTAGTTTTGTCGAGACTGCCGGTAAGACTTTTCTGGAAGAGCCTGAAGCCTTTGCTTCCTATTTTGATATTTACGGTAATACTCAATGTTATCTTCATAACAGATGGCAAGGTCTACTTCCAGCTTGGAATTTTTAAGATTACTGAGGACGGCATATCAACGGCAGTGCGCATGGCAGTGCGTATAATATTTCTTATCATAGGTTCCTCGCTGCTTACGTACACAACCTCGCCCATACAGCTTACAGATGCGATTGAAAGACTTCTGTCACCTTTAAAAAAGCTGCATTTTCCGGTGCATTCCTTTGCAATGATGATGACTATCGCCCTGAGATTCATACCAACTCTCATGGAGGAGACCGATAAGATAATCGCAGCTCAGAAGGCACGAGGTGCAAATTTTGAATCAGGTAAGCTTATCGACAAAGCAAAGGCACTTGTTCCGGTGCTTGTACCTTTATTTGTATCGGCGTTCAGGAGAGCCGAAGAACTTGCAACGGCTATGGAGTGCCGGTGCTACAGGGGAGATATTGGGAGAACAAAGATGAAACAGATGAAATCCTCTTGCCGTGACTGGATAGCCCTTTGCATTACGGGGATAATGCTTGCTGGAGCTATAGCTGTGAATACGGCATTCTGACTGGAGATATAACAGATATGGAACCTGAAAAAATAATCGAAAGTCCGGCAGCAGACGGATCCGGTGAGGATAGAGCTGCTGAGACTGTTCAGCTCAATATAAAAAAGGCAGATACGAAGCTCTATCTGCTTTTATCTTTTTGTGTGCCAAGTGTGCTTGTACTTATTGGATGGATATTCCAGGGAGTACACCCCTTTGGCAGCGGACAGATACTTGTTACCGACTTCTGGCACCAGTATTACCCATTTGCGAATATCCTTCACGGCAAGCTGCACGATCTTTCATCGTCGCTTTTCTATACGTGGGAATCGGGCATGGGTACGAATTTCATTGCGATACTGTCATATTATGCGGCGAGTCCGCTTAATCTGCTGACAATACTCGTGCCTGAGAGTATGCTTCGTGACGCAATGACGTTTATCCTGCTGCTGAAGATAGGCTTTGCGGGACTTTTCACGGGAATGTTTCTCAAATACACATTCAGACGGAATGACATCTCCATATGCTTTTTCGCTACGATGTATGCACTTTGCAGCTATATCTTAGGCTATTACTGGAATACGATCTGGATAGATACAGTAGCGCTTCTGCCTCTTGTGATGCTGGGAGCGGTTAGGCTTGTAAGAGAAAAGCGGATCGCTCTTTTCTCCGGAGCGTTTGCAATGTCGCTTGTGGCGAATTACTATATAGGACTGTTCATATGTATTTTTACAGTTATCGCCTTTTTCTGCATATGCCTTTTTGAGAGGACGGGATTTAAAAGGTTTATCTTTTCCGGTCTGAGAATGCTTGGGGCAGCAGCTCTGGGTCTTGCACTCAGTGCATTTATGCTGATACCGGCGTATTTTGCGCTTCAGCTTACCTACAGTGCTGAGAACAGCTTCCCCACGGAGATAAGCTGGTACGAGAGTTGGATTGATATACTTGCCAATATGACTGCATTCCGTGAGCCGACTGTAAAGGAGGGACTGCCAAATCTCTACTGCGGAATATTGTGTGTGGTATTTATTGGTATGTACATTCGGTCACGCCATGTTATGATACGTGAGAAGATAGCATCGGTGCTCATACTTATATTCCTTATTGTGAGCTGCAATATGAACGTGCTGAACTATATATGGCATGGTTTTCATTTTACGAATATGTTGCCATACAGATTTTCGTTTTTGTTTTCGTTTGTTCTTGTAGTGATGGGATACAGGGTATTCGACCTGATACTTTCACGCAAAATTAAGCTGCTTGATGTTATTGCAATGACTATTATTGCTGCAGGAGCTTTTGCAGTTACCTTGTTCTCAAATCGTGATGATTCCCAGACATCTGCAATGTGGATGAGCTTCGGACTTTCTATGTTTTACATTGTGGTTATGTTTCTCTGGGAGAGGCGTGTACTCAGGCAGACGGCAATGTGCGGTATATTGTCGATAGGTCTGTTTTTCGAGATGTTCATGCAGGCAAGAACGGGAACTGATGCTGTGGGAACATCTGACTACACAAGCTATCCCACCAGAAATGATGAGATACAGCAGCTTCTCGATGAGATAGATGAAAACGACGATGAGCTTTTCTACCGGACTGAGATATCCACATGGTATTCGCTGAATGACCCAGCGCTTTACTCATATAATGGAGTATCACAATTTTCTTCAATGGCAAACAAGAGCGTGACCACGTATCTCAGGACGCTTGGACTTCCTGGCTCAGAGGCTGGCAACAGGTATTATTATGCACTCTCCTCTCCGGTGACTAATATGTTTACGGGAGTGAAATATGTGCTCTCACGTACCGGTGAGATAATGGATGACTATGCCATGGCTGAGATAGACGAGTGTGGCTCAGTTATAGCGTATGAGAATAAATATTCTCTGCCAGTAGGCTTTATGGCAGATGAGGATATACTGACATATAATGGTGAGGATTACTCCCAGCCATTCCTTGCGCAGAACGCTATATTTGCGAAAGCTACCGGCATCGAGGAGCCTCTGTTCACGCCTGTTGAGGTGACGCATACCGGACATACAGGTATGAATGGCGAAAATGGAGTGTTCAAGAGTCAGTATGGACATTATAGCTTCAGGATAGATGAGTCTGTCTCTGAGCATAAATTCAAGTTCAACTTCATACCGGATGAGGATTCTGTCTTATACGCCTACTTCTGGGCGGATGGAGTTAATACGGTGAATATACTGGAAAACGATGTAAACCGAGGCTCCTACAGCGTTACAAAGCATCAGGGTTTCATAGCTCCCATAGGAACATATAAGGCAGGAGAAAAAGTCTCAGTCAGTGCAGATGTGACTGATGAAACAGTTACAAATGGTTCAGTAAGGATATATGTGTACAGTCTCAATACCGACGTTCTTGAAAGAGGATATGAAAAGCTCAGCTCCGGCGGCATTGAGCTTGAGGAGTTTTCAGATACAAGCCTTGAGGGAACAGTGAATGCAGCTGATGACGGCATTTGTTATTTTTCAATACCGCAGGAAAAGGGTTGGACTGTATATGTAGACGGTGAGAAAGTAACTGCTGAGACAATAGGCGGAGCTATGATAGGCGTACCGGTGACGAAAGGCACACATAAGATAAAGCTGGAATATGTGCCGCAGGGAGCTGTTGTGGGCATTTCAATTTCAGCAGTAGGAACGATCATATGGTGTCTGATCGTATTTGCTGAACACAGGCGAAAAAAGCATATTAAGCCGATATGTTCTGGGGAGGATGCAGATGAGGAATCTTAAAGTAATAATGTCCTTTCGAGGGACAAAATATCATGGATATCAGAGGCAGAAAAATGCACTTACTGTACAGGAGGTTGTTGAAGGGGCGGTATCGAAGATACTAAATACACCAACGACTATACATGGCTGCTCCCGTACAGATACTGGAGTTCACGCCGAGATGTTCTGCTTCACATTCCAGACGGAAAACCAGATACCTTTGAGAAACTTTGTGAGAGGGATAAACGGCTATCTGCCTGATGATATATCAGTCCTGAGCTGTGAGGAAGTGTCGGAGGATTTCCACGCAAGATTCAGCTGCAAGGGCAAGACGTATCTCTACAGGATACACAACAGCGAATCGAAAAATCCCTTTGCCACCGATCTTGCACTCCACTACAGAAGACCTCTTAAAATAGAGCTTTTGCGTGAGGCTGCGGAGTTCTTTGTGGGGACGCATGATTTTGGGAGCTTCTGTGCAGACTGCTCAAAAAAACTCGACACCATACGAACAATCTACAGCTTTCAGATAGAAATGCAGGGAAGTGATGTTAGAATACTTGTAAAAGGTGACGGTTTCCTGTATAATATGGTTAGGATACTGGTGGGAACGCTGCTTGATATAAACGAGGGCAGAATAGCTGTAAGTGACCTCCAGAAGATAATGGACGCAAGAGACCGCAGGCTCGCAGGAAGAACTGCACTGCCTCACGGTCTATATCTGCATGAAGTGTATTACGACAGTATATAAATGTTTCCGGAAAGGAGCGGGCATTCTGGTTAAGAGTGCAGACACAGAAATGGGTAAGGATAAAGCAGACGCTATAGATAGAAAGAAAAGAAAAAAGACCCAGCGCAGTTTTTTGCGGCTAATGGTACTTATCCTGATAGCAGCGTTTTGTGTGTTCCTGTATATGGAGCGCGGAAACTGGATATCAGGTGTTGAGAATAAGATAGATTCTATCCGCCAGAACGACGGAGTGCTTGCTGAGGGCAACTTCCCGCTAAAGGTGTCGGGAACTGAAAACTATCAGACAAACATACTTAACGGGCATATTGTAATACTCAATGATTCATATATGTATATCTATTCCGACCAGGGAGAGACTGTTGATATACGGCAGATTCCCTATACGAAAGCTGTAATGAAAACAAATGGAGACTATTCCCTTTGCTTTGAAAATAGCGGTACCAGCTTCAGGGTAGATAAGATCGATGGAATGGTATATGAAAAGGATTCAGAAGATGTCATCATAACAGGCGCTGTAAGCCGCAATGGATATACTGCTCTCATAACTGAATCGAGCACCTACAGCTGTTCTATATATATATATGACGAGAATGGCAAGAAAGTTTATACAAGAAACTGCGTTGAGCGTGTCAATGAAGTGAGTTTTGACAATGAGGATAATGGCTGCGTATTTGTCCAGATGAATGCAGAGGAGGGCGAGATGTCGTCAGTTGTGCGGAGGATATCGTTTGACAGTGAGGAGACCTTGTGGGATGCACCAGCACTGTCGACGCTATGTCTCCAGTCATCATTTACAGATGATGGCAGGATATGTATAATTGGAGACAGATTATGTGCCTACTATAATAAAAAGGGTCAGCTGGAATCTATGTACGCATATTCAGGTGAACTTTTAAGTTACGACGTGACCAACGGTAAGGCGGCAGTCCTCGTGCGAAGTGATGAAACACGTGAGACAAATCTGCTGCTGTTCAACGGATCTGCCGAGGCACCAGTAACTGTATCGGTAAATCAGTCGTCATCCTATGTTCAGGCAGACAGCGATTCAGTATATCTTCTGAGCAGCGACAATGTGGTAGCCTACTCATATGAGGGCAAGGCATTTGCAACTGTGGGACTTGACTATTCATATGAGAAGTTTATTAAGCAGGGTAGATATCTGTTCCTCATGAGCTATGAGCAGATAGACCGTGTGGATTTTGATGAATAAGGTGTATTATGGGAGAAACAGAATGGTGGCTGTATGATCTCGTTGTAATAGCGATAGGCGTGCTTTGTATATGGAATGGTGCAGCAGGAGGTGCAAAGAAGGCGCTTGGCGGTTTTCTCGTGTGTGCTGTCTCGATTGTTGCTGCATCATTTTTGTCTGCGCCTGTATCTGAGGCTGTATATGATAGCTTTATCAGAACTTCGTGCCGGAATATTGTTGAGGAAAAGCTCGACGAGACAGATATAGCTGGCGATTTGAGAGGGACCCTTGAGTCGCATGGGATATATATCCCGTATGACAACGACGAGCTTGCCGATATGGTGGAGTCGTTCGGCAGCAGCGATGAGGCATTGAATAAAGCTGCCGCAGTGCTTGGCACAGATGCTGAAGCTCTTGAAGATGAGCTGAGTGATGTACTTGACGCTGCTGTAAGGAAACATGGAAATGTTCTTCCTGACTGGGCTGAGAAGGCTGTCACGGAACCAGCTGCAGGCAGCAGACTGAAGGATGTAGCCGATACAACAGCTGCTGTCCTGAGGAACGATAATTCAATGGCAGCCGCAGGAATAGAAGAAATGTATATTAAACTCGCAGCAATGCCGTTTTTAAGGGTGATATCATTTGCAGCAATCACATTCCTGCTTTGCGCAATACTACGCATTTTTACAGAACTAATACCCGGTGGAAGCCATGGCGCTGTCGGAACACTTATCGGCGGTGCAGTAGGTGTGGGTAATATGGTCGTTTATATAGGTCTTGCAGTGCTGCTGACGGAGTGCATCATTTCGATGGGGAATGGTGAATATCCGTTCTTTAGCGATGAGACTGTGGGCAGGACTTTAATATTTGGAAAATTCTATAATATCATTACGGATATTTTGTAATAGAGAAAGGTGGTTTTTATGATCAAATGCAGCAGATGTAATAAGCGTCCAGCTGTGGTGTTTATTACTTCAATGAATGGCAGTGAACGCAGAAATGAGGGTCTGTGTCTTGTGTGTGCAAGGAAACTGAATATACCTCAGGTTACCGACTACATCAAGAATATGGGTATCTCAGATGAGGAACTGGAACAGTTCTCAGATCAGATGACTGAGCTTATGGACAGCGACAGCTTTCAGATGGGCGGCAGCAACGTAATGCCGGAGCTGCTTCAGAATATGATGAACAATATGAATATGGAAAATTCCGGAAAAGACGATAACTTCGACGAGATGAAAGATGATGACGACAGCGAACTTCCTGATGCTGTGGAAGATGAAAGCGAAAGTGACAACGGTGTGTCTTCCTTTGCAAGGAAGATATTTGGGGCAAAAGGCGACCCCAAGATGAAAAAAGAAAAGAATAAGTACAAATACCTCAGCAGCTACTGCGACAATCTCAGTCAGCGTGCTGCCGAGGGTAAGATAGATGACATTATCGGCAGAGACAGGGAGATATCACGTGTTATCCAGATACTCTCACGCCGTACTAAAAACAACCCTTGTCTTATAGGTGAGCCGGGCGTAGGAAAGACTGCAATAGCAGAGGGAATAGCACAGAGGATAGAATCCGGTGATGTGCCATTTAATCTTAAAAATAAAAAGGTATATCTTCTTGATTTGACATCACTTGTGGCAGGAACACAGTTCAGAGGACAGTTTGAAAGCCGTGTGAAGGGCCTTGTAAATGAGGTGAAGCAGGACGGAAATATTATCCTCTTTATCGATGAACTGCACAATCTTGTAGGAACGGGCAATTCCGAGGGTTCAATGAACGCAGCTAATATTCTGAAGCCAGCTCTTTCACGAGGCGAGATACAGGTGATCGGCGCTACAACATTTGCGGAATACAGAAAGTATATCGAAAAGGATGCTGCTCTTGAACGCCGTTTCCAACCGGTAACTGTAAATGAGCCGACCATCGAGGAAACAGTGGAACTGCTTGATGGAATAAAGAAGTATTACGAAGCTTTCCACCGTGTCCATGTTTCAACGCATATTGTGCGTCTGTGTGCCAAGCTCTCGGAGAGATACGTGACAGACCGTTTCCTTCCGGATAAGGCTATCGACTTGCTTGATGAAAGCTGTGCTTCAAGGAGCCTTGCGTCTCCGGAGTTGAAGGAGTATGACTTAGCGGTCAGGAAACAGCTGGAGCTTCAGGAGCAGCAGAAGTCCATTCAGGAAGAGGACGAGATAGATTTTGAAAAGTTAGCAATGGTCAAGGGCGAGCTTATCAGGATAAATGATAAGATAGAGGAGCTGTCGAGTAGCCTTGATAAGGTAAAAGTCACAGAAGAGGATCTTGCAAAGGTAATAGAGCTGTGGACAGGAATTCCAGCAAATAAGATCGAAGAAACTGAGTTTGCACGGATATCTGTTCTTGAAGAACAGCTTGGTTCACGTGTTATCGGTCAGCAGGAGGCTATCCATGTGCTTGCGAATGCCATCAAGCGCACAAGAGTACGTCTTTCAGCACGTCGCCGACCTGCCTCATTTATCTTTGTAGGTCCCACAGGTGTTGGCAAGACTGAGCTTGTGAAGGTGCTTGCTGAGACTATGTTTGACTCAGCTGAACCTCTTATTCGACTCGATATGACTGAATATATGGAAAAGCATTCTGTTGCAAGAATGATAGGCTCACCTCCCGGATATGTAGGCTACGACGAGGCAGGTCAGCTCACTGAAAAGGTAAGGAGACGTCCGTATTCAGTTATTCTCTTTGACGAGATAGAGAAAGCGCATCCTGATGTGATGAATATCCTCATGCAGATCCTCGATGAGGGCAGGATAGATGACGCTCAGGGTAGAACAATCAATTTTGAGAACACAATAATCTGCATGACGTCCAACGCCGGTTCCACTGACAAGAGTACTGGAGTAGGCTTCAATAAGACTGAAAATGAAATAAGCCAGGATCGAGCAACAAAGGCTCTCCGTGAGTTCCTCAGGCCTGAGTTTATAAGCCGTATTGATGAGATAATTGTGTTCAAAAATCTTTCCAAGGAGGACTTTGGCAAAATAGCCGGTCTTATGCTTGACGAAATGAGAGAACCGCTTGCTGAAAAGGACATCACACTTAAATATGACGACTCAGCGCTTGCTGCCATAGCAGAGCTTTCATATGGAAAGCCCTATGGAGCACGTGATATCCGACGTGTTATACGTAGGGAGATAGAGGATAAGGTCGCAAATATTATCATTGATAATACAGGGAATATTACGGAGATATACATCGGCACCGACGCTGATGGAAAGCTTGTTGTAAAGTGCAGTTAATTTTATAAAGTGAAACTAAGCGGATTGTAATGTACAGTCCGCTTTTTTGTTTAAAAAAAAACAAAGAAAAACCTTGACAAAAATTTGCAGATGTGATATAATAAGTAACGTTGTGAGAGTCAACAGTAAAAACAATAAATGCGGGTGTAGTTCAATGGTAGAATTCCAGCCTTCCAAGCTGGTTACGTGGGTTCGATTCCCATCACCCGCTCCAATATGCGCCTTTAACTCAGCTGGATAGAGTAACTGCCTTCTAAGCAGTAAGCCAATGGTTCGAATCCATTAAGGCGCGCCAATTTTCACAAATTATCCTTCGGGGATTATCCTTCGGGGTGCATATATGGTGGGTGTAGCTTAGTTGGTTAAAGCGTCGGATTGTGGTCCCGAAGATCGTGGGTTCGAATCCCATCTCCCACCCCACCAAAAAGTCCTGAATTCAGCAGATGCTGAGTCAGGATTTTTTTCGGCTCTCTGTCAATAATTGGGGAAATAAGTTAAAAAGGAATTTACAAACAAGCAGTCACTGTTGAAAGTGG
>CALXBL010000011.1 GCA_944386525.1 uncultured Ruminococcus sp. | reverse complement strand
GGGCCATTAGCTCAGTTGGTCAGAGCTCCCGGCTCATAACCGGTAGGTCCTGGGTTCGAATCCCCGATGGCCCACCACTTCTTAACGCAACGATTTATTCAAAATCGTTGCGTTTTTATTTGTTATTCACTTGCTATTTCACCTTTTGGTTGGGTAGGTGCGGTGGTTTGACGGTTACAAATCGAAAATTCATAGCAACAGAAATAAATATGTCAGGGAGTTGGAAACGCAGTATGTATAATATAAAAATCATCAAGAGTAAAAGGAAGACAATTTCCCTGCAAATCAAGCCGGATGGCAGTATTGAGCTGAAAGCGCCTGTGCAGATGAAAGATGCACAAATTCAAGAATTTTTACATCAGAAGTCAGATTGGATTGAAAAGCATTTACTGGCAGTTGAGAAACGCCAGAAACAAATGTCACAGGTAAATTCTTTATCAATAGAAGAAATACACGAGCTTGCAAATCAGGCTTTGGAAGTCATTCCGGAACGAGTTGCTTATTTTGCTCCATTGGTTGGAGTGACTTATGGACGTATTACGATTCGGAATCAGAAAAGCAGGTGGGGCAGCTGTTCAAGCAAAGGCAATCTGAACTTTAATTGTCTGATGATGCTGATGCCGGCGGAAGTTTTGGATTATGTGGTAGTACACGAATTGTGCCACAGGAAAGAGATGAACCATTCCCCCAAGTTCTGGGCAGAGGTTGCAAAAATACTGCCTGATTATGAAAAGCAGAAATTATGGCTGAAAGAGCATGGCGATGAAATTATGATGAGAATGGTATTAAAAAATCCGTAACCTACCTGAAAAATCATAACTTACAAAGAGTGTCATATCCTGAAAAGGTAAGTACATACAGTCAGAGGCATAGAAATTAGTGATTCACAAGGGCATTTGTGAGCAAATATATTTGAAGAATGTTTTTGAGGGCATTTGTCCAGGCAAACCTGCCGATGAACTGCTGCCTTGGAATATTTGAGATTAACCCACTTAATTGATTTTGGTGGGGTTGACTTTTTTAAGGTGGGTGTGGTTTGACGGATATTTGCGTAATGATTCAGGAATTTTACGTAATAGATATTGATTTTTGGAATGTGTTGTGGTACAATTTAATAGCGTTTGAAAATTGATCAAAGAGTCTGTAATTTTCGGGAGGAAAAGTCCAATGAGCAAATTCAGAAAACAGCATATGACGCTTAACTGGCACGAAATGGTTGACAGTGACAATGATAAACCATCAGTAGAGGCGACGTTGATTGAGAAGGCAACTCTGGTGGGACGTGTGGGACTTATGATGCTTTCATCCGGTACCGGAGCATGGAGAGTGCGTGCTTCAATGAACAAAATATCACGAGCTCTGAATATAACGTGTAATGCAGATATTGGACTATTATCTATTGAGTACACGTGCGCAGAAAACGGTGAGACCTACACTAATGCACTCTCGCTGAATACAACGAGTGTAAATACTGATAAAATCAATATTATTGAGCGTTTTTCAGATGATTTTGCTGAAAAGGCAGAGAAATATTCTGTAGGGCATTTTCATCGTGTTCTCGATAAGATACAGAATACACCTCCCCATTATAAGGCGTTGAATCTTGCGCTTGCCTCAGCAGCTGCTTGCTGTGCGTTTACTTTTTTGCTTGGCGGCGGCGCAATAGAGATGATATGTGCGTTTTTCGGTGCAGGTATCGGAAACTTCGTGCGCAAAAAAATGCTTGAGCGCCATATAACACTTCTTGCCAATGTTACAGCAGGAGTTGCAGCTGCCTGCGGAACATATATGATAATTATAAAGCTTGCAGAGCTTATATTTGGTATACCAGTAATACATCAGGCTGGATATATATGTTCAATGCTCTTTGTTATACCTGGTTTTCCTCTAATAACAGGATTTTTCGATCTTGCAAAGCTCGATCTGCGTTCTGGACTTGAGCGAATTACATATGCACTAATAATTATTATTATGGCTACAATGACAGGCTGGGTTATAGCAACACTTTTCAATTTCGCACCATCTGAGTTTGCTGAGATGGAAATGGATCCGCTCCTTAAGCTTGTTCTCAGGATGATTGCAAGTTTTGCCGGAGTTTATGGATTTTCCCTGATGTTTAACAGTACCGCTAAAATGGCTTTTACAGCAGGAGTTATGGGAATGATAGTAAATACTATACGATTGGAGCTTATTGATTTTACGAGTATACCGGTAAGTCTTGCGGCGTTTATAGGAGCTTTGCTGGCTGGACTTCTTGCCTCGGCAATTAAGAAAAAGGTTGGTTATCCGAGAATTACCCTTACAGTTCCATCAATTGTAATCATGGTACCTGGAATGTATATGTATAAGGGGATTTACTTCATGGGCATAAATGATATTGCTGAGGGAGCATTGTGGATAACAAAGGCAGCACTTATAGTTTTAGCACTTCCTCTGGGACTTATTTTTGCAAGAATTCTGACAGATACAAATTTCAGAAAGAGCAGCTGATAGGATATATAAATTATATGGGACTTTTATAGTCCCATTTTAATTTTATTGACAACCTTAGCTCATCGTGGTATAATTACTTTAACGCTATAACGGCATTTAAACGGTTCACTTCAATATCATCTATATATGAAAGGAAAAATATGAAATTAGATTGGAAAACCTGTTTTAAAATAGGTGTAAGTGTATTTCTTATATATATTGCCATCAGGTACTGGGATACGGTAGCCGGATGTATTTCTGCTGTGATAGGAGCAGCATTTCCGCTTATTTTGGGTGGAGCTATTGCGTATGTTGTAAATATACCAATGAGCTTTTATGAGAAACATTATTTTCAAAAGAAGAAGGGAAAGTTTTTTGCTGTAAGCCGCAGACCGGTATGTATGATTGGAGCTATTTTAACCATACTTGCAATAGTGGCTTTGGTAATAGGACTTATTCTGCCTCAGCTGGGAGATTGTGTTGCGCTTATAGCTGCAGAGCTTCCTGGTATGTTTAAAAAGCTGCTTGCTTTTGCAGAAGATCTGTATATAATGCCGGAGAATATTATTGACGCTCTTTCAGCTATTGACTTGAAGGCTCAGATGAGTAATATAATTGAAACACTAACATCTGGCATAGGCAATATAGTTGGAAGTGTTATCTCTGTAGTAGCCGGAGTATTTTCAGGTTTTGTAACAGCATTTGTAAGCATTATCTTTGCAATATATATTCTCCTGTCAAAGGATAAGCTGCAAAGTTTGTGCAAACGGCTATTGAAGCGTTATACGAGTGAAAAAGTGAACCATAGTATAGTTTATGTCCTGACAGTGCTTGATGATTGCTTTCACCGCTATATTGTAGGGCAGTGTACAGAAGCTTTGATTTTAGGTGTGCTTTGTACGATAGGTATGACTATATTCAGATTCCCATACGCACTTATGATAGGAGCGCTTATTGCATTTACAGCACTTATTCCTATAGCAGGCGCATATATAGGTGCAGCAATAGGAGCATTTATGATATTCACGGAATCGCCATTCCAGGCACTGCTTTTCCTTATTTTTCTGGTGGTGCTTCAGCAGCTGGAGGGCAACCTTATATATCCAAAGGTCGTGGGAACATCAATTGGCTTGCCGGGAATGTGGGTGCTTGCAGCGATAACTATAGGCGGAGGAATTTTCGGTATCCTTGGAATGCTTCTGGGAGTTCCTATAGCAGCGGCGATATACCGTATTGTACGTGACGATGTAAACAGAGGAAAGCCTGATAGAAAAAGATTAGCGATATAATCCATAAAAAAATGCGATATCCTGTCTCTTATACGGAGAGAGGATATCGCATTTTGTTTTCTATATGCTCTGTCTGAATTCGGTAGGAGTGCAGCCCATTATTTTACGGAATGTCTTAGTAAAATAGCTTGAGCCGCCGAATCCGCAGGCAGAGGCGATCTCTGTGATGCTCATATCGCTGTCACGGAGAAGTTCTGCACTTTTCGACACCCTGTATTCAGTAAGGTATTCCACAGGAGTCTGACCGGCAAATTCCCTGAATATCTCACAGCATACAGTTCTTGAGACAAACCCAGCTCCGGCAATGTCCGCAAGAGATATCTTTTCGCCGTAGTTGTGCTGGACGTATCCGACCATACGGTGCATAGCATCGAGTTTTTTGCTGTTTTGGCGTATGGAATCGCCGGAGTTCTGTATGTATATGAAAAGTGCGTGTACGATTTCGTAGATGCAGGACATTATTGCCAGCTCATATCCATCAGGCTGTCTGGTGCCTGCCTCATGGAGTCTTAGCACGAGGTCGATTATTTTCTTTTCACGCACAATCTCCGGATGGAGCACTATATAGGGCGGACTATTTTCGCAGATCAATCTGTCTAGATATTTTACAGAAGATTTGCTGTCCATCATGGACGGGTGGAAGATTGTGCAGGTGTAGTCACCGTTCTGTCCATTGTCCCAGTAATTGTAGTGCATTCTTCCGGAATTTACAAAGATCATCTGTCCTTCAGCGAGTTTCACGGGAACTCCGTTTACTGAGTAGTTCATTTCTCCGGCTAACATATAGGTGAATTCAAAGTCGTTGTGCCAGTGGTTTACCATAGACCGCACAAGAATATTTTTGCTGTATGCCTCCACAAGTTTTATGGGCATATTTTCCACATTGTAATTCAGGACTTCGGATTTGTTGTCCAGCAGTTCGATAAGGTGCATATTATCACTTGCCTTTGCATATCAAGCAAAACAGGTTGTTTTTTTGCTTGATTCAGTTTTAGTGAGATTATTTACCCAGCGGTACTTTTTATAATTCCTGTATACTGCCGGGAGTTTTATTATCTCGTCAATGTTAATTATAATATACACCATTGCGACTGGAAGGTCAAGTATAAATGCACTTATAAGACCAATTGGGACGACTACAACCCACATTGTTACAGCGTCACATATAAATCCGAATCTAGAGTCGCCTCCTGATGGAAAAATACCGGATATAACAGTCATGTTTATTGATTTGCCTATAACATAGTAGGAGCAAACAATGAGCATTGTGCGCAGATATTCCTGAGCTGTCTCAGTGAGAGTGCCAAACATGGATACGAACGGTATTATACAGAGGATAAGTGCACCTGAAACAGCACCCCCAATGACTGCAATTTTAACGAGTCTTGCGCCGTATACCTTAGCTTTTTCAAGCTGACCCTGTCCAAGCAGACTGCCCACCATGACACCGCTTGCATTGGCAACACCTGTGCAGAAGCAGATTGCAAGATTCTTTATAATGTTAGCGATGGAGTTTGCAGCAGCAGCATCGCTTCCAAGGTGACCCATTATAACGGAATACATAGCAAATCCGAATCCCCATACTATCTCGTTGCCCAGTATTGGGAGAGTATACTTCCAAAAGTCTGCTCTGAGTTTTTTGTCACTGCGCAGTATGTGACTTATGCGAATTTTTACACTGCTTGATCTGAGCATAATTCCCATAGCCCAAACAAGTTCAGCTATCTTTGATATAACTGTTGCAATAGCAGCACCGGCAATGCCCATATCAAATACGAAGATAAACACTGCATTTAGCACTATATTAACAACTACTGATACAAGACTTATATACGCACATTTTGATGCCATACCGCAGTTTTTCATAATACAAAGGCATATCTGGGAAATACTGAGCATAAGATATGTTATTCCCACAATGCGGAGATATTCTGCACCGTATTCAATAAGTATGCGGTCTGAGGCAAATATTTTCATAAGTGTTTCCGGACATAATATAGCGCCCAGAGTGAATGGAAGGGAAATAAGCACTGATATTTTAAGACCGATACCCAGTATCTTTTCAACTGAGTCCCTGTCGCCAACACCCCAGTACTGGGCTGCAAAGATGGAAACTCCTGCAATAGCTGCAAACAGGAAAAGAGTGTAGATAAATTGTACCTGTCCGGCAAGTGATACAGCAGACAGCGCATCCTGACTTAAAAATCCCAGCATAACAGCGTCCGATACGCCGACAAGTGCAGTCATAAGCTGCTGAAAAGCCATTGGCAGCACAAGAGCTTTCAGCTTTACATAGAATTCTTTTTTCTCATTATTCATCATGTCATCAGTTCCTCCTTTATAATTGCTGATATGATTATAGTCCGAAAACAAACTGATGTCTATAATAATCAGCCGCATTTTTGCA
This sequence comes from uncultured Ruminococcus sp., assembly GCA_944386525.1. Classification (GTDB taxonomy): domain Bacteria; phylum Bacillota; class Clostridia; order Oscillospirales; family Ruminococcaceae; genus Ruminococcus_C. Next base: position 29,548 of record CALXBL010000011.1, on the reverse strand, counting down.
ACTATCGTACGCTTGAGAGTGCGCTGCACAAAAAATAAGCTCCGGTTCAAACCAACCGGAGCTTTGAATATTACTTTACATAGTCAGATAGACCATTGATCTTCTGATTTTTAATATCACCAGCCACAAGACCTGCAACAATATTTGCGCCAGTTTCGCAGAAGTGAGTGCCGTCAGTAGAACCTTCTACAGCACCCATAAGGTGGTATGACATAGCAGTGTCATATCCCACGGAATTGTAGTGGTTCATCATAATCGTGTTAAGGTCGATACATGGAATATTATACTTAGCAGAGAGTGATTTACAAGCATTGCAGTAATCAGTGTAGCTGTTTTCAAACTTGCCTGTGGAACTGTTGTATGCCTTCATGCCGATAACAGTTGTAACCAGGATAGGTGTAGCGCCCTTAGACTGAGCATCGTTTATAAACTGAGTCATATACCATTCATATGAGCCTTCTGTGGGAGTGTCAACATTTCCGCATACGGGAGCATATCTGTCCGCATTGGATTTACCTGAGTCGTTGATTGCAAACTGAATGAGAACATAGTCACCAGCCTTTAAGCTGTCAGCAAGGCTTTGCCATCTGCCCTCGTCATAAGCCTTTTTGGAGCTTCTTCCGGCCATGGAGCGGTTATCAACATTTACATCGTCTGTGAGATAGTCGCTCAGATAGCAGCCCCAGCCTTGCTGTGGTGCGTAGCTTGCACGGTAGGTCTGTACGGTGGAGTCGCCCAGAATAAAGACGGTAGGCTTGTTTTCATCATTGTTATCATCAGTGATTTCGGGTTTATATGTTTCTGCAAATGGTTCATCAGTAAGAGTAATATCGATGTAGTCCAGATTAGGTCCGCCTGCATCTGCAACTGCAGATACAAACTTGATGGTGTTAACTCCCTGAGTCAAAGGAAGTACAATACCAAACTCAGTCCATGTTGACCATGAGCCTGTACCGGTAAATGGCTGCATCCAGTAGTCGGTGGTATTGCCGTTTACATAGATCATCATTTTTCTGTCAACATCAGTACCGTTGGCAAACCGTATGTGAGTCATATAATTTCCGGTAACATCAGCATTTACAGTAAAGGTGATGTTGCTTGTATTGTTATTTTCAAGGTTAATATATCCCTTTTCATTGGTGAAGCCTTGGTTTATGGTTTCTACAACGCCCTGTTCCCATACCTGGTCAACGGCATAATATCGGTTATTGTATTCTTCTGTAGGCTCTTTAAATTCCACCTTTTTGCCATGTATGCGATTCTGCATAAGGGTTATATCGTTTTTATCTACAATAGAGTCGCCGTTTACATTGGCAGCTCTTATGTGGTGGGGTTCAAAATTGGTGCTGTTATTTCCTATCATTTTTTTCATCAGGATAAGATCGAATACATTTACTGTATTATTGCCGTCGATATCGCCCATATCCAGCTTTATGGAAGGCGTTGTGGTAATTGAGGTTGTAGTAGTTGTAGTAGTAGTTGTTGTTGTTGTTGTAACTATAGGTTCTGATTCAGTTATTGCGATCTTTTCAGCTATCCAGTTCTGGCACTTGCTGTATGTGAAACCCCATTGCTGAACGTTTGCACCGCTTGCGGTACTTGCAGCAGCCACCTCAACAAAGCAGGCGTCTCTGGAGGCTCTTGTAGAGATGTAGTAAGAGCCGTCACCCAGCTTAGTAAACTGAAAAAGCATCATACTGTCGTTAGTTGCATATTTAACTATCTGGATGTTTCCGCCGTTGGTGTTGCTCATAGCCTTGAGCACATAATTCGGGTCTGCGACGGAGCGTATATAATAATAAGTAGTACCGCCGGCAAATGGAGTAAGCTCCCATTGCTGGCAAGTGAGAGCATTTGAACCCCACTGCTGAACATTGGTACCGTCAGCCATAGTGCCGTTTTCGATATCCATAACGAGTCCGCTGTGAGCGTTTTTGAAGGTGTAGTAAACGCTTGTATCCATTGCAGTGTTGCCTATTTTCATAAGGCTCTGTGCAAGCTCAGCGTTCTTTTCAGCGCCCTTTGCGCTCTGGTGGAGGTCATCGTTTGCAGCGTAGTAATCAGTCATGGCGTCGTATCCGCCGATGCTCAGACCGAAGTCCTGCCATGCCTTGAAAAGGTCGATAACCTGAACGTTCTGTTCCTTGCCAATAGTATCAAGAGTACTGCCGAACCATCGTCCCTCCAGCATTTTTTCACGGTTCAGGTCGCTGTGTCTGCCCTGCTGCTTTACGAGAATTACATTCATGCCCTTAGATTTTGCAGTAGTTACCATTTCAGTTACTACATTATAATATTCCTCGGCATTTGAATAGTTTGTATCGTTGATTCCGATAGAGATTATATAATAATCTCCTGATTTGCCGTATGTTTTAATAGCATCGAACTGACCGGAGTCGTAAAAGCCTTTGGCATACTGTCCGCTGGCAGCCTGGTTGCGTATTTCAAATACGTTTGTGTTCACGTAGTTTTTTAGATACTGACCCCAGCCGTGCTGAGAGGTATCGTCGGTATTATAGTAGTTCGCAACAGTTGAGTCGCCGCAGAGCCAGATAGTAGGCTTCATCTCGCCGGTGGTATTGAGCTGAGCTATCTCAATGGCGGAGATGGTGTACTGCGCATTGTCCATTCCTGCAACGGCTGATATATTGAGCTGACCGTCTGTAACGGGAACCTGAATGCTCTCAACAGCGTTGTTGCCGGTGAGATTTATCATTTGGAGCATACCCTCCACCATGATAGATGTTCTGGGGCTGTTGCCTGTTGTGACAGTCACCTGATATAGACCTGTGGGCAGATCTACCTTAAATTCGCCGCCGGTAAAGCGAACAGCGTCGCTGAGAGCACCTGAGCCTCCTGCTGAAACATCTGAAACACTTCCGGAGAAACCATATCCCGTAGATGAGCTGTAGGAATTTCCGGCAGAAACTCCAGTGTAGCCACTGGCTGTACCTCCTGCGCCAAGGTCGAATTTCCAGTTTGCAGTGGCAGCTTGAGCCTCTGTGCTGGAAATGCCTGTAAGTCCTGTAAAAGCTGAAAGTGACACAGCAGCTGCAGTAAGACTGCTAAGAAGCCTTTTGATAAGCTTTTTGCTTTTTTTGGCATTGTTTGAATAATGCATAACAAATCCTCCCACTAAATAAAAAACAAACGTACCTGTGACATTTATCTATATCTGTCTATATTATAATAATACATCATAAGATATAAAAATACAATGTCGAATTGAATTTAATTTATTGCATTTTTTACCAATTTAACTATTTGTCTTGACAAGAGAAAGAGAATGTGATATACTATATTTAACATTTAGGCTAAATGTTAAATGAAAGGAGCTGGTTAAAATATCTTTGCAGCATACATTAAAGGCTCTTGCTGACCCGATAAGGCGAGATATACTCAATATGCTGAGGAAAGGGCGGATGTCTGCCGGCGAAATATCGGAGAAGTTTTCTGTAACGCCAGCGTCTGTATCACGTCATCTGTCGGTGCTGAAGGAGGCAGACCTTATAAGGGACACACGTGAGGGTAAGTACATTTTCTACGAGCTGAACACCTCCGTTCTGGAGGAGGTAATGCTGTGGATAAAAGATCTGAAAGGGAGTGACGATAATGTTTAAATTGATAAGGGAGCATAAATGGAAGGCGCTTATATCCTCGGTTATAATACTGCTGCCCACGCTGCTGGGACTGATATTTTACGACAAACTGCCGGATAACATGGTAACTCACTATGGCGCTGATGGTGTGGCAGACGGCAGAAGCTCAAAGCTTTTTGCAATTTTAGTAATACCGGCAATACTGTTTGTTATTCACTGGATAGCGCTGTTTTTTACAGCTGCTGACCCTAAGAATAAAGGGCAAAATAAAAAAGCTATGGGTGTTGTATTCTGGATAATACCTGTTATGACAATAGTTGTTTGTGTGACTATTCTCACGGAGGACGTTTCTGTTGCAATGATAGCACTTCAGGCATTTTTTGCGTTGTTATTCGTTGTGCTTGGAAATTATATGCCGAAGCTGAAGCAGAACTCCACCTATGGGGTAAAAGTTCCGTGGACGCTCTATAATGAGGAAAACTGGAACAAAACTCACAGGCTGACTGGAGTACTGTGGGTGGCGGGTGGATTTTTAATTCTCATCTCTATGCTGCTGCCGAAAGCTGTATCCATGACAGTAATGCTTATAGATATTATAGTTATGATAATACTGCCTATTGTATATTCATATGGGCTGTACAGAAAGCAGCTTAAAAATGGTGAGTGTATGCCCATATCCAAGGTGATGAAAAAGTCGCATATTGTTATAAATATTGTTTTAACGGCGGCAGTTCTGGTGTTTCTTTATGTGATGATGTTTACGGGAAATATCAGAACGCAGGTAGGAGACACTGCATTTGAAGTTGAGGCAAGTTACTATTCTGATATTACGGTGAAATACGAGGATATCGACAGTATCGAACTGCGTGAGCAGGACGCTCCTGGCGAACGCACCAATGGATTCGGCTCTCCAAGGCTTTCGATGGGAACGTACAGCAACGAGGAATTCGGCAGCTACACACGCTATACATATACAGGAGAGGACGTTTGTATAGTTATAAAGATTGGCGATGATGCATTAGTCATAGGCGGTAAGAATGAGCAGGAAACACGTGCACTTTATGATGAGCTTATGATAAAGATGTCCTGAGAAAAAAGACTGCTGTACCGGAAGGCGCAGCAGTCTTTGTGCTTGTAAAAGAAAAAAGCTCCATACTGAAGTATGGAGCTTTGGAGGCGCCACCCAGATTTGAACTGGGGATCAGGGTGTTGCAGACCCACGCCTTACCACTTGGCTATAGCGCCATTGGAGCGGATTACGAGGCTCGAACTCGCTACCTCCACCTTGGCAAGGTGGCGCTCTACCAGATGAGCTAAATCCGCAAAAAAATGGCGATCTGGATGGGATTCGAACCCACGACCTCTGCCGTGACAGGGCAGCGTTCTAACCAACTGAACTACCAGACCAGATGGTGGAAGTTACAGGGCTCGAACCTGTGACCCTCTGCTTGTAAGGCAGATGCTCTCCCAGCTGAGCTAAACTTCCATCAGATCCATTTTTTGTTTATCGCTGTATCATTCAGCGACAAGAATTATTATACACTATTTCAAGCCGTTTGTCAACCCCTTTTTTCAAAAAAATTTTTTGGGGCGTATCTGGCGAAATTGCGTGATATATTGACAACTGTGCTAACTTGCTCCCAAAAAATAACAGAATTTACTTCTTGCTATTGATTTATTTTGGCTCAGCGTTTATAATAAGAGTATAATAAAGGCTCTACGGCTTTTGAGGAAAGGAAAAGAATATCATGATAAATATGTACAACCTGTCGGGAGTGTGGGATCTGTCCATAGCTCAGATGAAGAGCGGATGTCCTGCGGCTTTTGACGATACCATGAGTTTGCCGGGAACTACATCTCTGGCTAAAAAGGGCAACTTCAATAGTAAGCGTGAGACAGGCTTTCTCACCGATGAATATGCCTTTGAGGGACAGGCATGGTTCAGGAAAAAAATCTACATAGATCCGGATTACGTTGGCAAGCCGATAAGGCTCACCCTTGAACGCACAAGACTTACACAACTCTGGATAAATGGTGAATATGCAGGCAGTGAGGACAGCCTTTGTACACCTCATGTCTACGATATAACGGAGCTTGTGAAAAAGCCGCTTATTGAGATAGTTATCTGCGTTAAGAATACCGACTATCCCACAAAGGGCGGACATCTCACATCACCTGATACACAGTCAAATTGGAACGGCATCACCGGCGAGATAAAGCTTGAAGTTTTCGACGATGTTTTTGTTTCAGATATACAGGCGTATCCCGATATTGAAAGCAAGAGTGTTACCCTTACAATGAAGCTCCATGGCGCACAGCATGCCATGCTAAGTGCTCAGGGCGAGGGTATGAAGATGAATGGCGACGGACAGCATGAGATACCTGCATTTTCACAGGAAATATTTGCTGATGAAAACGGTCAGGTGACTGTTCAGATACCGCTGGGAGATGAGGTGTTCCTCTGGAGCGAATATTCACCGGCTATCTACAATATCTTGCTGAAAGTAAATGACAGCGATGTATCTTTAGTAAGCTTCGGTCTCAGACAGCTGAGGGCAGAGGGTCATGAGTTCACCATAAACGGACAGAAAACTATGCTCAGAGGAAAGCACGACGGTCTTATTTTTCCGCTTACAGGATATGCACCTACCGATACAAACGAGTGGCTGCGCATACTCTCCATTGCAAAGGATTATGGCATAAACCATTACCGTTTCCATACCTGCTGTCCGCCTGAGGCTGCATTTATGGCGGCAGATATTCTGGGTATATATATGGAGCCTGAGCTGCCTTTCTGGGGTACGCTTACAGCTGAGGACGATGAAAATCATAATGCCGAGGAGCAGCAGTACCTTATAGATTTAGGTTTCAAGATGCTGAAAACATTCGGGAATCATCCGTCGTTTACAATGTTTTCCCTTGGTAATGAGCTTTGGGGCAGCGGCGAGCGTATGGGTGAGATAATACGTGGCTATAAGGCAGTTGACAAGCGTCACCTATATACACAGGGCTGCAACAACTTCCAGCATTTTCCCAATATACTCCCTGAGGATGATTTCTTTGTAGGCGTAAGACTCAGTAAGAATCGTCTTATCCGTGGCTCTTACGGAATGTGCGACGCACCGCTTGGACATATCCAGACTGATCGTCCTGGTACAAGAAAATGCTACGACAGCATAATACTCCCCGAGGCTGCTGAGAACAGCGGCGCAGACAGCGTAAATGAGATCGAGATACAGTACGGTACAGGCGTTAAAAAGGTGCAGGTAAACGGCGGCACAAACGGACTTATTCCGTCCATTCCTGTTGTAACTCACGAGATAGGACAGTTTGCCGTATATCCCAATTTCAATGAGATAGAAAAGTACACAGGCACTCTCAAAGCACGCAACTTTGAGGTTTTTCGTGAGCGTCTTGCTGAAAAGGGAATGCTCTCCCAGGCGGAGGATTTCTTCCGCTGCTCAGGACTTCTTTCAGCAGCCTGCTATAAGGAGGAACTGGAGGCAGCTATGCGCTCAGAATATGTAGCAGGTTTCCAGATACTCGATCTACAGGATTTCAGCGGACAGGGTACGGCTCTTGTGGGAATGCTTGATGCATTTATGGACAGTAAGGGACTCATTTCTCCTGAGGAGTGGAGAATGTTCTGTTCCGATGGTGTTATACTTGCTCAGTTTGATGAGTACGTCCTTACCGGCGGAGAAAGCTTTACTGCTGATATTGCAATGAGACGTTATGGTACGGAGCATCTCACAGGTGCAGAGGCATCATGGGTACTTCTTTCCGAAAAAGGCACGGAGCTTGGCAGTGGAATTTTCAGCATTCCGGCTGAAAATATAGGTCTTACAGCTATCGGCAGTATAGAAGTAAAGCTGCCGGATGTGAAGTGTGTCCAGAGACTGCATCTTATACTGTCGGTAACTGATACTGAGATATGCAACGCATATGATCTGTATCTCTATCCAAAGCAGGATGCACCCGAAATGAGATCAGAAAGCGTTACCGTAACAAGCAACTACGCTGAGGCGCTTGATGCTCTTAGCAAGGGCGGCAAGGTGCTCTTTATGCCTAATGAGGTAAAGGACGCTATCCAGGGATTTTACTGTACTGAATTCTGGTGCTATCCTATGTTCAGAGATATATCCGATTGGATGAAAAAGCCTCGCCCTGTGGGTACGATGGGTCTTTGCATTGATCAGGGACACCCTGCACTTGAGGGCTTCCTCAGCGAAAACTACAGCACGCCTCAGTGGTACGATATCGTGACAAATGCAGACTGTGCGGTGCTTGACCATATGCCGGCAGGGTATCGTCCCATAGTACAGATGATAGACAACTTCGACCGAAATCACCGCCTTGGTATCATATTTGAGGCAAAAATGGGCGGCGGCAAACTTCTTGTGTGCACAAGCCGTTTGAGCAAAATAATGGAGCGCACAGAAGTAAAACAGTTTGCTGTTGGTTTGATGAAGTATGTAAATTCGGAAGATTTTTCACCCGAAACAGAAATAAGCATAGAGCAGCTTGATAAGCTGTTCGGATAAGGAGGCTACACATGAAGAAAATAGGCATAATCGGTGCAATGCCCTCGGAGCTTGTAGATATAAGAGCGGCGCTGCCTGATTCACGTATAGTAAAAAAAGCAGGCTTTGATTACTATGTAAACAAGATATCCGAGGAAACCGAGGTGATACATGTCTGCAGCGGTATTGCAAAAGTTAATGCGGCAGTATGTGCCCAGGCGCTTATTGATACATTTGAGCCGGATGCGGTTCTGAATGCGGGTATTGCCGGTGGAATGAACAGAGACGTAAAGGTATGCGATATTGTAATTTCCTCAGAGGTGTGCCCTCACGACCTTGATCTTCATTTCCTTGTGGACTATCCGCCATATTGTGGGATATATAAGTCTGACGAGGAACTGATGAAGCTTGCGGCTGAGTGTTGTGACAGCTTTGATATAAAGCATTTCTACGGCAGGATAGTTTCCGGCGAGGCGTTTATATCCGACAGCGGAGTAAAGCAGTCTATCCAGGAAAAGCTCACGCCCTATGCGGTGGATATGGAAAGCTCCGCAGTAGGTCATTGCTGTTATCTGAATAATGTGCCGTATGTAAGCGTACGCTGCATCTCTGACAACGCAGACGACGAGGGCGCAATGTCCTTTGACCAGTTTGAAAAGATTGCTGCGAAGCGTGTAGCTGATGTTGTGATTGAGATGGTTAAGCGATTCTGATTATAATAAAACAAACGTCCTGCTGGCAATTCGGCAGGACGTTTGTGCATATTTATTTTTGGTTTATTGTAAGCTCCGTGAGCTTGAGTGAAAGTCTGCTCTGAGTGTTTATGCCCTCAACGATTTCCTTTTTATTGTTTATATTTCCGGCGGTTATATCTATAATGAGTTTTCCGTCAGCGCCTACAGTTCCGGCAGGCACGGTCAGAATTATTTCAGTAAGCTTTGGTTCGTTAAGATCTTTAGTGCAGATGAAGCGTCCGTTTACATTAAAGCCAAGCCTTATGCCGCATATGCTGCTCTTCGGATGAGGCAGACCCTTGATATTTATTTCCAATTCTTTCTGAGACTGAGGAACATTTAACATAAGTTTGGCTTTTTTGCAGACTATCCACCTGCCCTCGCTGTCCGGGAAGTGTACGCCTTCGGTGTAAATATCGGAATGATTTGAAAAGCTGATAGTCTCACCGTAGCCTATGTGGTACATATCTTTTTGTGAGTTTTTATTTTCAGCCAGATAATTATAAAACCTCTCACAGAATCCCGAGTTGTAGTAGAAGAATTTGTCACGCTTCACCTTGTCGTCGCTGGTGAACTTAAAGCCCGATTTTATGTAGCTTTCCAGCATATCAATACACTGAGCAGGAGTTTCAGCCACGTTGAAAATGTAATCCTCCTTGCCGGCATATGGCAGCGGCAGGTCTGTTTTATGACCGTATGTCTCGCAGTCCTCTCTGTCTGCTATATTGAAGAAGATGACTGGTTTATGCTGGAACCACATCTCAAAGCACATTGAGGAGTAGTCGGTTATTAGTATGGCTGAATCACGTTTGGCAGCAGCTATTTCAGCGTCCTCCAGTATATGTATGCCGTCAAGGAGCTCTTTTCCGCATACTGACAATACCGTATGATGAAGGGCAACTTTAAGAGTGTAGCCTTGTTCCTTTACGAGTCTTGTGAAACGGGGGTCGCTCAGCAGTCCTGCAATGGACTTTACATATACAGAATCCTGAACATTTTTCATGCTCTTGAGATAACGTCTGTGAGTGAAGTATATAAAGATGCTTTTTTCTGAATGTGCTCCCTCAGCTTTAAGAAGATCCCAACGGAAAAGTCCGTTTTTGATAAGATTCTTTTCCTCATAGCAGCCTCTTTCCATAAAGAGTTTTTTCTCAAACTCGTTGCTTATCATTATCTTGTCAAAAATGAATGAGCTGTATGCCGATTGGGAAATAAAGTTATCCTTGAAGAAGTTTACGCCGTGTTGTGTGAATATGGCATAGACATATGGACTTTTCTTTACAGCGTCGGTGATGCCTATGCCAAGAGCGTGCATTACCTGAAAACCACTGCATATGAATTTCGTTCTTTTAAGGAGCTTATTGAGTTTAAGCGCAAAACTCCGGTGTTTTTCTCTGCAATATGGTATTATCCTGCTGCCGTACTGAGCTTTTATCTGCTGGAATTCAGGGGAATGCTCATTCATGATGTAATACGGCTCAAAGCAGCAGTTTTCCAGGCTGCACATATATTTGAACAGCTGGAATTCGTCCTGAGTGGAGGTATCCTCCTCCAGGATAAGGTCACAGGTTATGATAACATTTCTGTCACGCTCTACGTTTAGTGCCCTGTGATTCATGTGGGATATTATAATTCTGAACGCTTCATCCGACATGGCAGAGAATCTGCCTTTTCTTTTTTTGGAGTTGTGCATATATCCTGAATCCTTTCTTTTTCATGCAAAATACAAGGCGGGCATTGCCCGCCCCGTTTATTTTTCTGTCTGATATCAGGTGTTATCAAACTTTTTCAAGAGCCTGCTTAACGTCGGCAATAATATCCTCGACATTTTCCAAACCTACAGACAGACGGATAAGTCCTCCATCAATACCTGCTGCCACAAGCTGCTCATCGGTAAGCTGACGATGTGTAGCAGATGCAGGGTGGAGTACGCAGGTGCGTATATCCGCAACGTGCACCTCGATGCTTGCCAGTTCCAGAGCGTCCATAAAGCGGACTGCTGCTGGTCTGCCGCCCTTTATTGAAAATGAGATAACACCGCTGGTTCCCTTTGGCAGATATTTCTGAGCAAGAGCGTAGTTCTTATCGGTGGGAAGTCCGGGGTATGTTACGAAGCTTATCTTGTCGGATTCTGTCAGGAACTGGGCAACTTTGGAAGCATTATAGCAATAACGCTCCATACGGACTGGGAGTGTCTCCAGACCAAGATTTAGGAGGAATGCGGAATTAGCAGCCGGATAGCAGCCGAAGTCACGCATAAGCTGCATTCTTGCTTTTATGATATACGCCAGATTTCCGAAGTCACGAGTATAGACAACGCCGTGGTAGCTTTCGTCCGGCTCGGTGAAATCCGGGAACTTGCCGCTTGCATTCCAGTCGAAGTTACCGCTGTCAACGATAACGCCGCCGCACTGTACAGCGTGTCCGTCCATGTACTTTGAGGTTGAGTGGATAACGATATCAGCACCGAATTCAAAGGGTCTGCACAGATATGGAGTAGCAAATGTATTATCAACAATGAGCGGAACGTTCATATCGTGGGCAATAGCTGCAAAACGCTCTATATCAAATACATTGAGGGCAGGATTTGCGATAGTCTCGCCAAAGAGCGCCTTTGTATTTGGTTTAAACGCTGCCTTTATTTCCTCGTCGGTAGCGTCTGAATCTACCCAGATGCATTCAATACCCAGCTTTTTAAGGGTAACGCTGAACAGATTTACAGTGCCGCCGTAGATGGTAGTAGTAGAAACAAAGCTGTCGCCTGCACTGCACAGATTGAGTATAGACAGTAGAGAAGCAGCCTGTCCGCTGGAGGTGAGCATTGCGCCAGTTCCTCCCTCAAGAGCAGCTATCTTTTTTTCAACTGCGTCGCAGGTAGGGTTAGCAAAACGTGAATACATGAATTCTGTAGGCATATCAAAAAGCGCCGCTACGTGTTCCGTGGAATCAAAGCGATAGGTTGTACTCTGCACTATCGGTATCGTACCTGGGCCGCCGTTTTCGGGTTTATAGCCTGCGTGCAGACATTTAGTTTCGATTTTTGCAATTGAACTGATTTCTTTCAAAAGAAACGCCTCCTTTATTTCAGACTGACTTCATTATAACATTTCCGTATGAATATTTCAAGTCTTACAGCAAAAAAACGCACGGTAAATTTAACCGCACGTCTTGGATCTATACTTGTTAAAAAAGCTCTTTATTTTCGTACACGTGTTTTTTAAGAGCCTCGAAGCTTTCTGCGCTTATAACGTGTTCAATACGGCAGGCGTCATCAATAGCCACTTGTTTTGTAACACCCAGATACATCAGCCAGCTTGAAATAACAGTATGGCGTTCGAACATAGTCTCAGCTATCTGCCTGCCCTGTTCGGTCAGAGTTATGTAGCCGTCCTTGTCAACGAGAACATAGCCGTTTTCACGTAAGTTCTTCATTGCAATGCTCACACTTGGCTTTGAGTAGCCCAGTTCATTTACGATATCTATAGAACGAACTGCGCCTGTACGCTTATTGAGTATGTGGATAGTTTCCAGATAATTTTCTGCCGATTCCTTTATCTTCACTAAGGCACCTCCTTTTTTGTGGTACATCACTTTCATTATAACATATTTTAAGTCGGATTGCAACATATTTTTTTGTTTGACATAAAATGGTATTTGTGATATACTGTTCCCGAAAGGACGTGATATAATGAATATACCCAACGATCCGGTAATGCTTATGAGTTTTGTAAATACAAAGTTAAGGGATGAGTATTCCTCACCGGAGGAGCTTTGCAAGGCTCTTTCCATAGACAGGGAGGAGCTGGAGCAAAAGCTTAAAGAAGCAGGCTTTACATACAAATCCGAGACGAACCAGTACAGATAGCAAAAGGGAGAGCTGATGGCAGAAATCAGCTCTCCGTGTTTTATTTTATACGGATTCTTTTATCTTTTTTAGTGCACCCTTTTCAAGACGTGAGACCTGCGCCTGAGATATGCCTATTTCGTCGGCTACTTCTATCTGAGTTCTGCCTTGAAAGAATCTCAGGTAGAGTATTTTTTTTTCCCGTTCGCCGAGACTTTGCATTGCATCCCGGAATGAAAGCTCGCTAAGCCAGTTTTCAATGCCGTTTTTGTCGCTTATCTGGTCGAGGATATAGAGCGTGTCTCCGGAATCGGAGTAGACCGGCTCGTAAAGGGATACAGGGTCGGTAACGCTTTCAAGGGCGATAACAACATCTTCACGTTTAGCTCCTATCTCCTCAGCTATTTCAGTAACGTTTGGTTCTCTGCAAAGAGATGCTGTAAGTTTTTCTTTAGCCTGCATAGCCTTGTACGCAAGGTCACGGAGCGAACGGCTTACCTTTATCTGACTGAAATCCCGCAGGTAACGTCTTAGCTCACCGCTTATCATAGGTACACAGTAGGTCGAGAACCTGACTTCCTTTGAGAGGTCAAAGTTGTTGATAGCTTTTATAAGCCCCACAACGCCCACTTGAAACAGATCGTCTACGTCTTCTCCTCTTCCGGCGAAGCGCTGGATAACACTGAGCACCAATCTGAGGTTACCCTTGATTAGCTTGTCTCGAGCCTCCTTGCTGCCTGTAGCCTTGATCTCACGCAGCAGCTCCATTTTCTCCTGTTCTTTCAGGACTGTCAGCTCCGATGTGTTTACTCCCGAGATCATAACCTTTTGAAAAGCCATAATGTATACCTCCGATATTTTATCTCAGAGGTATTATTCCCACTTGTTGCGAGTGTAATCACTGATTTTTACTGGAAGTATATTCCGCTTGATGTACAATTGTTTAAAGGTTTGAAAAGTCCCTTGCAATCCTTTTTGGAACATGATATAATAATATATAATTTGAGCGAAAGGGGATAAAGAAGTGGGAAACTTTATAATGATAGGAATGCCTGGCTCCGGTAAGAGCACATTGGGCAGAATTCTTGCAGAAAATATCGGCTATGATTTTATAGATACAGACAGCCTTATCATAAAGCACTACAACAAGCCGCTGAGGGAGCTTATTGACGAACTGGGAGTCGAAGGCTTTATCGAGGCAGAGGGAAAGATACTCCAGGGTGTAAATGTTGACAAAACAGTTATCGCTACAGGAGGCAGTGCAGTCTACAGCGAAAAGGGAATGGCTCATCTTAAGAGTATGGGCAAGGTTGTGTATCTTTGCTATTCCCTGGAGGATATTGCCGCAAGAGTCGGCAATCTTGTAACAAGAGGTGTGGTGTGCCGTGACTGCCGTACACTTCAGGATCTATTTGACCAGCGCCGACCTTATTATGAAGAATATGCGGATATTGTAGTCCACCTGGAACATTCATCTGTAGGCAGAAGCGTAAGGAAGCTTATCAAGGCTGTAGACAGATACATATAAACAATTATGAGTGCCGTTCCTTATATGGGACGGTTTTTTTGTTAATCATCAAGCCATCTGTATTTATCAAGATTTACCTTGCCGTCTGGCAGGAACTCAACGCCTTCGTCTTCCAGCATGGCACGCTGAATATCGCTTCCGCCGAATGCAAATGCCTTTGATGTCTCGCCGAATCTGTTTACTACACGATGGCATGGTATAACTCCGGGCTCCGGATTGACATGGAGAGCGTAGCCTACCACACGTGAAAGCCGGGGATTACCCATGCGTTTAGCAATATCGCCGTATGTTGCAACTTTTCCCCTTGGTATCCTGCGAACTATATCGTAAACAAGTTTGAATGTGTTTTTCTGTTTCATATCATTCATCTCCTCTCCTAAGACTATAATAGCACATAACTGCGGATACTTCAAGTCGTTTAGGCGTGCAAAATATGACAAAGGACTTGCATAATTGATGGTTTTGAGTTATAATAAAAGTATTGATTTCCTTGGTATGAAAGGAGCTATTATGAAAGACGGTTTCATAAAGATATCTTGTGCGTCACCAGCGCTTCGTGTTGCGGACTGTGAATATAATGCTGGTCAGATAATTGCCGCAGTGCGTGAGGCTGCGAAAAAGGGCGCAAAACTCATTGCCTTTCCGGAGCTTAGCATAACCGGCTATACCTGCAATGATCTGTTTCTGCAAAAGACACTGCTTGATGGTGCAGCGGCAGCACTTGAAAATATGCTTGCTGAGACGAAAAATTTGGATATTATCATAGTTGTAGGTCTGCCTGTTGTGAATAGCGGCTCTCTTTACAACTGTGGGGCTGTTTGCTATAAAGGAAAGCTTTTAGGTTTTGTGCCTAAGATGAATATTCCCAATCACTGCGAATTTTACGAGGCACGTCATTTTGCTGCTGGCTCTGCAAAGATCGGAACGATTTTCTTCTGTGGTCAAAATGTTCCGTTTGGAGCGGAAATGGTATTTGCGTGCAGCAATATACCGGAGTTTAAATTTGGCGTGGAGATATGCGAGGATGTGTGGGTAGGCGATACTCCATCGGTGAGGATGGCTCAGAAGGGTGCGGCACTTATTGTAAATCTGTCGTGCAGCAACGAGCTTGTGGGAAAGGCGGACTACAGACGTACTATCTTGAAAGCAAAGTCCGGAAGTCTTTTCTGTGCATATGCATATGCTGATGCAGGTATTGGAGAATCTACCCAGGATCTTGTGTTTGCAGGACATAATCTTATACTGGAAAATGGAACTGTCCTTGCAGAATCAAGGCTCTTTGAGTGCGGCACTATATATGCTGATATTGACGTGCAGCGTTTGCAGGCGGAGCGTATTAAGAGTACAACGTTTAAAGCGGAATATACCTGCGAATATATCTATTTTGACATGGAACTGTCGGACACGAAACTTGAAAGATATATCGACAACGCTCCGTTTATTCCCGAAGATAAGCAGGAGCTCTCCTCTCGGTGCGAGGAGATAATAACTATGCAGGCAGTAGGTCTGGCAACACGTATCAGACATATAGGCTGCAAAAATGTTGTGGTAGGGCTTTCAGGAGGTCTTGATTCAACTCTTGCACTTATAGTAATAGCTCATGCCTTTGATATGCTGGGACTTGACCGGAAGGGCATAATGGCAGTAACTATGCCATGCTTCGGCACCACGGACAGAACGTATAACAACGCCTGCCGTTTGGCTGAATCCTACGGTGCGGAGCTTCGTGAGGTGCCTATTGCGGAAAGTGTTATGCAGCACTTTAAGGATATAGATCACAACCCCGATGTGCATGATGTCACCTACGAAAACTCCCAGGCACGAGAGCGTACACAGGTGCTTATGGATCTTGCAAACAAGGTGGGCGGTATAGTTGTTGGTACAGGTGATCTTTCCGAGCTTGCCCTTGGCTGGGCAACGTATAACGGCGACCATATGAGTATGTATGGAGTGAACTGCTCTATACCGAAAACTCTGGTGCGTCATCTGACAGCGTTTGAGGCAGAACGCTCTGGCGGTGTGCTTAGAGATATCCTGCTTGATGTACTTGATACTCCCGTAAGCCCCGAACTTCTGCCGCCGGAAAATGACGGCACTATTGCCCAGAAAACTGAGGATTTAGTCGGTCCCTATGAGCTTCATGACTTTATTCTTTACTATGTGCTGAGATTCGGATTTTCTCCGGGTAAAATATATCGTATGGCGTGTATAGCCTTTGAGGAAAAATACGACGGAGAAACTATCCTTAAATGGCTGAGAAAATTTTACTGGAGATTTTTCTCTCAGCAGTTCAAACGTTCATGTTTGCCTGACGGGCCAAAGGTGGGAAGTGTGTGTATATCTCCCAGAGGAGATCTGCGTATGCCAAGCGATGCCTGTGTGGCACTCTGGCAGCGTGAGATAGACCAGATAGACGTAAAATAATAATCTGAAAGGATGTTTAAAATATGACTTACAAAGAAGAATTTATCAGATTTATGGTGGACTGCGGCGTGCTTACATTCGGTTCATTTACACTGAAAAGCGGCAGACTTGCTCCCTACTTCATAAACACAGGCAACTATAAAACAGGCAAGCAGCTTGCACAGCTTGGCAAGTATTATGCAGCCTGCATCAAGGAAAACGGCATTGAGGCAGACACTCTCTTCGGACCTGCATACAAGGGTATACCGCTTTCTGTAAGTGCCGCCGTTGCACTTGCAAACGACTACGACATCGAGGTGAACTACTGCTTCGACCGCAAGGAAGTAAAGGATCATGGTGAGGGCGGTTTGTTTGTAGGAAAGTCTCTGGAGGACGGCGAAAAGGTCGTTATCATTGAGGACGTTATGACCTCCGGTAAGGCTCTTATGGAGGTTTATCCTAAGCTAAAGGGTGCGGCTGATGTGAATATAACAGGCATGGTGATAACTGTTGATCGTATGGAAAAGGCACTTGGAAGCGAGAATTCCGCCGTACAGGAGGCATATAGCAAGTATGGCGTTAAAGTGTATTCTATTGTCTCCATGGACGATATAATAAAGGCTATTGAGGACGGAATTATTCCGTTTGCTGAATATCTCGACGCAATGAGAGCATACCGAAAGGAATACGGCGTAGAGGCTTGATTTCTGAGCCGATAGATGTATAATGATTACTGTACGGCCTGCACGTACAGTATATGCCGCTTTAGTTAAATGGATATAACAAACCCCTCCTAAGGGTTAGTTGAGGGTTCGATTCCCCCAAGCGGTGCCAAAAAATAACGCCCTCAGATGAGTTGCTGCGGATGGATTATGATATTATATACGATATAGGGAGTATTATTTCCGGCAGAAAATATAATGGCGGCATTATTACTCAACGGGCGATATATAAACATACGCTGAAAAAATAACAAAAGGAGGCCTCCATATGGCAAAAGCAAAAATTACTGACGAACTGAAAAAGCTGAAGTTTACAACGTTTCTTATACTTTTAGTAGCAGGCTGTATAAACGCATTCGGCGTTACTATCTTTTTAGCTCCTGTAAATCTTTACGACAGCGGCATTTCCGGTACATCTATTCTGTGTTCACAGATAACTCCGGAAGCATTTAGTCTATCCTTCTTTCTGGTAGTGCTTAACTTTCCCATATTCCTTTTTGGACTTAAGAAGCAGGGTATGGTCTTTACCATATACTCGCTGTTTACAGTAACCGTATATTCCGTATGCTCGTGGCTGATAACAGATGTACTTCCCATTGATGTTAGCATTGCGTCGCCATTAGCAGGAAATGACCTGCTGCTGTGTGCGTTGTTCGGTGGAGTAGTATCGGGCGTAGGCAGCGGCCTTACCATACGCAATGGCGGAGCTATCGACGGTATTGAGGTGCTTGCCGTGACATTTGCAAAAAGACTTGGAATTACTGTGGGAACATTCGTTATGATATATAACGTATTGCTGTACATAGTGTGTGGTATCATAATGCAGAGCTGGATACTCCCGCTCTACTCAATAGTAGCATACGGCGCAGGACTTAAAACTGTTGACTTTATCGTGGAGGGCTTCGACCGCTCCAAGGAGGTAATGATAATCACCGATAAGGCGGACGATATAAGTCGGGCACTTATGGAGACCTTTGAATGCGGTACAACAAAGATATCTGCTATGGGTGGCTACTCCAATGTAGAAAAGACCATAATTTATTTTGTTGTAAACCGATTCCAGGTGGCAAAGCTCAGGAGCATTGTAACAGCCATCGACCCTAAGGCTTATGTGACTATAAGCGAGGTAGCAGATGTGCTCCGCAGCAGCGAGAGTCAGAACGACAGGAAATAAAGCCTTTTAAGCTGACATATTGTATGATATGATTGCAATAAAAAGCGGTTTGTACGTGGAAAAACGTAAAAACCGCTTTTTCTGTCTCTTAATGCTTGACAAATATTAGAATTCGTGTTATAGTAGTAAGGCTAGGGGAATACAATTGTATTTCTCACACGGACGTACAAGGGCGTGTGCAGTTATGATACTATGCGGAAAGGAGCCGGCTTTGAATATGCCGGAGTTGAAAGGGCTTATGCAGACACAATATATTGTTGTAGATACCTCAGTTCTGCCGGAAATATTCGGGAAGGTGCTGGAGGTTAAAAAGCTTGTTGCAGACCGCACGGAAAAAAGCTTTGCCGCAGCCTGCAAACACGTGGGCATTTCCAGAAGCGCATTTTATAAGTATCGTGATTATGTGTTTGCATACGATGACAAGATGACTCAGCGGATAGTAAACTTTTCCGCAGTGCTGAGAGATGAAAGCGGAGTGCTTTCAAATCTGCTTACAAAGCTCCATAGTCTTAATGCAAATATACTTACCGTAAATCAGAGTATACCGGTTGACGGTGTTGCTGCAGTGAGTATCTCTCTCCAGTGCGGAGACGGAACTACAAATCCAGTTGAGATTACAAATGCACTTAAAAATGTGCATGGTGTTGTGGAAGTAAAACTGCTGTCCGGTGAATAATAATAAATTTGGAAGGAAGTAATTTTTATGAAGAAAATAGCTGTACTGGGCTATGGCGTTGTTGGCTCAGGTGTTGTTGAGCTGTTCTACAAAAACAAGGCTAAGATTGAAAAAAATACAGGCAAGGAACTTGAATTAGGATATATCCTCGATCTGCGTGAATTTCCGGATGATCCTTACGGTGATAAGGTAGTCCATGATATAAATGTTATTCTGAACGATCCGGATGTTGCATATGTAGCTGAGTGTATGGGTGGAGTCAACCCTGCATTCCAGTTTGTCAACAGCTGCCTGGAGGCAGGCAAGAGCGTTGCGACGTCGAACAAGCAGCTTGTTGCTGAAAAGGGTGATGTCCTGCTGCAGACTGCAAAGGAACATGACTGTAACTTCCTCTTTGAGGCAAGCGTAGGCGGCGCTATACCCTGTATCCGTCCGCTTCATACTTGTCTGGCAGGCAATGATATTTCAGCCGTTGCAGGCATACTCAACGGTACAACAAACTTTATCCTTGAGAAGATGTTCTGCGATAAGATGGATTTTGACGTTGCGCTGAAGCTGGCACAGGAGCTTGGTTATGCTGAACGTGAACCTTCTGCTGATATCGACGGTCATGATGCATGCCGCAAGGTGTGCATACTGGCATCCCTCGTATTTGGAAAGCACGTATATCCCGACAGCGTTTATACAAAGGGCATAAGGGATATTACTCTTGAGGACGTGGAGCTTGCACAGAAATTCGATAGTGCAGTAAAGCTCATCGGCAGTGTAAAGCGTCTTGATGACGGTAGGATCCTGCCAATAGTAATGCCAATGGTAGTTCCCGGCGACAGTCTTATCTCACATGTTGACGGCGTATTCAACGCAGTTATGGTATGGGGCGATGGCTTTGACAAGACGATGTTCTACGGCAGAGGTGCAGGCAAGCTGCCTACAGCAAGCGCAGTAGTTGGTGACATTATCGACTGTGCTAAGGCAGAGCACACAATTACAACTCATCAGTGGGCTCCGTCTGCAAATGCTGACTTCATTGCAGGTATGGACGCATTTGTTGCTCCAAGATTCCTGCGTACATCTGCTGCAAGCGCAGATATTTACGAGACTGCTGCAAAGTCTCTGGGACTTACAGTTGAAAAGTCCGCTGAAAACGGATGTATAATAAGTCAGTGTGATAATGATACTGCTGCTGCTTTTGCCAAGGCTGTTGCAGATGCAGGCGTTACAGTATTCTCCGAGATACCTGTAATGGCTGACTGATATACATAAAAAGCAAAGTACTCCTGATTTTGAACAGGAGTGCTTTTTTATCGGAATATGAATTTAAAAAATGCTCTTGACAGCATGAAAAAGCTGTGATATAATAAATACCATAGTAAGCAGCAGCCTGTGTTTGGTATGCTGAATAGAATAAAACTGCCACCGGGTAGGAAAATGCAGAAGCGTTTGTTTACACATCGTTAGGTCTTAGAAGATGTGTAGGCAGGCGCTGTTTTTGTTTTTAGGAGGAATTTGAAATGATAGGTCTTTTTGGAATGGCATTTACAGCAAGCTTTTTCGACAGTCTTAATCCTTCGGCAATCGCCCAGCTTATGCTCTTGTTGACTCTTGTTAAAAAGAAACGTCATATTTGGGCTTTTATCAGCGGCATGAGTCTTGCAAATATTGTGCTGGGACTTGGTATTTACTATGGAATTATCGCTCAGCTGACAAATTTGTTCCGCATGATATCCATGGAATATCCAATGTACACATTTACAGCCGAGATAGCATTAGGAGCAATATTGGCTGTTTTAGGGGTGATTCTTGTATTCAGAACCCGTAAAAAACTAATGACGCAGCAGGAAACTGAAAGTGGAAAATCTCCTGCAAGCATTTCGCCGGTTGCACTTTTCATTATGGGGGCTGTTTTCTGTGGGATAGAGCTTACAAGTGCAATGCCTTACTTTGGTTTTCTGACTTTCCTTACAGGTCATCATCTTGCATTTTACTGGGTAATCATATTTATATCATTTTACACTTTTATTTATGCATCACCGCTGATTCTGATCTATTTTGGTTATAACAGGATACAGGGCACAAGGATGATACAAAAAGTGGAGATGGTATTGTCAAAGGTGTCGGCATATATTGTTCCGGTGGCTATAGGTTTGGTGGGATCATATATGGTATATCATGGCAGCGGTTCTCTGTTATAATACTATTTGAAAAGCCTCCCGTGAAGATACGAAACAGTACTTCATGGGAGGCTCATATTATATATTCTTAAGATATATAGTCCTCATGCCCTTCAGGAGCAGAGTGTTATCAATGATTATGTCCTTATGTCTGCAATTAGGGATGATAGTTTCTGCAAGACCGCCAGTTGCAATAGCGGTTACAGGAGACTCCAGTTCCTCTTCGATTTTGTCGAGCAGACCGTCGATGCTTCCGGCAAAGCCGTATATCATGCCGCTTTTCATACAGTCAATAGTGTTGCTGCCTATATTCTTTTTTGGCAGATCGAAGGCTATCTTAGGGAGCTGAGCAGTCTTTTCAGTAAGAGCGTTCATTGATATGGCAACGCCGGGCATTATCATGCCTCCGATAAACTCGTTGTTTTTATTTATGACGGAAACAGTGGTAGCTGTCCCCATATCAATAAGAGCAATGGGACCATGGTACTGGTCAAGGGCGGCTATTGCACCGATTACCATATCACTGCCAAGTTGGGCTGGATTGTCGATCGATATTTTCAGACCGGTCTTTATACCCGGACCGACTATCATGCACTTCTTATGCGTAATGGTTTCGATGGCACGCTTTACCAAATTAGTTATAGACGGCACTACCGAGGATATTATACTTCCTTCGATGCTGTCGGGTCTCAGTCCGTATATTTCAAGCACTGATTTAAAGGTTACTGCATATTCAAGGGATGTGACAGTCTGATTGGTGGACAGACGCTCTACAAAAAGGATTTTATCGTCCTGAAAGCAGCCTATAACGATATTTGTGTTGCCAATGTCTATTGCGAATACCATATTTTTCACTCCTTGAAGTACTAATGTTTATATTCTTTACTTAACTCTGACAGCTTATACATTGAATATCATATCGCTGTAAGCAGGAACAGGCCACTGCTCCGAGGGCATCATTACCTCGATGGAGTCAACGCACTTACGCAGCTTTTCCATAGTAGAAACAACGTTGTCTCTATAGGCAGTTGCCATTTCCAGCATATTTTCACAGGCAGCAGCATCGGCGGTATTTTTTTCCAGCTCCTGAACGAGTTTATACGCCTCGCTGTTAAGATTTGTTATCTTTTCCGCAAGACTTCTTTCGATTGAAGCATCTATTCCAAAGCCGCTTTTTACAGCAATGCCATCGCAAAGCTCCTTGCAGTATTTGAGAGCTGCCGGTATAAACTTCTTCTTAGCCATATCTATCATTGTGAGTGACTCGATATTAACAGTTTTGCTGTATCTTTCAAGCAGAATATCTATACGGCTTTCGATCTGGGATCTTGAGAAAATTCCGAATTTTTCAAGGAGAGCCACATTCTTTTCGTCAGCGTAATGAGGAACAGCGTCAACTGTAGTTTTGTATATAGGCAGGCCTCTGCGTTTAGCTTCCTCTACCCATTCCTTGGAATAGCCGTTGCCGTTGAAGATTATTCTCTTGTGGTTTTTGATAATGTTTCGGAGCAGCTCTTTGAGTTTAGTGTCGAAGTCCTTGGTGAGTACGCCCTCAAGAGCGTCGGCGATTTCACAAAGCTCGCCTGCAACGATGGTATTCAGCAGGTGATTTGGGCAGGCTATATTGTCGGAGGAGCCTACCATGCGAAACTCGAAGCGATTGCCTGTAAATGCAAATGGCGATGTTCTGTTTCTGTCGGTTGAATCCTTGGGGAAGTCGGGGAGCGCATGAACACCTATGCTGAATTCTTCCGATTCGCTCTTATATGTGCCGCCTGTTTCAAGAGCATCAAGTACTCCCTGCAGTTCCTCGCCCATGTAGATGGAGATGATAGCAGGAGGAGCCTCGTGCGCACCAAGGCGATGATCGTTTCCTGCGGAGGCTGCACTTATTCTCAGGAGAGACGCATATTCATCAACGCCCTTGAGCACTGCGCAAAGGAATGTGAGAAACTGCATATTCTCGCTGGGAGTGCTGCCCGGATCAAGGAGATTCTGACCGGTGTCGGTGCTTAGTGACCAGTTATTGTGCTTACCTGAACCGTTAACTCCTGCGAACGGCTTTTCGTGGAGCAGGCATACAAGATCGTGTTTTAAAGCAATCTTCTTCATGACTTCCATGGTAAGGGAATTCTGGTCAGTAGAGATATTGGAGTTATTAAATATAGGTGCAAGTTCGTGCTGAGCAGGAGCAACCTCATTGTGCTTTGTGTTTGCGTATATGCCCAGTTTCCAGAGTGTCTCATCAAGTTCAGCCATGTAGGCAGCAATTCTTGGTTTAAGGTTAGCGTAGTATTGATCGTCCAGTTCCTGACCCTTGGGCGGAGCTGCACCAAAGAGAGTTCTGCCTGTCATTATAAGATCCTCACGCTGATCGTACATTTTTTTATCAATGAGGAAATATTCCTGTTCAGGACCTACAGTTGAAGTTACTTTAGTAACTGTAGTATTTCCGAACAGTTTCAATACACGTATAGCCTGATCGCTAAGCACATCCATTGAAAGAAGCAGGGGAGTTTTCTTATCAAGAGTTTCGCCGGTGTATGATACAAAAGCTGTTGGGATATATAGAGTTCCTTCCTTTACGAATATGGGAGATGTGGGGTCCCAGATAGTATAGCCTCTTGCAGAGCAGGTCTGACGGATACCGCCGGATGGGAATGATGAAGCATCGGGTTCGCCTTTTACCAGCGCCTTGCCGGAGAAATACATGATTACCATGCCGTTGTCGGTCGGCTGGATAAATGAGTCATGCTTTTCAGCAGTGGAACCTGTCATAGGCTGAAACCAATGTGTGTAGTGAGTTGCACCACGTTCAATCGCCCAGTCCTTGATAGCATTTGCAACTACATCTGCGTATGCCGGATCGAGAGGTACGCCCATTTTCTTAGTATTTGTGAGCGCCTTGTAGATCTGCTTGGGCAGTCTTGTACGCATGACCTCATCATTAAAAACATCGCACGCAAAGTATGTTGAAATATCTGCTCTTGACATAAAAACCTCCATAAATCTTCCGGCACACGCCGGATGTTCGGTGTATGAGCCAATTAAATAATATTTAAAAGGCGCTGCGTTATATATCTTACATTACAAATCGGATTTT
Organism: uncultured Ruminococcus sp.; assembly: GCA_944386525.1. Lineage (GTDB taxonomy): Bacteria > Bacillota > Clostridia > Oscillospirales > Ruminococcaceae > Ruminococcus_C. The sequence goes on along the minus strand of CALXBL010000011.1, from coordinate 5,071 downwards.
GTCAAGTGACTTTATTTTTTTATTAAAATTCGCTTGTTTTCTAAATCACATATATGGTTTACAGATGAAAAGTAAGTTTTTTTAAGGCGAATTCTTTTTCGCTGCATATATTAACGGTGTTGACAAAACGGGGTTTATATGGTATACTATTGTTACATCAGCTTCAGGGTATGTGAGATTCATAACCGGTGGTATAGTCCACGAACTGCAAAGTGCAGCCGATCCGGTGAAATTCCGGAACCGACGGTAAAGTCCGGATGGGAGAAGATTGATGCACCGTTTTGTGTGAGAACTGTTAGCCTGTGCTAACTTTTATCTTACTTATATGCGACGATGCAGCAGCCCGGAGCTTTGTGTTCCGGGCTGTTTTTATTTGAGCGGAGGTGAAGCACTTTGAGCTTTGTAACAGAACAGGATATAACATATATGAAAAGAGCTATAGAGCTTGCGAGAAAAGGTACGGGCAGAACCGCACCAAATCCTCTTGTGGGGGCGGTCATAGTAAAGAATGGCGAGATTCTGGGTGAAGGCTGGCATGAGAGATATGGCGAACTCCACGCAGAGAGAAATGCTCTGCTGCACTGCAAAGGCTCTGCTGAGGGAGCGGATATGTATGTAACACTTGAGCCGTGCTGTCACTACGGTAAGCAGCCGCCTTGTACCGATGCGGTTATTGCCGCAGGTATAAAGCGAGTTTTCATAGGCTCATACGACCCCAATCCGCTTGTAAGCGGAAAGAGCGGAGAGATACTCCGCAGCGCCGGTATCGAGACAATATACCAGGTGCTGGAGGAGGAATGTGACAGACTTAATCCGTTCTTCTTCTATTATATGAAGCATAAAATGCCTTATGTAATATGCAAGTATGCAATGACCGCCGATGGGAAGATAGCCTGCATGAGCGGCGACTCAAAGTGGGTGACCGGTGCGGAAGCACGGGCTGATGTACAGGAGACAAGAAGAGCTGTATCGGCAATAATGGTTGGCATAGGTACAGTCCTTGCGGACGACCCGAGTCTTTTGTGCCGTGCAGATGACCCCATACATCCGGTGAGAGTTGTGTGCGATACACGCCTTAGGTTTCCGGAGGACTGTTTCCTTGCGAATAGTACTGATAAAGCTCCTGTTATAATAATGACAAGCCGCAATGATCGGGATAAAATAAAGCGTCTTGAGGAAAAAGGTGTGGAGGTCTGTATCCTTCCAGAGAAGGATGGACACACTGATATAGAGGCAGTACTCCGGACTCTTGCAAACCGTGGACTTACAAGCGTACTTGCCGAGGGCGGAGCAGGCATACACGCTGCCCTTATAAAAGCAGGTCTTGTGCAGGAGGTGCAGGTTTATATTGCGCCCAAGATATCCGGCGGAGACGGCATATCACCGGTGGGAAGTCTTGATATATCAAAGATGAGCGATGCCTTTGAGCTGGAAGTGCAGCAGGTGCATATGTATGGTTCAGATATATTGCTCATCTTTAAGATGAAAGGAGCTGAGGCATAGTTGTTTACGGGTATAATCGAGGAACTGGGAACGGTTGAAAGACTATCCCATACAGCGTTGTCCTGCAGGCTTTATATAGGTGCAAAGAAGGTGCTGGAGGGTACTAAGATAGGCGACAGCATAGCAGTTAACGGAGTGTGCCTTACTGTGACTGATATGACGGACAAAGGATTTGCAGCGGACGTTATGCCAGAAACTCTGAGGCGGAGCAGTCTTGGAGAACTTTCGCACGGCAGTCAGGTGAACCTTGAACGTGCCATGGCAGCCGAGGGACGATTCGGCGGACATATTGTTGCAGGTCATATAGATGGCACGGGCAGGATAAAAAGCAGAAAGAATGAGGGCAACGCTGTTGTTGTAACGATATCCGCTTCTCCTGAGATACTCAGATATATCGTTGAGAAAGGCTCTATAGCAATAGACGGTATAAGCCTTACAGTTACAGCAGTTACAGCCTCTGACTTTTCGGTGAGCCTTATACCTCACACTGCAAAGGAGACCACTCTGCTTTCAAAACGCTGCGGAGAACTTGTAAATCTGGAAAATGATATTATAGGAAAATACGTAGAAAAGCTTATGGGTGCAAAGATCAGCTCAGGCATCACACATGAATTTCTGCTGGAAAACGGCTTTTAAGGAGGCTTGATCATATATGAAAATATCGACTATCGAAGAAGCTTTGGAGGCGCTGCGTCAGGGAAAATGTATTTTGTGCACCGATGATCCCGATCGTGAAAATGAGGGCGATCTTATATGCGCAGGAGAGTTTGCTACTACCGAGAATGTAAACCTTATGGCAAGCGTAGGCAAGGGTCTTATATGTATGCCTATGAGCTCAGCCAATATATCAAGACTGGGACTTACTCAGATGGTCTCGAAGAATACCGATAATCACGAGACGGCTTTTACTGTATCAATTGATCATATTGATACTACCACAGGAATATCAGCCGTGGAGAGAGGTCTTACTGCACGAAAAGCAGCCTCACAGGATTCGCATCCCGGTGAGTTTCGCAGACCGGGACATATGTTCCCGCTTGAGGCAAAACCCGGCGGCGTCCTTGAAAGAAATGGTCACACCGAGGCTACAGTAGACCTTATGCGTCTTGCAGGACTTTCAGAGGTGGGACTCTGCTGCGAGATAATGGCTGATGACGGCAGCATGATGAGAGGCGAGCAGATAAGCAATCTTGCTGAGGAGCTGGGACTTCCGCTCATAACTATACGTGATCTGCAAAGATACCGCCGACAGCATGATATTTACATGAAGGAGACTGCCGCTGCACATCTTCCCACAAAGCACGGAGATTTTATGATACATGGATTTAAGAATACCATTACCGGTGAGGAGCACGTGGCGCTGACCATGGGTGATATTTCCGATGGTGAGCCTGTGCTTTGCAGAGTGCACTCCGAATGTATGACCGGCGATGTTTTCGGTTCGTGCAGATGTGACTGCGGTGAACAGCTTGATAAGGCGCTTGATATGATAGCACAGGAGGGCAGAGGTGTTCTCGTATATCTCCGTCAGGAGGGCAGAGGTATTGGTCTGCTCAACAAGATAAATGCCTATGTGCTCCAGGAGCAGGGTCTTGATACGGTTGATGCAAATGTTCAGCTTGGATTTGCTCCCGACCTGCGTGACTACAGTGTTGGCGCACAGATTCTTGGCAGTCTTGGCGTAAAGCGTCTGAGACTTATGACTAATAATCCTGAAAAAATTTCTGATCTGTCTGAATATGGCATTGAAATCACAGAGCGTGTTCCCATAGATATTCCCGAAAAACCGGAAAACCTCCGGTATTTGCGGACAAAGCAGTTCAGGATGGGACACTATCTGCATTTTGATAAATAAAAATTCTTAAAGGAGAGATATGTATGCGTACAATTGAGGGAAATTACAAGGGCGAGGGACTGAAGATAGCGATAGTTGCTTCACGTTTCAATGAGTTCATTACAAGCAAGCTTATAAGCGGTGCTGAGGACTGTCTGGTGCGTCACGGCGTAAGCGGAAATGACATCACACTGGTATGGGTACCCGGCGCATTTGAGATACCCATCGCTGCAAAAAAACTGGCAAGTTCAGGCAAGTATGACGCTGTTATCGCACTGGGCGCAGTTATCCGCGGTGCAACAAGTCATTATGATTATGTGTGCGCTGAGGTTTCAAAGGGAATTGCACAAGTTGGTATGGAAACAGGTGTTCCGGTGCTCTTTGGCGTAGTTACAACTGATACTATTGAGCAGGCTATTGAGCGTGCGGGCACAAAGGCAGGGAATAAGGGAACAGATTGCGCAATGGGTGCTCTTGAAATGGCAAATCTGCTGCGAAACTGCTGAGCTGAAATATTTTTTACGCACTGCCCGAAGGTCTTGGGCAGTGCATTTCTTCGTATCTGAACATACATAATAAAGGAAGTGTTTTGAGTGGCTGCAAGGCAAAAGATGTTCTTTTTTGATATTGACGGAACTATTCAGGCAGAGGAGGATGGATATATCCCCGATTCAACAATAGAAGCTATAAGGACTATACGTGAAAATGGACATATGGCAGTTATAAATACCGGTAGGGTGAGAATGAATGTACGGGAGGATATACGCTCTATTGGATTCGACGGTTACATTTACGGCTGCGGCACTGAGATAGAGATAGGTAAAAAGTGCATATTCAGAAATAAGATAGATCCAGATCTTTGCAAAGCCCTTGCAAATGCAGTCCGCTCCTGTGGAGCAGCACCGCTTTACGAGAGAAGCGACGCTATGTTTGTTGACGGTAAGGCTAGAGTACTTCCGGGAATGGAATGTTTGCTGGAGTTGTATCACAAACAGGGCCTTGAGGTAAAGGAAATGCAGAAATACAGCGATTTTTCTTATGATAAATTTGTGATATGGTATGACGGCGAAACCGATATGAGTAGATTTCACCGACTGCTGGAGGGCAGCTTTACTTATGTGAACAGAGGCTATGGCTTTGCAGAACTGCTGCCTCTTGGCTGCACAAAGGCTACCGGTATGCAGATGATGATGGATAAGATGAACATAATGGCAGAAGATACTGTTGCTTTCGGCGATAGCTTGAATGATGCCGATATGCTTACTGTCTCAGGCTTTGGCGTTGCAATGGGAGGAGCTAAGCTCCTGTATCCCTATTCAGACTACATAACAAAAGATTTGAAGAAACATGGTATAGCCTATGCTATAAAGCAGAATGAATTGCTGTAAAGTAATGCTTTTTGCGGCTTTTGCTTAATAAAACAAAGAAAAAACTTTTACCGCAAAAAAAGGTTGACAAATCGTTTGAAATACGGTATAATATTATTTGTGAGTTTGAGTAAAGACCGCAGCGCTGATATAGCTCAGTCGGTAGAGCGCATCCTTGGTAAGGATGAGGTCACCAGTTCAAATCTGGTTATCAGCTCCATTTAGGTGAACCAATTTAGATCACCAGCACGAAAAGCCCGATTTATCGGGCTTTTTTGCTATCCAAATGTCAAAATTTTTCAGGGTGAAACCGTGGATGTTTTTCGAGAAAAAACGCTATGGAACAGGATTCGAACTTACGCTATTG
>CALXBL010000010.1 GCA_944386525.1 uncultured Ruminococcus sp. | reverse complement strand
CCGCTTGTTACAGTAGTAGTACGATCAGTTGCATCCGGCAGTACATCATCTACAATGTCTCCTGCATCTGTCAATACATCTCCTGCCATATCGCTTACATCTGTAACAACTTCGTCAACTACATTCTCGTTCGTTGTACGCTCTGTCGTCCGCTCTGTTGTACGCTCTGTTGTAACTTCCTCTGTTACTGTGTCTGTGGCAGATTCTGTCACGTCGCCATCTGTACATGAGCCGCAGCCTGTCAGACCACTGCTCATAAGCGCTATCGCTGCTATAAACGGGATCAGTCTTTTCATGTGATTCACCTCGTACTCTATTTCAGTATATTGCATTTCTGCAATGCAAAAATAGTGTGCGTTTTTCAAGACTTGTTTATTCCTCGTTTTCAACTTTTCACACTGGAAAAATCTGCGGAAATTTCGCTTTTTTCCCTTGTTGAATATTGAGTTTTCCAAAGTCTTTAACAAGACTTTCAACCAACTTTTCAACACTCGGTGGAAAATGAATTACACAGCGGTTACAAACATTTCAGAAAAGTTACTAAAATCAAGGCGTGTTGAAAAGTTTGTTTCCGGTTTTTCATAAAAAGTGGAAATCATGCGAAATAGAGCTATTTTAGTTTTCAACCGACTGTTGAAAACCGGGTTGAAAACTTGAAAACTCCTGTGGAAAGCTGGGGAAATTTTCTGGGCTGATTTTTGAAAGGTAAAATTATTTTTTCTTTTTAATGAAATAGTAAGCTCCGGCTCCGCCGCCTGCCGCAAGAACAACAGCTCCTGCAGCTATAAATATTACAATCTTTTTAGAGCCGTTCTTATTCTGGTCATCAGCGCCTATCTCTTTTATCTCAACATCGCCCGACTCCGAAATGTCGACCTCCTGAGCGGCAGCGGTTTCAACATTTTGCGTCTCATTTGTTGAATCACCGTCAATATCGGTAGTTTCTTCATCTGAACCAACTTCATGAGATACGGGTGTATCATCGCCGTAGATGTCGGTTTTGGAAATATTTGCCTGATTGCTGTTGGCTGTCGTCTGCCGACCGCCGGATCCTCCGCTGCTGTCAGCTGTATTGCCACGGCTGCTGCCGGAATTGCTCGAAGCTCCTGAGTTTTCTCCGCCGCCGGAACTGCTGTTTCCGGTATCTCCACCGGAATTTTCAGATGTCTCAGCAGCAGCAGTCTCGTCACTTATGGTGATATTTATGCTGCCCTCTATATATGTAGTCTGAAGCTGAGTCTCGTCGGTGAGAACAGCCTCGCACATAGGCGAACCTGCTGCCGGATTTATGGATGGGTCAAACTTCAACACAAATGAATAATACCAGCTGTCATTCTCATTGCTGTATCTTGGCTTCATACCCGATGCTTTTGCAGCCTTCACAACAGACGCCTCGTCAGCAACGTCGTACCACATCTCGCATATAGTGCTGCCGTCCTCAGCAGGGTCTACTCCTTTGAGGCCAAGTCCGGAATCTGAGCCGCCGATGTGCATTTTCTCCATGTTGAACATCATATCTGAAAACGTGGGATACGCTGTGCCTATATACCCATCTGAATCTCCGTAAACTGTAGGCTTTATTGCTCCGTGGTCAATAGCCGGAGTTGCAAGATCGAATTGAAGAGCCATAATATTTCCCGGATCACTGTATACCATTGGCGCTATACAAAGCTCTCCGCCCGGCTCTGTCCAGTATACACCTGCCTCCCACGTGTAGCTTGCATACTTCTGGGCATCTGCCGGAACGCTGAAAAAAGTCATAATTCCAACTGCCGCAGCAGCTGCTGCTGTTATCCTTTTTATTTTCATAAAAACCTCATCTCAAAACTTAATTCTTCTTTTTAACTTTTACATAAACTATAGTTATAACTACCGCAAGTACTGCAATACCGCCTATTATAAGGACTGCCATAGGAATATCGTTGCTCTTATTATCCTGAACGGCAGTATTTACTGTCAGCTCTGAATTTTCAGCCTCGCCGCCTTCTATGGCATTTTCCTCAGCCTCAGCCTCTATCTCCTCAGCCTTGGAATCATCGCCTATGACAATCGCTCCGTTAACGAGTCCGCAGCGAACTCTTTTCTCTGCCGTGGCAAGCTCCTGTACTGCTGTTTCTGTTTTTTCCAGCATAGTTATCTCAAAGACGTCGCCCTCCTTGGCGTCCTTGGGAACTTCAAAGGTAACAACGAAAAATTCGCCGTTTCCCGTACAGTATATCGGCTCTCCTGTATCCGTATCCGAATTTACTATAATGCCTCCCCACATAAGGTCAAGGTCAGGATTATCTGCAACTCCTTTGAGTACACCGGCTGCCGGCTCTTTGAGTACTCCTATTTCCTGATAGTTCACAACCGAAAGTCTCTCGTCGTATTCAATGCCAAAGCCCATAAACGAAAAGCCCGGATTGTCACTTATAGACAACATTACAGGCACCATATAATCCTGAGCTTCAAGCTCTGATTCTGTAATTGCTACTGTAGCCGCTTTAAGAGTTCCTGTCTCAAGCTCTGCGTCTGCCTGTGCAGCAGGCAGTGTTCCTGCGAAAATTGCAGCCGACATAAGTGCCGCTGTTATTTTTTTCATATTCATAATTTTATCCTCCTAAAATTCCTATTCACACTGCTTTAAGATGACCTTATATCCTGTCATAAATGGCTTTACATGGCTGGGGTGCTCTTTGGCATAGCTGAAAATAACGTCAGCCAGTCCATCCTTAAGAAAATCAGAAAGCTCATTTTGAGTTTTTCCTGAAAGTCCTCCGCAAAGCTCCGATACTGCTATAACAAGACCGCCATCATTTTCTTTCATCATACGAAACGGCCATATCCGGCAGTCAAACGGCATATCCTCACGAGGCAGAGCACATCCCTTTTCCGTAAGCAGCGGACATCGACAAATCTCCTCTCCAGAAAGCTCCGGAGATTTGAACGTATATTCATCGTCCTTATGGGTAGTCTGCTCTCTGCCGCATATACTTTCAGCCTTTTCAGCCTCGGCAGGCGTGAGAATGGGCAGTTCCCAGAGGTCAGTTTTGTCGAAAATACAGCAGAGTCTGCACTCCCTGCAGGTATCAGATGAAAGTATGCTGCCAAGCATATAAAGCCTCCTTTTTACACAAAAGGGGAAAGCGGGCTTGTCGCTTTCCCCTGATTCTTAGCATTCAATATAGCTTAAAGCTCTACTGTCCAGCCGAATGTATCCTCAATCTTGCCCCACTGGATACCAGTGAGTGTATCGTATATTCTCTGTGAGACAGCGCCGATCTTGTTATCGTTTATCTCCATTACCTTATCGCCCCACTTCAGGTGACCTACAGGTGAGATAACTGCTGCTGTACCAGTGCCGAATACTTCCTTCAGACGACCCTGGTCGTAGGCGTCGGCTACCTCCTGTATGGAGATTCTGCGCTCGGATACCTTCATGCCCCAGCTCCTGCAAAGCTCAATAGCGGACTTTCTTGTGATACCGCCCAGAATTGAGCCTACCTCCAGCGTAGGGGTTACAACCTCGTCGTCGATAACGAAGAAGATATTCATTGCGCCAACTTCCTCAATATACTTCTGCTCAACACCGTCCAGCCACAGAACCTGTGAGTAGTTCAGCTTGTGAGCGTCGTCCTGACTGTGGAGAGAAGCTGCGTAGTTGCCGCCTGTCTTTGCAAAACCCATACCGCCTCTTACTGCACGGACATACTTGTCCTCAACGTAGATATTTACAGGATCAAGACCGGACGCATAATATGCACCGGACGGACTGAGTACGATAATGAACAGATACTGGCTGCCCGGACGTACGCCCAAAAACGGATCTACTGCAATAATAAACGGTCTTATATAGAGTGATGTTCCATCAAGTGAGGGAACCCAGTCCTTGTCAACTTCCAGCAGCTCCCTGAGACACTGCATTGCCAGATCAACAGGAAGCTCCGGTATAACAAGACGCTCATTTGACTTATTCAGTCTCTTGAAATTCTCCTCCGGACGGAAAAGCTGTATCTTGTTATCTGCTCTGCGGTAAGCCTTCATGCCCTCGAAAACGGTCTGACCGTAGTGAAGACACATTGCCGCCGGGCTGAGAGATATATTGTCATATGGTACGATCTCAGGATCATGCCAGCCCTGACCTTCATCGTAGGGCATAATAAGCATATGATCGGTAAAAATATGTCCAAAGCCAAGCTTGCTTTCGTCTGTAGGCTTTGCCTTGGGAGATGTTGTGAGATTCTTTTTGATTTCCATTTTAATGGCACCTCTTATTATATGTAAATTTGTCAGACGTTTTCCGTCCGATAGCTAAATTTATTATAACATATTTTTCCCGCCTTGTGAATACCTTTTTTCAATTTTTTTCAGCTTTACGTGAAAATTTACCTCCGCTCCGATTGAAATAAACTTATCTTTATGATATAATAGTTTTAAACTTAGGAAGTCCTGACACAATGCAGAAGCGGCTTACCTTTATTAATAGTATACATATAGACCGGAGGAATGATTATTTTGAAAAGATGTCTTATTGCAGCCTTTGCCACTGCTTTTGTTTTATGCGGATGTGTGGCACGTAATTCAGTAGCTGAAAAGCCTGAAGTAAAATCAACTGAACCTGAGGTAGTTTACAGCGACTATGAGTCTTTTGCCGCTGACTATGAGGAGAAATATCCAAGCGCCTACGAAATGCCTCTGCCGGAGTCTTCTGAGGATATGAAGATGAGAGAAATTACTCTCGGCAACGGCAGCTACACAGTTTCATATGATACAGATGATGTGGATGAAATAAATGTGATCGTGGAATACTCCATGACCGGCTGTGTAAGCATTGACGGTCTTATTGCTGCACAGAACTATGTACCTGATTCTGAAATAATCGAGAAAAATGAGAGCTATTTCATAAGAAAGTATAGTTCCGGAGAGATGGAGCTCACTATGCTTTCCGGTGAAAATAACACTGTTTGCAAGCTTTCGGTTTGTGATGATAATTCTTCTGATGAGGAGCTTAAGAAAAAGCTTATTGAATATATGCAGGAATTAGGTATGAAGTCAAATTATTAATCACAAAGCTAAAATTTCAAAAACAAACCACAAAACATAACAAACTCCTAAAATCACACATAGATGTGAAATTCCAATATCGGGCGGCTCGTTTCAGCGCCGCAATGATGATAAAAAAATACCGGTACTTCTACAAGTACCGGTAAATCAAGAAAATTAGAAATAGAACAAAAGAAAGGAGACAACAAAACGAGTGATAATAATTCAATATAATGGATTACTCTCACCAAATACATTATACACTATTTTCACTATATAGTCAAGTGATTCAGGAAAAAAAATCCAACAGGCCTCCTTTTTGTGTATTGTGCACATAGTTTCAAACACATAAAATCAAACGAATTTCCAGCAGTTGTCTGCATAAATATCCCCGTATACTGCCATAATATCTTTGCATAAGCAATATCCCTAAACTTTAGTGAGGTGAATATTATGTGGGACAAGATTGCTCTTACTCTCCTTATTATCGGAGGTATAAACTGGGGTCTGGTGGGAATTTTCCAATTTGATCTGGTAGCATGGCTCTTCGGCGGAGTAGACTCTATCCTCAGCCGTGCAGTCTATATATTAGTTGCTATCAGCGCAGTTTGGTGCGTTTCACTCCTCTTCCGGCGTGAAGCCATTGCCGATACCCACGAGGTCTGATCTGCACAAACAAAATAACAGCCTGCCGCCGTTATACACAGCTGCAGGCTGTTTCTACATCTTATCTTATCTTTGCGCCGCAGGGAAGTGACTGGTCAGGGAATACTACCTTGGCACTGCCATCAGGAGAATCTGCCGCACATATCATGCCATTGCTCTCAACGCCGCAGAGCTTTGCCGGCTTAAGGTTTGCTATTACCATAACCTTTTTGCCTATAAGCTCCTCGGGTGTGTACCACTGGGCAATGCCGGATACTACCTGACGTCCGCCCATACCGTCATCAAGCTGCAAGCGCAGCAGCTTCTTTGACTTCTTCACCTTTTCACACTCAGTTACCTTTGCCACTCGGATATCTACTTTCATAAAGTCATCAAACTCTATCTCAGGAGCTGCCGGCTGTACCTCTATCTGCTCCTCCTCAGACTCTTCCTTGGGAAGATTTGCACTGATTATCTCGTTGAGAGCCTCAATCTCCTTTTCAACGTCGATTCTCGGGAATATTATATCGCCCTTCTTAATTGTGACATCTCCACGGAGTACGCCGAATTTGCCGGCATTTTCGTATGTTCTCTCGTTTTCCAGTGCGCCTATCTGCTCCCATACTATCGGCATGGTTGTAGGCATAAACGCTGACAGGAAAGTCGATACTATTCTTATTGTTTCAAGCAGATTATAGAGAACTGTTGCAAGACGAATCTTGTTTGCCTCGTCCTTTGCAAGTATCCATGGCGCAGTCTCGTCGATATACTTGTTAGCACGGGATACTACCTTGAATATCTCAGCAAGTGCAAGGTTGAGCTGTGTCTGGTCGATATAGCCGTCAACTGCCGCACGGAGCGCTGTTGCCTGTGCGATAAGGTCGTCGTCAAATTCGTCTGACTGACGCTCAGTCGGCAGAGTTCCGCCAAAATATTTGTCAACCATTGCAACAGTACGTGATACCAGATTACCCAGTCCGTTTGCAAGGTCGGAGTTTATCCTGTTTATCATTATCTCGTTGGAGAATGAACTGTCTGCGCCGAGTGCCATTTCTCTCAGAATGTGATATCGGATTGAGTCGGCGCCGTATCTCTCGCCAAGTACCAGCGGATCTACAACGTTTCCAAGAGATTTGCTCATCTTCTGACCGTTGAATGTTATCCAGCCGTGAACTGCCAGATGCTTCGGCAGAGGCTGTTCCAGTGCCATGAGCATTGCAGGCCATATGATCGCATGGAATCTCATGATATCCTTTGCTACCATGTGCACGTCTGCCGGCCAGAACTTTTCATAATCGTTATATGCGTCGTTGTAGAAGCCGAGCGCTGAGATGTAGTTTGAAAGGGCATCTATCCACACGTAAACCACGTGCTTTTCATCGAATGTTACAGGTATGCCCCACTTGAATGAGGTTCTGGATACGCAGAGATCCTCAAGTCCCGGCTTTATGAAGTTGTTTACAAGCTCAGTTGCTCTTGTTCTGGGCTGGAGGTAGTCTGTCTCGGTGAGGAGTTTTTCAAGTCTATCGGCAAAGGGAGACATCTTGAAGAAGTATGCCTCCTCCTTAGCCTCCACAACATCACGTCCGCATTCAGGGCACTTGCCATCAATAAGCTGAGAGTCGGTCCAGAAGCTTTCACATGGTGTACAGTATTTACCCTTATACTCGCCCTTGTAAATATATCCCTTATCGTACAGCTCCTTGAATATCTTCTGTACAGTCTCGATATGATAGTCATCGGTTGTACGTATATAGCGGTCGTAGCTGATGTTCATATACTTCCAGAGATTCTTGAATATCTCAACTATCTCGTCAACATATTCCTTTGGAGTAACGCCCTTTTCAGCCGCTTTCTGCTCAATCTTAAGACCGTGCTCATCGGTACCTGTAAGGAACATTACATCATATCCCTGCATACGGCGATAACGTGCTATAGAGTCACATGCTACTGTAGTATAGCAGTGACCGATATGTGGATTACCGGATGGGTAATAAATTGGTGTTGTTATATAATACTTTTTACACATTGAAGTTTCCTCCTGTAAATTAGTCTGCTGATTTTTATTATACCACAAATTTTTCCTTTTGCCAATAGATTTGCAGGTTTTTTTACTTACCCACGCAGAATCTGGTGAATACGTCCTCCACGACCTTTTCAGACACTCTCTCGCCGGTGAGATTCATAAGGTGCTCGCAGGCCTCATCCAGCAGGACTGTTACAGCATCAAGCATTTCTCCGGAGCGGTGGGCGTTTATGGCGTCCTCAATAGCTTTCAGAGCATTACGTGCACAGTCAAGCTGACGCTCATTTGCAAGTATACCCATTTCCGGAGTCACCTGTCCGCTGTAAAACATATTCTCAATAGCCTGTCTCAGCTCCTCAAGACCTGTGCCCTGCTTTGCAGACATTGGTATGCATTTGTAGAAATTCCGCTCTATATCCTCTGGTATGCACTTGTCGATGCAGTCCATCTTGTTGATTATGCCAATAGCCTTTTTGCCGGCAAGACCCTTCAGCAGCTCATGATCCTCCGCCGACAGTCCCTCGCTGCCGTCGAATACTGCAAGCACAAGATCCGCCTGTTCAAGACGCTCACGTGCGATATTTACACCTATCTTTTCGATAACATCATCTGTCTCACGCAGACCTGCCGTATCCCAGAGTCTCAGAGTTACATCTCCAAGGCGCACTCTCTCCTCCAGCACATCTCTTGTAGTGCCGGCAATATCGGTTACAATGCTCCTCTCGCAGCCGCTGAGCAAGTTGAAAAGCGTACTCTTTCCAACATTTGGTCTGCCCACGATAACTGCTGAAACTCCGTCCTTTATTATTCTGCCGTAGTCGCTGGTGTTTATTATTTCAACAAGTTTGTGTTGAATTGTTGAAAGACTCAGTTGGAAACTTTCCGGTTCAACTTCGGGAATATCGTCCTCTGGATAGTCTGCCCATGCGGCAAGAGCTCCAAGCACTTTTACTATATCATCTATTATGCCCCGTATACGCCGGAAAACTGCACCCTCCTTCAGAGAGATTGCAAATTTCAGCTCCCTTGATGAATCGGCTGATATGACGTCCATTACAGCCTCAGCCTGTGTAAGGGACATCTTGCCGTTCTGGAATGCACGGCGTGTAAATTCGCCTGCCTGTGCAGGTTCAGCTCCTGCCATGAGGGCAGCACGGAGTATCTCACGGGAGACGAATATCCCGCCGTGGCATGATATCTCAGCCACATCCTCGCCGGTGTAGCTCATGGGACTGCGAAAAACTGTGAGCACAGCCTCATCGAGGATATCACCATCCTTTACAGCGTGACCAAATGTACAGGTGTAGCCGGGCATATCCACGGCTCTTTTGCCGGAGACACTTTTGAATATACAGTCTGCCACCTGAAATGCCCTGCTGCCTGATATGCGTATAACAGCTATTCCGCCCTCTGCATGAGGCGTTGAAATTGCAGCTATTGTTGACATATTATCCCTCCTCAAAGCAAAAGGGAAGCCACATACCGCCGCTTCCCTTACACTCATAATATTGAATTACAGCTCTATCTTGCCGTAAAGACCGGAGTCGAAATTTATTTCATCCTCTGGCTTTGGACGCTTATAGTCCTTTTCAAAGCTTGTCTTCATATCGTCGAGGCTGCTGGGTTTGAAATCCTCAGGCTTCTTTTCACGATATGGCTTTCTGTCACGTCTGCCTCCGTTTTTGCCGTCTTTACGGTTATTTCTGCGGTTCTGTCCGCCGGGTACAGTCACAACCACCTTGCGGTATGGATCTTCGCCCACGCTGTGAGAGTTTACACCCTCAATCTCAGCGATCTTGGAGTGTATTATTCTTCTCTCATATGGATTCATCGGCTCAAGAGTTGTAGCTCTGCCGCTTCTGAGGACATTTCTTGCTATCTTCTCGGCAAGCTGTTCGAGTGTCTTTCTTCTCTTTACTCTGTAGCCATTGCTGTCGAGCATGATTCTTGTATACTCCTCGCTGCTGCGGTTTGCTATGATACTTGCAAGATACTGGATAGAATCGAGTGTTTCTCCTCGTCTGCCGATAATAGTGCCGCTCTTTGAATCGCTTGTTACATTCATCAGAACACCATTCTCAATCCTTGATACTGTAACATTTACATTTATACCGAGCTTTTCGTATACTGCAATGATATAATTCTTAGCTGCTGCAAGGTTTTCGGTCAGCTGATCATCAGGAATGATCTCTGCGCTTGCAGCCTGTTCCTCGGTAAGATCTTCCTGGCTTTCAAAAGCGGCAGGAGCAGCTTCAGTCTTTGTTTCCTTTTCATTTTCAGTTAAAACGTCAGGCATTTCGACTATGGGCGGAGCTGCGTCTGCACGTCGTGATGGAGCTGCTGTCTTAGGAGCTACTGCCTCCTCATAAATTGCTTCAACCTTCATCTTGCCAAAAAAGCCTTTTTTCCCCTCTATTATACGGAAAACTATAAGTTCTTCTGATACGCCGAACTTTTCAGATGCCAGCTTTTTTGCCTGTTCCATCTTTTTGACGATAAAAATTTCAGTCATTTATATTCACCCTTTCATATACCTTTACGGGAAGGTTCATTCCTCATCGGAATAATCGTCACCATATTCTTCAGCCATGCGTTTTCTTGCATCTTTTATGCGCTGGCTTTCGTATTCGCTCTTTTCCTTTTTGGACATATTTTCAGTCTCTTTATTTCGTGAACCTGTTTGGGCAGCGGCTTGTCCCTGAGCCTCAAGCATTCTCTGAGTAAACGACTTTTTGCCAGAGCTGCCGTATTTTTTACGCATTTTTTCGTTTTCTTTTTCGCATATCTTCTCAACTCTTGCAGGAGTAAAGTACATATTGAGTCCTATCTGGATAGCAAGTGATACAAGTGAGGAGCAAGCCCAGTAGAAACCAACGCCTGCAGGTACGTTGAATGCAAACCATACGGAGAAGATCGGCATACCGTAGAGCATTACATTCATACAACCCATATTCGGCTGGTCGGGATTCTTCTTCTTCATCACTGTCTGAGAGTAGATAGTTGAGATGAGCTGGAAGATACCTGAGAGGAATGGTATGCACCATAGTCCGAAGTTGCTTATATCTTTAATATTCGGCGTAACGCCAAGGTCGATACCAAATAATGTGTAGTTATCGAGAAATTCAGTTACATCGGCGCTGTTGAATCCTGCAATATTGCTGAATGCAGACGGGTTTTCTTTAAACGCCTCAATGATATAGAGTTCCTCACGGAGGTCACCTGCCTTGAATTTTTCTGATATAGCAGGGAACTGCTCTCCCATCATTGTTATAATGCTTTCGATAACATCGCCGCTGTATCCCATTACGTGGGTAAGTGGTTTATAGATAACTGCCAGAATACCAAACAAAAGGAAGAACTGTATAAACATCGGCAGGCATGATGCACCCGGATTTACACCCTCCTCCTGATAGAGAGCCATCTGAGCCTCCTGATACTTCTGAGGATCTTTTTCATATTTCTTGCGCAGAGCCTTGAGCTTTGGGTTCAGACGCTGCATCTTGGCAGAGCTTTTCTGTGTCTTATAATTGATCGGGAACAAAAGCAACTTTGAGAATATGGTAAACAGAACGAGAGCTGCGCCATAGTTCTGCACCAGATCGTAGATAAAACGCATTACATAGCCGAATGGAATGCCAAGCAGGTCATAAAGAAAATTCATTGGATATTGTTTCCTTTCCGAGGATGATAGATTGAATCAGAGCATTTTATGCTCATTCTCTTTTTTCTGAAAAAACCAGGAAATTCCTCAGGAACATGATCAATACCGCCAATATTCCACGGATTACATCGGAGCAGCCTTTTTACTGCAAGATATACACCTTTTATAGCTCCATGTCTTTTCACAGCCTCAAGCGCATAGCTTGAACAGCTTGGATAAAAGCGGCAGCAAGGCGGCTTGAGCGGTGATATGCATTTTTTGTAAAACTGGATCAGCAGCATACAAATATACTTCACTTTGCCTTGCCTCCTGTTTCTGACAAACAGCGATTGATCCTGCGGAGTCCCTGTCCGGTAAGAAATCGGGTCAGTTCGCCCGAACGGATGGTGAGTATTGCTGCTCTCGCTACAATTACCATATCTATGCCCACCGGAAGCATTGACTCAGCCTCACGGTAAGCAGCACGTATAACGCGCTTGGCTCTATTTCTCTCAACTGCTCCGCCAACTTTTTTGCCGGCTGTTATACCAAGCCTGTTTCTGCCAAGCCTGTTTTTCCGGACATAGATAACAACATACGGCGAAACCACGGTCTTGCCATGATTATAGAGAGTAAGAAAGTCTTTATTCCTATTGATCGTTTCAGTATGCAGCATAATTACCTCCGTTTCCTATGGAAGCAGGTCACCTAAAACAAAAAGACCACAACATAAATTGTGGTCTGACTCGTTAGTGGCTAAGTCTTGCTCTGCCCTTGGCTCTTCTACGAGCTAAAACCTTTCTTCCGTTAGAGGTCTTCATTCTCTTCATGAAGCCGTGCTCCTTCTTTCTGTGGAGCTTCTTCGGCTGATAAGTTCTTTTCATTCTGTTCTCCTCCTCTCAAGGGTTATGTGTGGTGTAAGGACTTTACATCTGCAAAGACCTTTTCCACAACATTATAACTTATTTTTTCCTGCTTGTCAAGGCTTTTTTTATTTTTGCACCTTATTTTTTTAATTTCCTGCCCTTTTTTCCGTATATGATAGTTTTGTTAGATATATTTATTATTGCGATACTCTTCGTTTCAACAAAAAATGTTGAAAAATGCATTAAAACCTCTTGCAATTCTTCTCAAAATGTGATATACTATTATTAAGAGTAACATAAGATAAAACCCCTTTTCAATTCTATGGCTTAAGGGGCTTTTTCTAACCGGAAAACTTTTATACTCATATACTCAGTTCAGCTGGATATAACGCTTTCCATTGCTGAAACTTAATATTCTGACATTATTATTTTCAAAAAGGAGATCAAGCTATGAATTCATTTGATGATGTATTTACCCTTGTAAAGGAGTACTGCCTGAAAGAAGGCGGACTCTCTGAGGTTGCCGTTAAGCTCTGGATCGGCTCCCTTCAACCGCTGAGCCTTAACGGTTCAACTGCTGCTTTCACCGTTCAGTCAGACTTCCAGAGAAATACCGTCCTCCAGAATTATGAGGATCTGCTCAAGGAGGCTTTTTATCACGTTCTGGGCTTCCCGGTGGATATAATCATTCAGGTGGTCGAGCCGGATGATGACTATGCCCAAAATTCCAACAGCCCCGTAAGCGCCGACGACATCGACCGCCGTCACGCCGACCTTGAAAAATCACTCGAGGGCGCAAACTATGAATACACCTTCTCCACATTCATAGTCGGCAGATCAAACGAATTTGCTTATGCTGCCTGCACTGCCGTTTCAAAAGAACCGGGTAAAAATTATAACCCGCTCTTTATATACGGTCCATCAGGTCTTGGCAAAACTCACCTTATGCACGCCATCGCACATGAGGTAAAACAAAAAAATCCTGACTACAATATTATATACGTTACAAGCGAGGAGTTCGGCAACGACCTTATCCGCGGTATTAATGATAACAATATGGTCAGCTTCCACGATAAGTACAGAAGCGCCGATGTACTCCTCATCGACGATATCCAGTTCTTTACCAATAAGGACCGTATGCAGGAGGAATTCTTCCATACCTTTAATAAGCTCCACGCCGAAGGTAAACAGATCGTTATCACATCGGACAAGCCGCCAAAGGAACTTAAAACTCTGGAAGAGAGAATCCGTACACGATTTGAATGGGGTCTTATCACCGACATAACTACCCCTGACTTTGAAACAAGAATTGCTATCATTCGCCGCAAGGCTGAACTGCTCGACCTCGTTATCCCAGACGATGTGGCTGAATTCATCGCAAACAGACTTAAATCCAACATCCGTCAGCTCGAAGGCGCTGTTAAAAAACTAAAAGCCTTAAAAGCTCTTGCCGGCTCACCACCTTCAATCTCAATGGCTCAGAGCGTTATTAAGGATATCCTAAACGACGACCAGCCTATCCCGATCACTGTTGAAAAGATAATCGTTGAAGTGGCAGATGTATATGGTGTAACTCCCGACGAGATACGCAGCAGCAAACGCTCAAGTCAGATATCTACAGCACGAAAGGTGGCTGTTTACGTTGTGCGTGAGATAACACAAATGCCGCTCCAGTCGATCGGCATGGAGTTCGGCGGACGTGACCACTCTACTATAGTATATGCAATCAACAACATCGAATCAGGTATGAAACGTGACGAAAACCTGAAACAGCTCGTAAACGACATAATCAAAAATATACGCGACAAAAGTCGCATCTAAACCGTTTTTCAATAGCGTTTCCACAGCTTCCAAACAGGTTTCCACAAGGTTTTCAACAGACTGTTGAAACCGAAGTTGAAAACAAATTTTTAAGTATATCCAGCAATATTTATTCCTTTATCTTACATCAAACCGTCTATTCAACAAATTCAAAAGAAAATGATTTCCACTTTTCCTGCCGGCGAAAAACCGGCGGGTGCTTTTTTCCACGAAATTATCAACATTATCTCAACTTCAACTCCACAATTTTTCCACTTTTCAAATTGAAAAATTGGTTTCAACTTTTCCGAAAACTCTCCACATTACTCATTTTGAAAACTTTTACCCTGTTTTCCTGCAAATAAGCCTATTTCAACAACTTCAACCCCTCTACTACTACTACTACTTTTTATTTTCTTCTTATTCTTTCGATACTGCGCAGCTGCGCTGCGCAACAGCAAACAGATTGTGGAAAACACTACTCGCTAATCAAAGCCATATTTTCTCGTTGAAAGGATAGATAACATGATAACTTTTACCTGCGATAAGCAGTCACTCTACGACGCTGTTTCCCATGTTTCAAAAGGTATTGCACAGCGTTCAACAATTACAGCTCTTGAAGGAATAAAGGTTCGCCTTAATCCCGATAACTTAGAGCTTACAGGCTACGACCTGGAATTCGGTATCCAGAAGAATCTGGACGTAAGAACCGATGATACAGGTGAATTCGTTTTTAATGCACGCCTTCTCTCTGAGGCTGTACGCCGTATGTCCGGTCAGGAAGTAAGATTTGAAATAGATGAAAAACTCAATGTAAGTATGTACTGCGAGGCTACCGAATTCCACATATCAGCTATGTCAGCTGAAGAATATCCCGCTCTTCCTGATATGAATATGGACGAGGGTATGCATATCGACCAGAATGTCCTTAAAACTATGATAAATCAGACAAGCTATGCAACAAGTCTTAATGAGCAGAAGCCTGTTCTTACAGGAGAACTGTTTGAGGTGAGCAATGGCAGTCTGAGCGTTGTTGCTATCGACGGATTCCGCCTTGCCATCAGAAATGAAAAAGTCGATTCTCGTGAAAATATGCAGTTCGTCGTTCCTAAGAGAACTGTTACTGAAGTGGCTAATATGCTCAAAGATGACGCCGAGGAACAATGTGTGATATCCGTAAGCAGAAGCCATATCCTCTTTGAATTTGACGGTTATATAGTATTTTCCCGTTTGCTGGAAGGTGAATTCCATAACTACAAAAGCAGCATTCCGGCAAGCTTTGAAACAGAAGTACTCGTTAATGTTGGAGATATCACTCAATGCCTTGAAAGATGTGCTCTCCTTATAAACAGCAAATTTAATGCTCCGATACGCTGTACCTTCAGCGGAGGCAGCCTTAATGTACGCTGTAAGACGGGTATTGGTGAGATAAATGATACTATCCCCGTTAAAATAAGCGGTCCGGATGTCAAAATAGGCCTCAACAACCGCTTTATGCTGGAGGCTGTAAAAGCAGCTGACTGCGATCAGATAAAAATTCAGATGTCGGGCGGCAAGCGTGTTGTGAAGATTGTACCAATGCAGGGCGAAAGCTTCATATTCCTGCTTATGCCCATTCAGATAAAGGATTAAGCTGAGGTGAATATATCCCCATGGATGAAAAAATCGAGATAAGGACTGAGTTTATCAAGCTGGACGCTTTTCTCAAATTTGCAGGTATATGCGAGACAGGAGGCATTGCTAAAGAGGCTGTTCAGTCCGGTGATGTTAAGGTAAACGGCGAGGTGTGCACTATGCGGGGCAAAAAAATACGTCCCGGAGATACCGTGGAGCTGGACGGCAATAAATTTATTGTCGCTGCGGCTGAATAATAATGCGGCTCACTAAAATATATATCGACGGCTTTAAAAACCTTTCCAGTGTGGAATTTGTGCCTGACAGTGGATATAACATCATATCCGGCGAAAATGCTCAGGGTAAGACTAATTTGCTGGAGGCGCTGTGGCTCTTTACCGGCTGCAGAAGCTTCAGAGGTACACGTGAACGTGATTACCTTAGCTTTTCGGGAAACCCACTAAAAATACAGCTTAGCTTCCACGACGACCGCCGTGAACAGACCCTTGTATGCCAGATGTCGCCAAAATCACGGGAAAAAAAACTTACGCTCAATGGAGTACCTGTCCGTCAGACAAGCGATCTCTTTGAGATATATCACTGTGTGGCTTTTACACCGGAGGATATAGAGCTTATTTCAGGCAGCCCCGATGTGAGAAGAAGCTTTCTTGATATGTGTTTCTCACAGCTCCACAGGCGAGGTGTTACGGCTGTAAGGCGGTATCAGCTGATCCTATCACAGAGGAATGCTGCTTTGAAACAGCGATTGCCGCTCTCTCAGATCGACGCTATACTCGACATTTGGGACAGACAGCTTGCGTCTGTCGGTACTTATATATCACTCCGGAGACAGTCGTATTCCGCACGTCTGGAGGAGTCGGTTCGTGAGCTGTACGGCAGGATATCAGGCGGAACTGAGGTGATTTCTGCCGGATATAAAAGCCAGATTTTTGGCAGGCGTCCCGATATTACTAAGGATAATGCGCAGGAACTGGAGGAGATATACTTCAGGAAGCTTAAAGATTCACGCTCTCAGGATACAGAACTTGGATTTACGTCCTGCGGCATCCACCGTGACGACCTGGAATTTGCCATAAATGGTGTGGGCGCTAAGGACTTCGGCTCTCAGGGGCAGAAGAAAAGCCTTGCTCTCGCATTGAAACTCTCTCAAGCGGAGCTTTATGGCTGCGCTAAAAAGGAGACTCCCATTGTGCTTCTTGACGACGTTATGGGAGAGCTTGACCGCAGCCGCCAGCAGGTGGTATGCACTACTATAAAGGATATGCAGGTCTTTGTTACTACCTGTCATCATGAGGTGTTGATAAATGAGCTGGAGGGGATTCGTCTTATGTTGAAAAATGGGCGGATAATCTCATGATAACCGCTCGTTTGATAGATTTTTACTTGAAAATTCGTTTTTCAACAGAGTGTTGAAAACTCGGTTGAAAAGTTGTTTGAGTGTGTGGAGAATCTGAGACAGACTTTTTATAGCCCCAGAATTCACACAAAGGAGGAATAAACATGATAGAAGAACAGAAGCTCAATGCTGCCAGCTATGATGAAAATCAGATACAGGTTCTTGAGGGACTTGAAGCTGTCCGGAAGCGTCCGGGAATGTATATAGGCTCTACTGGACCAAAGGGTCTTCATCACCTTGTCTATGAGATTGTCGATAACTCCATTGACGAGGCGCTTGCCGGCTTCTGTACGGAGATAAATGTGGAGATACTGCCAGACGATGTTATACGTGTTTCCGATAACGGACGAGGTATTCCCGTTGGTATTCACCCCACTGAGGGAATCTCGGCGGCTACTGTCGTTTATACTGTGCTCCATGCAGGCGGTAAGTTCGGCGGCGGCGGATATAAGGTGTCGGGCGGTCTTCACGGCGTTGGTGCGTCAGTTGTAAACGCTCTCTCCGAATGGCTGGAGCTTACTGTAAAGGATGGCTCAAATATACACTTCCAGCGTTTCGAAAGAGGCAATTACTCCGAGGAGCTTAAAATTATCGGAGATACCACCGAAAATGGTACTTCCGTTATGTTTAAGGCAGATCCGGAGATATTTGAAAGTACCGTTTATGACTACGAGGTTTTGCTTAAAAGACTTCGTGAACAGGCTTTCCTCAATGCCGGTATTAAGATTATATTCTCAGATAAGAGAAATCCATCTGCCATTACTGTTGAGGAATTATACTATGAGGGCGGTATACGTCACTTTGTCGAGCACCTGCATAAGGTGAGAGGTGTGACTCCGCTTTCGAACGACGTTATCTATTTCTCAGGAATGGACGGCAATTCCTTCGCCGAGATTGCCATGCAGTATAACGACAGCTATAATGAACTTGTTTTGTCGTTTGCAAATAATATCCATACTACCGATGGAGGCTCTCATGAGGTGGGCTTTAAAAATGCACTCACCAAGGTAATCAATGAGTATGGCAAAAAGATGAACCTCCTTAAGGATGGCGTTAAACTGCTGGGCGACGATGTGCGTGAGGGTCTTACTGCCATTATTTCTGTAAAGCTTACTGAGTGCGAGTTTGAGGGTCAGACTAAAGGCAGACTTGGAAATCCAAGTGTAAAGCCGTTTGTCGAAAAGCTTGTTACCGAAAAGCTCATGGACTTCCTTGACGAAAATCCTGAGACTGCACGTAATATATTTGAAAAAAGCCTCTCTGCACAAAAGGCTCGTGAGGCTGCCAAAAAGGCAAGAGATCTTACAAGACGCAAGTCCGCTATGGAGAGTGCAAGTTTGCCAGGTAAGCTGGCTGACTGCTCTGAAAAGGGCGTCAACGGTACTGAGCTCTACATCGTCGAGGGTGACTCGGCAGGCGGCTCTGCTAAAGAGGGCAGAGATAGACGCTATCAGGCTATACTTCCGCTGTGGGGTAAGATGCTTAACGTGGAAAAGGCCCGCATTGACAAGGTCTACGGCAACGAAAAGCTTATGCCTGTTGTAACAGCTCTGGGTACGTCCATAGGCGAGGACTTCGATATAACTAAGCTCCGCTACGGCAAGATAATTATTATGGCCGATGCGGATGTTGATGGCTCTCACATCAGGACGCTGCTGCTTACTTTCTTCTTCCGCTTTATGCGTCCGCTCATTACTAACGGCAATGTCTATCTTGCCCAGCCGCCTCTATTTAAGGTGTCGAAGGGTAAAAAGTTTAGATATGCTTTCGATGAGGCTGAACGTGATAAGTTTATTCAGGAGCTTAAAGCTGAGGACAAGGGCAATGCTAAGATAGAGGTTCAGAGATACAAAGGTCTTGGTGAAATGAGCTCCCAGCAGCTCTGGGATACTACTATGAATCCTGAAACACGCTCTATGATTCGTGTTGAGCTGGAAGACGCTGAACGTGCTGATGAGGTGTTCTCAATCCTTATGGGAGATAAGGTCGCTCCAAGACGTGAATTTATTGAAAATAACGCAAAGTATGTTAAGGACCTTGATATCTGATATTACTTCCGATTGGAGATGAAATAATGAACGGCGAAAATAACCTCTGTATTATTCCGGAGACTGGCTCATATCAGATCTCCTCAGAAATATATAGCAGCGCCTATAAGGTTTATCAGCGTATATTTGTATATCCTAAAAATTGGATAATGCAGATTATACTGCTGATACTGGCTCTGGATTTTGGCTATCATGCGGGAAAAGATCCTTCCAATACAATTTCATTTCTTCTGCTCTTTGTGTGCATAGCTCTTATTGCTGTTTTATGGTATAACCCTAAGAAAATACGCAGAAATATTATGGACGTAGTACGTGATATGGAGGGTGATGAGTATACTTTTGCTCTTACTGATGAGAAGATGATATTTCGCACACTCCCTCCAGAGCGTATACAGGATCTGCCTGATGAGGAGATATCCACTGTTCCTCCTACGGAGCTAAGCTTTACAAGTGATCTCCGTGTTATCGAGAAATATGAGTTTTTCCTTATATGCAAGGGCAGACAGATATTCTACGTTTTGCCTAAATCAGCTCTGTACGACAATCAGGCGGAGTTAATGCGCAATACTCTTCAGAAGAAACTGGGAAAACGCTTCCGCTGCGACTTTTAAAGGTGAATTTAAATGAGTGAAAATAACGAAATTATTCTGGAAAACAGAGACGGCAAGATCACTCCTGTGGAGATAAGCAATGAGGTACAGCAGTCATTTTTACAGTATGCTATGTCTGTTATTGTCTCCCGTGCTCTGCCGGACGTCCGTGACGGTCTGAAACCTGTTCACCGGCGTATTCTCTATACTATGTATGAAAAAAATCTGACCCCCGATAAGGCTTACCATAAGTGCGCTGATACTGTCGGTTCTGTGCTGGGTAGTTATCATCCTCATGGTGACGTCTCCGTTTATGACGCTCTTGTACGTCTGGCTCAGCCATTTTCATTGCGCTATATGCTGGTGGATGGTCAGGGTAACTTCGGTTCTGTGGACGGCGATCCGCCTGCTGCTTACCGTTATACCGAGGCGAGAATGTCAAAAATGGCTCTCGAAATGCTTACTGATATCCAGAAGGAGACTGTTCCTTTTACACCAAACTACGACGAGAGACTTATGGAGCCTGCAGTTCTTCCCTCACGTTATCCTAACCTCCTGGTAAATGGTTCTGTAGGTATTGCTGTTGGTATGGCTACAAATATACCTCCTCATAATCTTGGTGAGGTCGTAGACGGTCTGGAACTGCTTATGGACGAGCCAGATTGCACTATAGATGATCTTATGTCTAAGATAAAGGGTCCTGATTTCCCCACCGGCGGTATTATTATGGGTAAAGCCGGCATTCGTGCTGCCTACTGCACCGGAAGAGGTAAGATAACTCTCAGAAGTAAGGTGGACTTTGAAAAGGTCCGCGGCAGAGACGCTATTATCGTTACTGAAATACCGTATATGGTTAATAAGGCAAGACTCGTTGAGAGCATTGCTCAGCTTGCAAAGGATAAGCGTGTTGAGGGTATTGCTCATATTCAGGACGAATCAAGCCGTGAGGGTATGCGTATCGTCATTGAACTCAAAAAGGACACTAATTCTGAGATTGTTCTCAATAAGCTCTATTCCTACACACAGCTTCAGGATACTGTTGGTGTTATCATGCTGGCTCTAGTAAATGGCGAGCCTAAGATACTCTCTTTGAAAGAAATACTGGAACACTATCTGAATTTCCAGATAGAAGTCATTACCAACCGTACTAAATTTGATCTTAACAAAGCTAAAAAGAGAGCACATATCCTCCAGGGCTTTGTAGTTGCAATTGACTACATTGACGAGGTAATAAATATTCTCCGTACAAGTAAGACTATACCTGAGGGCAAACAGCGTCTTATTGAACGATTTAAAGATATTGATATGTCTGATTTGCTCGACCGCACTGAATATGATATGACAGGCTATAAGCTTGAACATCAGATTGGTCTTACTGATGAACAGGCTGACGCTATCGTTCAGATGCGTCTTGGTGCGCTCACAGGTATGGAGCGTAAGAAGGTTACCGACGAGCTGTATGAGCTTGTCAAGAAGATTGCTGAGTATATTGCTATACTTGGCGACGAAAATCTGGTAAAGGATATCATTCGTAATGATCTTCGTGAAATATCCAGAAAATTCTCAGATCCCAGACGTACTATGATTGAAAATGTATGCGGTGAAGTTGAGATAGAAGATCTTATCCCGGTTACTGAGTGCGTGGTTACCTATACCAACAGCGGCTATATGAAGCGTCAGCCTGTTGAAACCTATAAACTCCAGCGCAGAGGCGGCAGGGGCGTTACTGGAATGAAACAGCGTGAAGAGGATTTTGTAAAGGAAATGTTTATAAGCTCCTCGCATGACCATATTATGTTTATCTCCAACAAGGGTATTATGTATAAGCTTAAATGCTATGAAATACCTGAAGGCGGCAAGACTTCAAAGGGATTGAATATTGTCAATCTTATCACAATGGATGAGAATGAGTATGTCGCTGCTATGCTCCATACTTCCGACTTTGATGAGGGAAGATATGTAAATATCGTCACTAAAAAGGGTAAGATAAAGCGTACTGAGCTTTCTGCTTATAGAAATGTGCGCAAAAATGGTCTTATTGCTATTGGTCTGGACGATGACGACGAGATTGCAGGTGCACTCCTTACTGAGGGTGAGGACAATATCTTTATTGCTACTAAGAAGGGTATGATTCTTCGTACTTCTGAAAATAATATCAGACCTATGAGCAGAAGTGCTCACGGCGTTAAGGCGATAACTCTGCGTGATAATGATGAGATCGTTTCTGTTGAACGTGAACGTGAAAACGCTGACTTGCTCACTATTACCACTAAGGGCTTTGGTAAGAGAAGTTCTGTGTCTGAGTATCGTATTCAGAACCGAGGAGGATTCGGCATTACAAACTACAAGACTGATCAAGAGCGTGGCGACGTTTGCGGTATACGCATGGTTGAGCCAAGCGAGGATATTATCCTTATTTCAAGTGACGGTATAATCATTCGTGTACGCTGTGAGGATATCAGAGTTATGGGAAGGACTGCTAAGGGCGTTCGTACTATGAGAGTTTCCGACAGCACTGTTGTTGCATTTACAAGCGCTGAACATGATGAATCTGCTGATACTTCCGCTGTTGAGGATACCGGCGATATTGAAGATGCAGACTTCGATTCTGAATAATATTACACAAGATCACATTCCGGGTACCGGCAGCATGGCTGCCGGCAGCCCGTTTTTGTTGCTATATGCTTGAAAGGTGGCTCTTTATGACCAAAAATAACTTGAAATGGACTAAATGGGTCTTTATGGCTCTGATCAGTCTTTTCGTTCATGTACTGCACTGGGCGGTTTATGAGCTTATTGCTTTCTCTATTTGGTTTGCGGCTGTTACGCCGCTTGTGATTTGTCTTATTTACCACTTATTACAGACAGACTGTCAGGAGACTTTCAATATCTCAAGAAAACAAATTTTTATTGGGACTGTAGCTGTCCCCTTACTCGTTGCTGCTGTTATATCTGTCATTGTATTTGTGAATAATCCAAGTCTTGGAGTGTATTCGAGTGGTGGACAGTTGTCCGGTTCTTTTATTGAAAAAATTGCTATTTACTCCGGCAGGATTGTTATTTCGGCTCTATATCTTCTCTTATTTTCGATTATCGATATCCCCCTTCTCCGTTTTCAGGATCAGCGCAGATACCTCAAGAAAAGCTCTCAGCTTACCCCAGAGGACCTTGCAGAAAAGCAGGTCTATGTTGCTCCTGATGCCGAGATTCAGGAGGAAGATTTATGATTCCGGTGATATTTCTAATTTTTATTCTTGTTTTTGTATTGATTATTTATCTGATTATTGAGCACATGACGATTGTCGTTAGAAGACAGTCTATTACTCTTGATGAGCTTCCGCCGGAGTTTGATGGGTTTTCCGTACTTCAGATATCAGACCTTCATCATCGTAAATTTGGCGAAAATCAGCGAAAAATCACTGAACATGCTGCTGCTCTGAATCCCGATATCATCGCTATTACCGGCGATCTTATTTCCCGTGATCAGCGTGATTTTACTTCCATATATGAGTTTTGCAGCAGTCTTTCAGCCATAGCTCCTGTTTATTTCTCACTTGGAAATCATGAGCTTGATCTTCCTGATGAGATACGCTCTCAGTACTTTTCTGCTCTCGAATCTGCTGGTGTGAATTTACTTCTTAACTCTACTTGCACCATTTCAAGAGGTAAATCCTCCATCGATATAACTGGTGCGTCCCTTGATTTGTCTGTTTACCACAGTGAGAATTTTACCTACAATCACCTTAACACATACTCTGTTTCGCTTTTGATGTCTGATATAGGTGTCCGCCAACGGTGCACTATTCTCCTTATGCATAACCCTCTTATCTTTGATTCTATCTCTCTCTGGAATGCTGATCTCATTTTGTCCGGCCACGTTCATGGCGGTGTTGTGAGGCTGCCTTTTATAGGTGGTATACTCTCTCCTGAACGTAAATTTTTTCCCAAATATACAAAAGGACTCTATATTTCAGGTTGTTCTAAGCTTTACGTTTCCGCAGGTCTCGGTAAGCTGCGCTTCTTTAATCCGCCTGAGATAAATCTCCTTACTCTCAAATCTATTCATTAAAAAGTATATTCGATATTTATGTTCCACGTGGAACAATTCAGAGCACTATCAAGTTAATGTTCCACGTGGAACAATTTAGAATATCACCAAGCTAATGTTCCATGTGGAACAATTCAGTGTACCATCAAGTCAATGTTCCACGTGGAACAATTCTGAGCACCGCCAAGTTAATGTTCCACGTGGAACAAACCAGAGTACTATCAAGATAGTTTTATGCGGAATAATCCCAACTTTATAATTAGGAGCTGATTTAATGTATCATATGGGTGAATTTGATGTAGTTGTCATCGGCGCTGGTCATGCCGGTGTAGAAGCTGCTCTTGCAGCCGCAAGATTAGGTTGCAAAACTGCACTCTTTACTATATCGCTTGACCAGATTGCTAATATGCCTTGCAATCCATCAATAGGAGGTACAGCTAAAGGTCATCTAGTCAGAGAAATAGACGCATTAGGTGGTGAAATGGCTAAAGCTGCTGACGCATGCTTTATACAAAGCCGTATGCTTAATAAAGGTAAAGGTCCTGCTGTTTATAGTCTCCGTGTGCAGGCTGATAGAGTTAAATACCATGAGTACATGAAGAAAGTATGTGAGAATACTGGTAATCTATATATCAAACAAGCTGAAATAGTGGAGATACAAGTCGAAAATGGTAGGGTCACAGGAGTCGTAACTTCAATTGGTGCGCAGTATGACGTCAAAGCTGCCATTATTGCTACCGGTACTTACCTTAACGGAAAAATACATATAGGTACTGTATCTTATGAGAGCGGTCCTGATAGCGCACTTCCAAGTAAACTTCTGGGAGAGCAACTCATAAAACTCGGGCTCCCGTTGAGACGTTTCAAAACAGGTACACCTTGCCGCGTACATAAGCGAAGTATAAATTTTGATATTATTGATGAACAGCTTGGTGATGACAATATAGTACCTTTCTCGTTTGAAACGCCTGCTGAAGGTCTTAAAAATAAGGTGTCCTGCTACATTTCGTATACAAATTCCAGGACACATAAGATAATACGAGATAATTTTCATAGATCACCTATGTTCACCGGTCAGATAGAGGGGGTTGGACCACGTTATTGTCCGTCTATAGAGACAAAGATTTATAGATTTGCTGATAAAGAGCGTCATCAGCTCTTCATAGAGCCAATGGGTCTGGATACTGATGAATACTATCTCCAGGGTATGTCCACATCTCTTCCGGAGGATGTTCAGCAGGATTTCCTGAGAACTATACCCGGACTCGAAAATGTTGAGATAATGCGTCCCGCATATGCTATTGAGTATGACTGCATTGATCCAACTGCTTTAAGAGCAACTCTTGAAACTAAATTGATCAGTGGCCTGTATGGCGCTGGGCAGTTTAACGGCAGCTCAGGATATGAAGAGGCTGCTGCACAGGGAATTGTTGCTGGTATAAACGCCGCACTTAAACTTCTTGGCAGAAAGCCTTTGATACTCGACCGAGCAAGTTCATATATTGGTACACTTATCGATGATCTGGTTACTAAAGGCTGTGAGGACCCTTATCGTATGATGACTTCAAGAAGCGAATATCGACTTATTTTACGTCAGGATAATGCCGATCAGAGACTTATGCCTATTGGATATGAGATTGGTCTTATTTCTGAGTATAGGTATAACTCAATGTTGGAAAAATATAAGGCAGTTGATAAAGAGCGTCGACGCACTGAAAAGAAAAGTATATCGCCCACAGCAGAACTTAATGAATTTCTCGTAAATCATGCTACGTCACCTATGACTACTGGTTGCAAGCTTGCTGATCTTATTCGTCGTCCACAGCTTGGATATGATATTCTAAAAGAATTTGATGACGATAGACCTGAACTTTCAACAGATATTGGAGAGCAAGTTGAAATCCAGATTAAATATGAGGGTTATATCGAAAAACAGCTTGCTCAGATTGATAGAATGAGAAAATTAGAGCAAAAAAAATTGCCTGAAGAAATGGATTATACAAAAATACGAGGTTTACGCCTTGAAGCAGCTGAGAAGCTTACTTCACATCAGCCTGCAAATATTGGTCAGGCAAGCCGTATTTCTGGTGTTTCACCAGCTGATATTTCTGTTTTGGTAGTATGGCAGATGTCTCAGAAGGGAGAAAATGAGGATGAAAGCTGATATTTTAACAATTCAAAAGTTGTTTGTGGAATACAAAATTCAGTTGAGTGAAAAAAATATAGTTGCATTGTCAAAGTACTGTGATTTTCTTATAGATTATAATAAGAAGGTGAATCTCACAGCTATCGTTGAGCCCGAAGAAATATGGCGGAGGCATTTTCTTGACAGCATATATCCGCTGACGCTTGCAGATATACCAGATGGAGCTTCGCTTATAGATATAGGAACTGGTGCAGGATTTCCAAGTGTTCCCATGGCGATATATCGCGGTGATCTGAAGATAACTATGCTCGACAGCCTTATGAAGCGAATAACATTTCTTCAACAGCTTGCAGTTAAAACCGGAATTGAAAACTGGCAGTGTGTACATGGACGAGCTGAAGATATAGGTCATATGGTGGAGTATAGGGAGAAATACGATGTTGCCACGGCAAGAGCTGTAGCACCACTTCCAGTACTGTGTGAATACTGTATACCTTTTGTAAAGCCGAGTGGGATTTTTCTTGCATTGAAGGGACCAAATGAGTCAGCGTCAGATGCAGAAAATGCCGTTAAAACGTTGGGTGGTGTTGTTGAGGACGAGATACTGTATAAAATATGCGGAGAGGAAAGGCGTCTTGTTGTGATAAGAAAGATATCGCATACTCCGACAAATTACCCGAGAAAAAGTAAGCGGATACAGCAGATGCCGCTATAATAATGACCGGAAATAGCTGAAGCTGA
Source organism: uncultured Ruminococcus sp. (assembly GCA_944386525.1). GTDB lineage: Bacteria > Bacillota > Clostridia > Oscillospirales > Ruminococcaceae > Ruminococcus_C. The sequence continues at coordinate 10,044 of CALXBL010000010.1, read as the reverse complement.
CGTATATGGAAGAATCCTGCGAAATTTCAATATTTAATAATCTCCATTTATATGATATAATATTTATATAGAAATATGGAGCTTCAAAAGAAGCTATATCAAAGGAGAGAACATTATGGCAGGAATTGTAACATACAGTAAGGATAACAAGGCTTATCCTATAACTGAATTGCCGTTGAGGGAGATATACACTTCTGATGTACGTTTTCCTCTGAAACTTGATGCGAGAAGATTGAAGAAACTGTCGTCTGAGGCAGCGCAGAAAGGAATATCCCATCCTTTGGAGGTTTGCAGAACTGAGAAAGGATATCAGCTTATTAAAGGGTATGACTTTTATTATGCTGCAAAGCTGGCTGGGAAAAATTTTGTACCATGTGTGATTACTGAAAGTACTAATCCAGGTAATGATTCAGACGTGCTGTTGCCAACGATGGCTGGATTTTTCCAAGAGGCAGAGGCGATCGAGCGCCTGATCTCCAATTACGGCATGACGCAGGAAGATGCAGCGGCACATCTCGGCAAAGCGCAGAGCACAGTGGCTAATAAACTTAGGCTGCTTAGACTGACGGAGGAAGAAAGACAGATAATAACTGATAATCATCTTACGGAGCGTCATGCAAGGGCATTGCTGCGATTAAGTGCACCAAACGAGAGAATTTTCATATTAAATCAGGTTGTTAAGAACAATCTGAATGTTGAAAAGACAGAGCTTGCTGTAGAGAAGATGATAGGCAGCAGCAGACATCGTGAACCATATCGGCGTCGTACCAGGTCGGTGCAGAATGTTCGAACGTTTGCAAGCTCAATAAGAAGGGCGGCTGATGCACTGGAAGCAACAGGTATGACAGTTGAAATTGAGCGTCAGCAGCAGGAAACCGTAGTTGAATTTCGTATCAGAGTACATAACTGAATATTTTAAATGACTGCATATTGTGCATATGGCATGATATGCAGTCTATTTTTTAACAGGAGTGATTAGGTAATTGTATGAAATTGGGAATGTTCCACGTGGAACAATCACAATAAAAATACTGGAGAGAGAAAGGACAGTAATGTTCCACGTGGAACAAAGGGGTTAAAGTGTAAAAAAAGGGTAGACAGGTATGGAAAAAGCTTTACAAACTGAGGAAAGCGTGATATAATAAATATAGTAAAAGAAAGGGGCGAAGGAAAATGATATACGCAGTAGGAAATCAAAAAGGCGGAGTCGGAAAGACTACAACAGTAGTAAATCTGGGCGCATGGCTTGGTTCACATGGTAAGCGAGTGCTTTGCGTAGACATAGATCCACAGGGCAACACCACCACAGGTTTTGGTATAAAGAAGAAAAACCTGGAAAAATCGTCCTATGATGTATTGGTAGGGAAGGTCAAGATAACCGAAGCGATAGTAAAAACGCCGTTTGAGGGGATATCAGTACTTCCGGCGACAGACGATCTTGCAGGATGTGAGATAGAGCTGAGTGCAGCTGAGAACAGAACGAACAGACTAAAAATGCAGCTGCTTACCTGCAAGGACGACTATGATATAATATTGATAGACTGTCCACCGGCACTTGGATTGCTGACATTAAACGGTCTCACAGCGGCAGACGAGCTGATAATACCAATGTTAGCGGAATTTTTTGCATTAGAGGGACTTTCACAACTTACGAACACACTTAAAATAGTTCGCAGGAGTTTCAATCCATCGCTACAGATAGCAGGAATACTATTTGTAATGTTTGATCCAAGACTTAATGTATCAAGACAGGTTGAAACGGAGGTAGAAAAATATTTTCCTGGCAAGGTATTCAAAACAAAGATACCGAGAAATGTAAGGATATCAGAAGCTCCAAGTCACGGAAAACCTGTGATGTATTACGATAAGGGTTCCAAAGGTGCGGAAGCATATGAAGAATTAGGTTATGAGATACTGAAGGAAGAGAAGCCGGAGTCTGAGAAGAAAAAGAAGCTGCTGTTTTTTGGAAAGAAGAAGAAAGAAAGCGGCAAAAATAAGGATATGGCAGAAGGAACAGAAGTATCAGAAGATAGCAGTAAGAAAGAATAGTAATAACAAAGGAAATGTGGGAGGTGCAAAATGGCAAAAGGAGGACTTGGCAGCGGACTTGATTTTCTTTTTGAAGACAATGCAGCAGATGTAAATGTAAAGAAAACAGTACGCATGTCGGAGGTTGAACCTAACAGATCTCAGCCGAGAAAGAATTTCAGTGAGGAGTCAATAGCAGCACTTGCAGATTCTATACAGCGATATGGAATATTGCAGCCGATATTGGTAAGACCGTATGGCGGGATATATCAGATAGTAGCAGGAGAGCGGCGCTGGCGAGCTGCAAGAATGCTTGGTCTGGACGAGATACCTGTAATAATCAAGGACTTAAGTGATCTTGAGACTATGCAGATAGCATTGATAGAAAATCTGCAGAGGGAGAATCTGAATCCAATAGAGGAAGCAATGGGATATCGTGAGCTTATGGAGCAGTTTGGCATGACGCAGGACGAGGTATCAAAGACAGTAGGCAGATCAAGGAGTTCAGTAGCAAATGCATTGAGGATGCTTAATCTGGAGCCTGAGATACAGGAATACCTGGAAAAGGGAAAAATATCAATAGGTCATGCAAAGGCGCTGCTTGGAATAAATGGTAAGAAGCTTAGAATGGATACAGCCGCAAAGGCAGCGAGGGGTCTGCTGACAGTACGAGCAGTAGAGAAAATAGCGGCGGAAGAAACTGAACTTGAACCTGAACCATTTGAGATGGATAATGTGACGCTTAATTATTTTAAGGAAGTAGAATTAAGCTTATCTGAGATGTTAAAGCGGAAAGTATCAGTAAAATTTGGCAGTAATAAGGGTACACTTACACTTGATTTTTACGATGAAAATGATTTAAGTGAGTTAGCAAAGAGACTTACTTGGTAATATTTTGTACACAATTTAAAGGAGTATAAAGATAATGATAGATATAAAATGGATAAGAACTAATCCGGAAGCAGTAAAAGAAAACATAAAGAAGAAGTTTCAGGATGAGAAGCTGGAACTTGTAGACAAGGTAGTGGAGCTTGACAAGCAATACAGAGAAGTAAAGGTAGCCTGTGACGGACTTAGGAATCAGAGAAAGACAGTCAGCAAGCAGATAGGTGGGCTGATGGCACAGGGCAAGAAGGACGAGGCAGAGGCAGTAAAGGCGGAGGTAGCAGATCTGGGTACACAGCTCGCAGAGAAAGAAAAGCTTGAAGCTGAGCTTGAGGTAAAGATCAGGGAGATAATGATGGTTATCCCGAACTTTATTGATGACAGCGTACCGATAGGCAGGGATGACAGCGAAAATGTAGAGGTAGAGAGATTTGGCGAACCCGCAGTACCTGATTTTCCGATTCCGTATCATGTGGATATAATGGAAAAATTGGGTGGAATTGATATAGATTCTGCACGAAAGACAAGCGGCAACGGATTTTATTATCTTTGCGGCGATGTGGCAAGACTTCATTCATCAATACTTGCATATGCAAGGGATTTCATGATAAATAAGGGATTCAAGTATTACATACCGCCATTCATGATCAGGAGCAACGTGGTAACGGGGGTAATGAGTTTTGCGGAGATGGAAGGTATGATGTACAAGATAGAGGGTGAAGATCTCTATTTGATTGGTACAAGTGAACATTCAATGATAGGAAAGTTTATAGACACCATTATTCCCGAGGAGACTCTGCCGCAGTGTCTCACCAGCTACTCACCATGTTTCAGAAAGGAAGTAGGAGCACACGGTATTGAGGAGAGAGGCATATATAGAATTCATCAGTTCGAGAAGCAGGAGATGATAGTAGTCTGCAAGCCTGAGGAGAGCATGGACTGGTTCAAGAAGATGTATGAGTATACAGTAGAGCTTTTCAGAAGTCTTGATATACCTGTAAGAACACTTGAGTGCTGTTCAGGAGATCTGGCAGATCTGAAGGTAAAGAGTATTGACGTAGAGGCGTGGTCACCAAGACAGAAGAAGTATTTCGAGGTAGGCAGCTGCTCAAATCTTGGGGATGCACAGTCAAGAAGACTCGGGATAAGAGTAAAGGGCGAAGATGGAAACAAGTATTTTGCACACACACTCAATAATACAGTAGTAGCACCCCCGAGAATGCTTATAGCATTTCTCGAGAACAATCTGAACGAGGACGGCACAATAAGAATACCGGAAGCTCTCCAGAGATATATGTTCACAGATAAGATAGAGCTTGCATAATGATAAAAATTAAGACAGACGCTGCATCATTAATTGATGTGGCGTCTGATTTTGTATTAAGAGCCGATAAATCGCAGCATAATGAAAGAAATATGAAAAACCGCTGAAAATCATAAAAAACTCTTGCAATTTGACAAGATATATAGTATAATAATAACATATATATAAATATGTAAAGCACAAATAAAGTGCATGGAGTAATGGAGGTAAAGCAGATGGGATCATTTCTGGATAAAATGGCAAATAAAATAAACGACATAGGCAATAAAGTAGTGGAAAAGACAACAAGTTCTACAGAAAATATCAGGCTTTCAAATCTGATAAAGGATGAGGAAAGACAAATAGCAAACGCATATCAGGCAATCGGTAAGAAGTACAGAGAGATGTATGGAGAAAATGCAACACCTGAGTTTGCGGAATATATAAATGATATATGCAAAAGAGAGTTACTTATAAAGGAGTATCGTAAGAAGATACAGCATAATAAGGGCAAGGTAAATTGTCAGTCATGCGGAAACGAAATTGAAAGCACAGCAGCGTTTTGTCCTAAGTGTGGAACAAAAAATCCTGTGTCAGAGGAGATAGCAAGAGCAAAAGCAGCAGCAGAAGCAAAGGCAGCGGCAGAGGCAGCTGCAAAGGCTCAAGCAAGAGCTCAGGCACAGGCAGAAGCAGCTGCAGCTCAGGCTGCTGCTGTTGAAGCACAGTCAGCGGCAGCCCAGGCGACGGCAGAAGAAACTGGCGCTGCTCCCACAACACCAGTAGAAAAGTCAGTCTGCAAGAAGTGTGGCAAAGAACTTTCAGCAGGAGATATATTCTGCACTGAATGCGGAACACGTCAGGACGCATAAGTAATTTATCACGCCGTTTTGCCGTAAGGTGAAACGGCGTTTTCAGGAAAGGATAAACAGAGCAATGAAGAAATGTACAAACTGCGGAGCGGAGCTTAACGATGCTGCAAAGGTATGTCGTGAGTGCGGAGAGAGTCAGCCTGATACAGTAAGTGAAGATAACTTTTTCTCAATGCCGTATCTTTCAGTAGAGAATCGTCAGGAGTATAAGGCTCCGGAGAGCGAAGATACAGATAAAACAGATGGGGAACAAAAAAAGAATAATAAACCTGTGAATAAGCTTTCTAAAGAAGAAATAGAGCGTATAACAGATCCCAGGGAGAGAGCTTTTGCAAAGCAGGATAAAAGAAATCGCATGATCAGGATAGCTGTGCTTATAATAGCAGTAATTCTTGTAATAGGAGCAGCAGTATATCTGTTCACAAGGAGTACGGGTTATACGAGAGCGCTTGAGAAGTACATAGACGGCAGGACAACATCAGGCGGAACTAAATATTTGGATATAGTACCTGATATATATCTGCTTGAGGCAGAAGAACTTTATGGAATGTCACGTCCGGATATACGCTCTAAGACAGAAGGTTACCTTGAGTCGGTGGAGGATCAGCTCGAGGGAGACTTTGGAAGCGGGATAAGCTTTACTTATAAGATAATATCCGAGCGTGAGACTGATAATGAAAGTGAGCTTGAAACTATCGAGGAAACTATAAACTCCTCATATGGTGTAGATATAAATATTGATAAGGCAGCATATGTATCATTAAAGCTGACGACGAAAGGCTCAGAAACTCAGTCAACAGAGACGTTATCCATGACATTTTATGAGTATGAAGGCAAATGGTATAGTCTTGATGCGATGCATATAGTACAGTATGCCTGTGAAAATGCAGGGTATGGATTATGGTAAAAGGAGCGAGGGGATATGAGTAAAGGAACAGCTGATAAGGCAAAGAAAATGAGGATACTTGGTATATGTGCAATAGCTGCGGCAGTTTTACTGATTGGCGGAGGCGTGTATCTGCTGATGGATGATGATGAAAGTGAAACAGTAACCCCCTCTGAATTTGCAGAGGTGGGACAGGAAGACACCGCAACAGCTTGTCAGAATATTATGTCTCAGTATTATGCAGACATAATGGGAGATAATGCAGAAGGACTTTATAAACTCATGGCGCCTCCTGAGTATTGGCAGTATTACATGGAGACATATGGTAAAACAGAATCGGATGTAATAAGTACATATGCCGACGCAATAAATAATACGAAATCACAGTGGCAGGCGAGCTGCGGGAGTGATGCGAAGGTATCGTTTCAGATAAAGTCGTCGGGAGAGCAGAGCGATGAATTTCTGAAAGAATGGAGCGACACCATGAACGAGGTTATCGGAAGTGATGTGTTAGTTGCAGAGGAGGCAATAACTCTGAACGTAGAACAGACAGTTACCGGCAGCAGCGGAACAGAGGAAAGTATAAATACACCAACACTTATAAAGGTAAATGGTTCATGGTATATACTTGATGAGGGTATCAGCTCCTGAGGTCTTTCAGGGTGAGAAGGAGAGAAAGTAATGGGAGCAGAAAAAAGAAAGAAGCTCAATATAAAGACAAATACCGACCCGGCAGCAAACTGGCTGAGGTTTTTAGCAATACCATTTGGAGTAATGCTTTGCTGGGGGTCATTGAAGAAGCTGATAGAAATAAATACAGCCATGTCGATAGATAATTGGGGCACTTTTATAGCGGGACTTCTGATAATAGCGGCTACGTTTGTAATGAACAGATTTTTGTCGGCAATGCTGCTGGGAACAGGAGTATTTACAGTGGTAAATCTATTTCATCCCGATCTGCAGAACTGGATGAATCTGGTTTTATTTATTTTGCTGACGGTACTTTTATTTCAGCCATACAGGATATGGATAAGGGTTATCATACAGGTGATGTGTTTAGGCGTAATAGGATTTTGTCTATGGTGTGTATGGAACGAGTTTTACGACGGACTCAGACATTTTATAGATACAGGCAAGCTTACCGACGCATACCTGAATAACAGGATAAAGACATATCTGCCGGGAGATTTTTCATATTATATGGCAGTAACATTCCTGGTACTTTCCATAAGACAATATGCCGTTCCAAAATCAAAGCAGCTCAGGACGATAAAGGAGACGCCGGCTGAGAGTTTAAATCACAGCTCATCTGATAATGATCTGTGGGGATACTAATAGCAAATGAGAAGTTAGCTCCCTGTTTTCAGGGAGCTATTATATTAAATTTTCGGATCAGGTATATTGATTTAAAACTATTTTAAGTTTGATGTGTTATAATGAAAGCGTAAAATGGCTATCGACTTGGAGGTGTTAATATGAAGATATTGGTAGTAGAAGACGAAGAGGCTCTGGCAGCAGCTCTTACGGAGATACTCAAAAGAAATCAATACAGCGTGGATACAGTCGACAACGGCGAGGACGGACTGGAATACGCTCTTACAGGATTATATGACTGTATAGTACTTGATATAATGCTGCCTGTTATGGACGGATTAACAGTGCTTCGTCAACTCAGAAAAAGAAAAATATCCACACCAGTAATGTTGCTTACAGCCAAGTCGGACATAGATGACAAGATAAACGGTCTTGACTGCGGTGCAGACGACCACCTGACCAAACCATTTGTGACCGGAGAGCTTCTTGCAAGAATAAGAGCGCTCACAAGACGCACTGGAGAAGTTAATGTGGATACATTCAATTTTCACGGACTCACTCTTAATAAGCAGACATATATGCTGTCGTACGGTAACAACAGCGTAAAATTAAGTCTTAAAGAGTATCAGATAATGGAAGTACTCCTTATGAATCCCAACCAGATAATCACAAAAGAACGATTCATCGAAAAGATATGGGGTTTTGAAAGCGATGTGGAGTATAATAACATTGAGGTGTACATATCCTTCCTCAGAAAGAAGATACAGTCCATACAGTCAAAGGCGACTATCCACACGGCGAGAGGCGTGGGTTATTATCTGGAGGAGAAATAAAAGATGTTTGGTAAGGTAAGAAAGAATTTTATTGCGATAACAATGACAATGCTTACCCTTGTGTTGATAATACCGCTCTGCGCCTTGAATATAATAACAGCAGCATTGACCTACAGTAATACAAATGAGCTTCTGGAGCAGATAGCTCAGACAGAGGTATACATACTGGAACCGGAGGACAACAAATCACCGGATGATCAGCCTCATGAAAACAATCCTAATAATATGGGAGTAGTAAAGCAGATACACACAACACCCACTACCACTACAACAACTGTAACGACAACCACTACGACCGCACCATCTGAGGCTATTACTGATACAACCAAAACTACTGTAAGGAATAACTATCAGCCGCCAACAGTAGGAACAACCGCACCAAATATACAGCCGCCAACAGTTAATACAACCACTGCAACACCGCAGCTGCCTCCCGAATGGGGCGATTGGACAAAGCCTAATGAACAGACAAGACCAACTCGACCAACTCGTCCTGAGTATACAGATATACCATGGGAGGAAAATAACAACAAGGATGAAGAATACTGGGATGAGGATTCATATTATTACGAATATGGTATGTGGTACGGGGATTATTCGGTTGATATTGCCGGAGCAAGGGTGATAAGTCCTGCAGCAATTATAAATGCACTCGCACAGGGGATGTATATATCCGACTCAGTTTCTGAAATATCATCGGCAGCTGTAACAACCACCACTGTGACCACGACTGTTATGGAGAGTGAGGACAAAACTACCGTTCCCGAAAAGCCTCCTGGTGAAGAAGAGGCAAACCGCAGCCTCGTTACAAAGAGTATTAATAAGAATATGTCATTTCCAAAGGATCACCAGCTTGCCGTTTCTAACTCAATTGATCATTTTGTAGTATATCTCGATAAGTCTGAACAGGTAACGGAAGTACACGGTACAGATATCTATACTGTGGATGCTTGCACTGAGATCATAAACAATATTGAAAAAGGTGAAATATATGAGGGTAAGTATGAAAATCTCCAGTATGTAAGGAAGGATTACCAGAACGGAGCTGTAATGGTTTTCTCAGACAGAAGCTCTGATGTTAAGATGCTTAAAATTCTGCTTTTTGTAAGCATCGGAATGTTTCTGCTGATGGAGTGCATAGTGTTTGTGCTTACAAAAATACTGACAAGGCGGGCAATGCGTCCCATGCAGATATCAATAGAAAAGCAGCAGCAGTTCATATCCGATGCAGGCCATGAGCTGAAAACTCCGCTTACAGTAATATCGGCAAATGCAGATATCCTTGCCGATGAAATAGGCGACAACAAATGGTTAGGCTACATCAAGAGTCAGGCGGAGCGCATGAGGATACTCGTTCAGGAGATGCTTGACCTTACAAAGATAACTAATTCCGACCAGCATATAGCCCAGAGCCGGTTCAACATAAGCAGTCTTGTTGAAAATGTAGCTCTGCCGTTTGAGTGTCAGGCGTTTGAGCAGAAGAAGGAATTCCACATAGAGCTGGAACCTGATGTTGAATTCTTCGGCAACACTGAGCGCATCAGACGAATGATAGGGATATTTATCGACAATGCATTTAAATATAGCAATGAGAACGGTACTATACAGGTGCAGTTAAAGACTGAAAACGGTAAAAAGGTGCTAAAAATATACAACACTGGTATAGGCATTGCAAAGGGCGAGGAGGATAAGATATTCGAGAGATTTTACCGCAGTGATTCCTCACGTTCAAAGCAAAGCGGCTACGGTCTGGGACTTGCCATAGCAAAGAGTATAGCAGATCAGCACGGCATAAAGATACAGGTAGTATCAGAGCCTGGACAGTGGGTAAGCTTTAATTTGATGCTGTAAATAGGTTCTCTGTCAATAATTGGGGAAATAAGTTAAAAAGGAATTTACAAACAAGCAGTCACTGTTGAAAGTGGC
>CALXBL010000009.1 GCA_944386525.1 uncultured Ruminococcus sp. | reverse complement strand
AACAGCCACTTTCAACAGTGACTGCTTGTTTGTAAATTCCTTTTTAACTTATTTCCCCAATTATTGACAGAGAGCCAAAATTACTTAGCGTTGAATTCTTCAACAACCTCGTCGATAACAGCAGACCATTCATCACGGATAACAGCCCATGAATCCTTTTCGCCGTTGAGGATAGCGGAAGTGATATTGTCCATGATACCTCTTGTCTCGTAGGTATACTCACCATCGCCGTACATTCTGGAGCCCATGCCGTAGCCGAAGTCGAATACGGGAGTGATGTTCTCAGGGTCTCTGTATTCGCAGAGAGCATCGTACTGCTCCTCTGTAACATACGACTTCATAACGCCTGCCGCAGAAACATTGGGGATAAGAGCCTTCTGCTTAGCGGATTCCTGATACTCATCGATTGAGCTAGCCAGTCTCTCGCACTTGATATAGGCACCGACAGCAGCGCCGTTTTCGGAGTTCTTAACCAGCATCTTAGCACCGAAGTTGCAGTTCAGGTAGTACTCATCAGTATCGGGATTCTTAGGGAATGGAACGATCATAAGGTCGTTTTCCTCAACGAATCCTTCATCATTTATCTCAGGATCCGGAACATGCTTAACGTTTGAGGTGCCCAATGCCCAGTCAGCCATTGCGAAGAACAATGTGGAGTTATCTTCGTTGAGACAGCCGATCCAAGTAGGATCATAGAGCTTCTGATTCATGATATCCTCCATAATATTTTCAGCGGACTCAATAGCCTCGCTGTTGATGTTATTGGAGAATGTAGTGCCGTCGTAGTTGATGATAGTTTCGCCGGTGGACTGTATCATAGCCTGACCGAACCAGCCGTTGATACCGTAGCGAGTTTCTCCGTCGCCGGCATTACCAACGAATGTAGTCATCATATCCATGAATACATCCCAATCCCATTCGCCGTCCTCATAGAGTTCGTATGGATCTTCCAGACCGTTTTCCTCACACATAGTGCGGCTGTAGGTGATCAGCAGCGGATCGGAGAGGCAGTAAGGAACAACATAGTGCTTGCCCTTGTATTCATACATATCAATAACATCTTGCATATCGTCCCAGATCTCGTCTTCCAGGTCGATATAGTCGTCAAGGGGCTGATACTGATCCTTGACAACGCCGTTTGGAACAGCGTCCCACTCATACGGGAACATATCAACCGGATCGCCGCCGAGAATACGGCTTGCCAGAGTGTCGAACTTAGTTTCAGCAGTACAGCTGATGTATTCGATCTTACCGCCGTACTCATCCTCAAAGAGCTGAAGAGCAACGCTTCTGTCCTGATTGTTGGTCGGATTCAGGTCGTAGTAAGAGAGCCAGTAAATGGTCTTGCCCTGAACGTTGGCAAGATTGGGGTCGTTCTTTATGTAGTCGGCAGCCAGGGAGGCGTCGGCTACATAATCGTCCTGTTCTTTGTAAGCGGAAGAATCTTCAGTAGCAGACTGTGAAGAACCGCTGTCGTCGTTGCTGCAGGCAGTAAGAGCACAGATGGATGTTAATGCAAGCAGTGCAGCAAGTGTACGCTTTAATGTTTTCATTGGTAATCTTTCCTTTCTGTTGAGGTTTAGTGTATGGCACAGCTCTGTATATTTTTGGGACTGTGGCCTGTGTTTTGATTCATTTCCTCATAGTTGTATTATATAATAAAAAAACTTTCTTGTCAAGAAAATATTATCGACAGAATAAACAAGTCAGAAAAGTTTTTTTTCGTGCAACACTTTGGACAACAACGCAAAAAAGCTGCTTTTAATGGTTTCTGAAAAAAATCTGGAAAACCTCTTGATTTTTAAAAAGAGGTGTGTTATAATATGTGTATACCCAGAAGCAAAGACCGGCAGCCACCGGTCTTTTGCTTATGTATGAGCAAAACAACCGGAAAGGACGGCAGCGTTTGTATGAAGATCAAAAAATTCGGCGGCACCGAAAAGCTTGTCTACGACATGGTTCTTCCCATAGCCGATAAGCTTGGGTTCGAGATATGGGACGTCAGCTTTGAGAAGGAGGGTGCCTACTGGTATCTGAGAGTGTTTATCGACCATGAGGACGGCATCACTATCGAGGACTGCGAGAAGATGACCAAACCTGTAAGCGACATTCTTGATGAAAAAGATCCCATTTCACAGAACTATATTCTGGAGGTAGGATCAGCAGGACTCGAGCGTGCTCTCTGTCAGAGCTGGCACTTTGAGAGCTGTATCGGAGAGACTGTTCAGGCTCACGCTATCCGTCCTATTGACGGCGAAAGAGATTGGATAGGAGAGCTTATCGCATTTGACAATGATAAGATAACGATCGCTATGGACGAGAAAAAAAACATAGAGCTTTCACTGGCAGAGCTTGCATATGTAAAGCTTTATGCTGAGATCGACTTTTAATTTAATGGAGGAATGAAACGACATGGACAACAACTTTTTCGATGCGCTTAATGCGCTGGGAACAGAAAACAATGTAGCTGTAGACGTATTGGTTGAAAAGGTAAAGTCTGCAATGCTCAAGGCAGCAAGAAAGGCGTATCCCGACTGCGAGGAGAACATCACTATTGAGATCGATCCCGTAACAAAAAGATTTGAAATGTTTCTCAAACAGACCATCGTAGACGACGAACCTATCGACGACAACGAGATTAATATTGCAGCAGCAAGAGCTATCGACCCCAATGCCTATGTAGGAGGCACAGTGCAAAAAAGACTCAATATCGATAAATTTGGCAGGGCGGCAGCGCTTTCCGCAAAACAGTCCATAAAGGGCGACTTGAGAGATATAAGCCGAACACGCATCCTTGAAAAGTTTGAGGATAAGGAGTTTGAGTGCATTACCTGTCAGGTATCCCAGGTTGAGCCGGGCGGTACAGCAACACTTATGTACGACAATACCGAGATATACCTTTTCCGCAAAGAGCAGATACCTGGCGAGCAGCTCCGTGAGGGACAGATGCTGAAGGTCTATGTAACAGCTATCGCCAACAAGCAGAAGAAGCCGGTTATAAAGATATCACGTGTACGCAAGGAACTTGTAAAGAGACTCTTTGAGATGACAGTGCCTGAAATATACGACGGTACAGTTGAGATAAAGGCTATATCACGTGAGGCAGGCTCAAGAACAAAGATAGCCGTATGGTCAAATGATCCCAATGTTGACGCTGTCGGCGCCTGCATAGGACCTAAGCGTTCGAGAATCTCAGCTATCGTGAACGAGCTGGGCGGCGAGAAGATCGATATCATTCCATACAGCGAAAAGCCGGAGGAGTTTATCGCACGTGCACTTGCACCAGCAACAGTTCTCCGAGTTGATATCCTCACAAATGAGGAAAAGGACCGCACTTGCAGTATAGTAGTTCCGAATCATCAGCTTTCACTTGCTATCGGCAACCGCGGACAGAATGCAAAGCTTGCAGCAAAGCTCACCGGATTTAAGATCGACATCAAGCCTGAGTTTGAGATAGTTCCCTCTGAGATATCAAAGGAGCTTGCACCAGCGGAGGAAACAGACGAACTGCTGGAAGCTGAACAGCTTGATAAGCCGGAAAACATATCTGAGCTGGATAAACTTGACGCAGCATCTGACGAGGAGTAATCTATGAAGGTGAGGAAAATACCTATACGTATGTGCATAGGCTGCGGAGAAATGGTGGAAAAACGCAGTCTTATACGAGTGATAAAGACTGCTGAGGGCGAGATAAGCCTTGATCCTACCGGAAAGAAGTCCGGCAGAGGTGCATACTTATGTAAAAGTATGGAATGCTTTGATAAGGCACAGAAAGGACGAAAGCTTGAGCGTGCGTTTTCCTGCAAGGTGGACGCAGCAGTATACGAGGAGCTTAAAGATGCATTGCAGCGAGAAATGGATAAACCTGCTGACGATATGCCGTAAGGCAGGCAGACTTGTAATGGGCTTTGACCCATCAAAGGAAGAGGTGCAGGCAGGGCGTGCCAAGGGTGTGTTTGTAACTGCCGATGCATCGTCTAAGACTAAGAAAGAGGTGCGGTTTTTCTGTGCGCAGGCTAATGTGCCGGTGCAGGAGGTAGAAGTTACCATGGAGGATATATCGAGAGCTTTAGGACGCAGGGCAGGGGTTATAGCTGTGTGCGACAAGGGCTTTGCCGACAGACTTATGGAGATGCTTCTGGAAAAACCGGTTTGAGTATCCGAACAGGTGCGCAAAGCACTAAAATAGATGGAGAATATTGAGCCAAAGGTCTGCTCATAGAGCAGACGCAGACAAGAAACAGGAGGGTTCGCCTATGACGAAGAAGAGAAAACTTAGCGATGTAGCAAATGATATGCGTATTGATTCCGCAGAGCTTATCGCATTCTATGAGAGCGTTGAACCGGAGCAGCAGAAGAAAAAGACCGGAACAGGACTTACTGATTCAGAGGTAAATATGGCACTTGAACACTTTACACAGCAGAATCAGGCAGAGAGCTTTGATGGGTATTTTGCAACACGCTCCATGCCCAGAAGTGCATTTGAGAAGAAGGAAAAGCCTGCTGAGAAAAAGATGGAAAAGCCTGCTGTAAAGAAAACTGAAAAGCCGTCAAAGGCTGTGAAGAAACCTGCTGACGCAGCTAAGGCTGCGCCCAAGGCTAAGAAAGAGGAGAAGAAGTCTGAGACAAAGGCTGTGCCAAAGACAGAGCCAAAGACTGCTGAAACAAAAGCAGCACCTAAGCATGATGAAAAGCAGCGTGACCGCAAAAACGACAAGAAAAAGCAGCCCAAGGCAGCTCAGAAGCATGGTGAAAGACTCCATGTGGAGGTTGAAATGGCTTCGGGCGGCAGCTCTACAGTGGAGAAGAGACGTACTGTTGATACAAGAGGCTCATATGTTGACCTTGATAAGTACAATCAGCGCTATGAGCAGATAGCTCCGGCAGGCAAGTACAGCAAGGATAACTACTCCACAAAGAAGCAGAAGATAAACCAGAAGTCTGCCCAGCGCAACAAGCAGAAGTACTCCAGCAAGAAGGAAACAGAGCAGGATAAGCTGAGAAGACTTGAGCTTGAGAGAGCAAGAAAGCAGCAGCTGAAGGTTCTGATTCCGGATAATATCGTGGTAAGCGAGCTTGCAGCACGCCTTAAGGTAACTGCAACAGAGGTAATCAAGAAGCTCATGATGCTTGGCGTTATGGCGACTATCAACGAGGAGATTGACTTTGATACAGCGGCACTGGTTGCAGAGGAACTGGGTGCAAAGGTTGAAAAGGAAGTTATCGTAACTATCGAAGAACGACTTATCGAAGAAACTGATGAGAGTGAAGATAACGAGGATCGCTGCCCTGTAGTATGCGTTATGGGACACGTTGACCATGGTAAGACATCCATCCTCGACAGAATAAGAAACGCCCACGTAACAGCAGGCGAAGCAGGCGGTATCACACAGCATATCGGCGCATATCAGGTAGTTTACCAGGGCAAGCCCATTACATTTCTTGACACGCCCGGTCACGAGGCATTTACAGCAATGCGTGCAAGAGGTGCAAATATTACGGATATAGCTATTCTGGTAGTTGCAGCTGACGACGGAATCATGCCTCAGACCATCGAATCCATCAGCCACGCAAAGGCGGCAGGCGTATCTGTAATTGTTGCTATAAACAAGATGGATAAGGAAACAGCAAATCCCGATAGAGTAAAGGAAGAACTTACCAAGTACGACATGGTATGTGAAGAATGGGGCGGCGATGTTATATGCGTGCCTGTATCTGCAAAGACAGGCGAGGGCATAGATGAACTGCTTGAAAACGTCTTGCTTGTTGCGGAAATGCAGGAGCTGAAGGCAAACTCCGCACGCCGTGCAAAGGGTACTGTAGTTGAGGCTCGCCTTGATAAGGGAAGAGGTCCTATTGCAACAGTTCTCGTGCAGAATGGTACTCTCCACACAGGAGATGTTATCATTGCAGGCACAGCAGTGGGCCGAGTAAGAACAATGACAAACGACAAGGGTCAGATCGTAGACACAGCAGGTCCGTCCGTACCGGTAGAGATAACAGGTATGGCAGAGGTCCCCGAGGCAGGCGATACATTCAATGCGGTTGAGGATGAGAGACTTGCAAGAACGCTCGTTGAGCAGAGAAAGCATGAGGCAAAGCAAGCTAAGTTCAACGAATACCGCAAGGTAACTCTGGATAATCTGTTCAGCCAGATTGCCGAGGGCGAGATGAAGGAGCTTGCAGTAGTAGTAAAGGCTGACGTACAGGGTTCAGTTGAGGCTGTAAAGCAGTCCCTTGAAAAGCTCAGTAACGACGAGGTTCGTGTGAGAGTTATCCACGGCGGCGTAGGCGGCATCAAGGAGAGTGATGTTATGCTTGCAAGTGCGTCAAATGCTATCATTATCGGATTCAATGTGCGCCCCGACCTTATCGCCGAGGAGACAGCAAACCGTGATAAGGTGGAAATAAGAACATATCGTGTAATTTATGACGCTATTGAAGATGTAGAAACAGCCATGAAGGGTATGCTTGATCCGAAGTATCGTGAAGTAGTTATGGGACGTATTGAGGTCCGCCAGGTATACAAGATTTCCAACGTAGGCGCTGTAGCAGGTGCATATGTACTGAACGGCAAGGTAACAAGACAGTGCCAGATAAGAGTTGTACGTGATGGTGTGGTGATTGCAGAGGATAAGATGTCGAGCCTGAAGCGTTTCAAGGATGACGTGAAGGAAGTTGGCGAGAGCTACGAGTGCGGTATAACACTTGAAAAGTTCCGTGACTTTAAGGAGGGCGATATCTTTGAGGCATTTATCATGGAGGAATACAGAGACTGATTTTTAAAGGAAGTCTGAGTGAAAGGAACTGTAAAGAATGGCAAATTTCAATATAAGCCGAACAGAGGAAGACCTGTTCCGGGAACTTGCATCTATAATGAGAGAGCTTAAAGACCCAAGGATAGACCCGCTGCTCAGCATTGTGCGCATAGAGCTTTCACGTGACCTTTCAAACTGCAAAGTCTATGTTTCCAGCCTGTCGGGACAGGAGCGGGCAGAGGAATCTGCCGAGGGCCTGAGAAGTGCCGCCGGTTATATAAAGCGTGAAGTTTTACGCAGAGTGAAAATGCGCAAGGCTCCGGTGTTCCACTTTATAGCAGATGATTCAATAGCACACAGTGCAAAGATAAATGAAATGCTCCACCACGTTCAGCCTTCAGTAGAAGAGTCGGCAGAGGAAGAGGAGCAGAACTGATGAAACAGCTTACAGTAAAGGAAACGGCTAAGCGTCTGCTTGATGCGGAGAGCGCATATATCCTTATCCACAGAAGTCCCGACGGAGACTGTATAGGCTCTGGCTATGCCTTAGCTGAGGCGTTTCGTCTGCTTGGAAAAAAAGCAAGGGTGCTTTGCAGCGATGAGATACCTAAAAGGTATCACTTCATGCTGCCGGAGCTTATGACTCTGGAGGAGTTTGAGCCTAAGCTTATCGTTGCAGCAGATGTTGCAGATGAAAAGCTTTTGGGCGACGCTTTGTCTGAGTATAGGGGCAGAGTGGATCTGTGTATCGACCACCACATCTCAAATACAGGTTATGCAGAGGAGCTTTGTCTCGACGGCAAGGCTGCCGCAGCCTGTCAGGTGTTGTATGAGGTGCTCAGGGAGATGAATGTGCCGATTACAAGAGAGATAGCAGTATGTCTTTACACAGGGATAGCTACTGATACAGGCTGCTTTATGTACGACAACGCCGGAGCACATACCCACAGGATAGTTGCGGAGATAATGGACGCACAGCCTGATATTCGGTATGCCATCATTAACAGGAATATGTTTACTGTAAAGAGTATGGGCAGAATGCAGCTTGATAAAATACTCACAGAGCTGCTTGAAAGCTATATGGACGGAAAGTGTATGCTTGTATGCATAACAAAGGAGCTTATGGACAAGTATGCAATAGATGAATCTGAACTTGAGGGTATAGCAGGCTTTCCGCTGCAAGTTGAAGGTGCACAGGTAAGCGTGGTTATGAAAGAGTATGAGGAGAACGTATTCCGAATATCAATGCGATCAGCCGACTGGGTGAATGTCTCCGATATATGTCAGACCTTAGGCGGCGGCGGTCATATAAAGGCTGCCGGCTGCACTATAGAGGGTACTGCTGAGGAGGCTAAAAATGTCATTCTGGAGGCAGTAGCGAAAGGAATGGCAAAGCAGTGAATGGTATTCTATGCATAAACAAGCCGCAGGAGTTCACCTCCTTTGATGTTATAGGCAAGCTTCGTGGGATACTTAGGATAAAGCGTCTGGGTCACACAGGAACTCTCGATCCGATGGCAACTGGAGTTTTGCCGGTGCTGGTGGGGACGGCTGCAAAGGCTTGCGATATAATGCCCGATCAGGACAAGACCTACCGTGCAAGAGTGCGCTTCGGGCTAGCGTCCGATACTCTTGATATATGGGGCAGTCAGTTTAGGGAATATCCCGATATGCACGCTACAGAGGAGCAGCTCAGAGCGCTGATACCTCAGTTTGTGGGTGATATCGAACAGCTTCCGCCCATGTATTCAGCTGTATCAGTTGGAGGAAAACGTCTTTACGAGCTGGCAAGACAGGGCATTGAGACAGAGCGTCCTGTGAGGAACGTGCGTGTGTACAGCATAGATCTCCACGCCTTTGACGAGGAAACTCAGGAGGCAGAGCTTACAGTTTCATGCGGAAAGGGAACTTATATAAGAACGCTTTTATCTGATATGGGAAAAGCTTTGGGCGGAGACGGCGTAATGACTTTTCTTTGCCGTACAATGGCATCGGGCTTCAGCCTTGACGATTGCTATACCTTTGAGCAGGTAAAGGCTGCTGCAGAAAGAGGAACTCTACAGGATATCATAATTCCGACAGAGAGAATTTTCGGAGCATATCCAAAGCTAAGGCTGAATGAAGTTCAGACGAGAATGTATCGTAACGGAGTAAAGCTTGATCTTGGACGTATCCACAATATACAGGCACATATATGCGATTATACAGTTTACAGCCACGACGGTATATTTATAGGCACTGCAAGAGCCGATTTTGAGAAGAATGAGCTAAGGTGCAGTAAAAATTTTGAGGAAAGGTAAGGAATGCCGTGTATGATAACTGTTACAGACTCACTTTCCGGCAGAACTGCCGTTGCCCTTGGGCTATTCGACGGAGTACATCTGGGACACCAAAGGATACTGAGAGCAGCTATTGAATGCAGGAACGAGGGACTTATACCGGCAGCATTTACCTTCGAGACAAGAACGTTTCCTAAAAAGCATGGCAAACCCTTTGAATTTCTTGCTACTGACCGTCAGAAGCTTATCCTCATGGAAGAATATGGGATAGAGGCAGTATATTCGCCTGAATTTTCGGAGATTCAGGATATGGACGGTGAACAGTTTTGCCGGGATATACTTGCAGGCAGGCTGAATGCGACAAAGGTATTCTGCGGCAGTGACTTTAGGTTTGGCAGGAAAGCAGGTTGGGGCTTCAGGGAGCTTGCGGAATTCGGCAGAGAAATGGGCTTTGAAGCAATTTTGATGGAGGCTGTGGTATACGATGGAAAGACTGTCTCCTCTACACGTATACGTGAACATCTGAGAGCTGGCAGACCAGAAAAGGCTGCTGAGCTTTTAGGCAGACCCTATGCAGTAAGTGCAAAGGTGACCCACGGCAGGGCACTGGGGAGAACTCTTGATTTCCCCACTATAAATATGCCTTTTGAAAAAGGACAGCTTGTACCACGGTTTGGGGTATATCTGAGCCGTGTAACAGTGCCTGGGGGTACATATTACGGCGTTACAAATGTTGGTGTAAAGCCTACAGTCTCTGAGGAGGAAAAGCCTCTTGCGGAGACATATCTTTTTGACTATTCCGGCGATCTGTATGGCAGGGAGTGTATAGCAGAACTGCTGTACTTTATCCGTCCGGAACAGAAGTTTGAAAATATAACCGCACTGCGCACAGCTATAGAGCAGGACTGCGAAAGGGCACGTGTGCTTGCGGAATCCATATTATGAAAGGGAAGAAGAACTCATGGCAAATAAAGTGAGAACCCGATTCGCACCAAGTCCTACCGGCTATATGCACATCGGCAATCTCAGAACCGCCCTTTATGCATATCTTATCGCAAAGAAGAACGGCGGTGACTTCATTCTAAGAATTGAAGACACAGACCAGGAACGCTATGTAGAAGGCGCAGTGGACGTTATATACGACACTCTGCGCATAGCAGGTCTCAACTGGGACGAAGGTCCGGATATAGGTGGTCCTGTCGGACCATATGTGCAGTCCGAAAGAATGGGTATGTTCAAGTCTTATGCAGAGGATCTTGTTAAAAAGGGTCATGCTTACTACTGCTTCTGCGATAAGTGCAGACTCGACGCTGTAAGAAAGGCTCAGGAGGAGGCACATCAGGACCCAATGTACGACCGTCACTGCCGGAATCTGTCTCAGGAAGAGGTAGAGGAAAAGCTCCGTGCAGGTGTGCCTTATGTTATCCGCCAGAAAATGCCGCTTGACGGCACAACTACATTCCACGATGAAATTTACGGAGATATCTCTGTTGAAAATGCGACTCTTGATGATCAGGTGCTCATCAAGACAGATGGTATGCCTACATATAATTTTGCAAATGTAGTCGATGACCATGTGATGGGTATAACTCATGTTATAAGAGGAAATGAGTATCTGTCCTCAGCACCAAAGTATAACCTGCTTTATGAGGCATTTGGCTGGGATGTGCCGGTATATATCCACTGTGCGCCGGTTATGAAGGATCAGCACAACAAGCTTTCCAAGAGAAATGGCGACGCTTCATTCCAGGATCTCATGGCAAAGGGATATCTGCCTGAGGCTGTAGTAAACTACATATGTCTGCTGGGGTGGGCTCCCTCCGGTGAACAGGAGATATATTCGCTGTCGGAGCTGTGCGAGGCTTTTGACATCAAGGGTATAAGTAAATCTCCGGCTATATTTGACAGCATGAAGCTGAAGGCTATCAATGCAAAGTATGTGGCAGCACTGACAGATGAAAGGTATGCTGAAATAGCAGTGCCCTATATCAAAAAGGCTGTAAAGGCAAATATAGCCGACATGAATCTGCTCTGCAAGGTGCTCAAGCCCAGAACGGAGATATTTACCGACATTGCTGAGCAGATAGACTTTATCGATGAGCTTCCGGAGTATGATCTGGAGATGTATCGCCACAAGAAGATGAAGACTACACCGGAAACGTCTCTTGAGGCGCTCAAGAAGCTGCTGCCCGTGCTTGAAAAGCTTGACAACTGGACGGCGGACAGCATTCACGAGGCAGTATTCGGTCTTATTGCAGAGCTTGAGGTGAAGAACGGCTGGATGCTCTGGCCTCTCAGAACGGCAGTATCCGGTAAGCAGTGCACACCTGGCGGCGGCACAGAGCTTTGTGCTATCCTTGGCAAGGAGGAGACACTGCGTCGTATTCGTATAGGAATAGAAAGGCTCTCATGAGCTTTCAATATGTTAACACAGTATTATCACAATAGCCATGTATAATTTGAATTAATTTGTGCATTGGCATATAAAAGGAGGCAATCACCCATGATCGAGGTAAAAAACCTTACGAAGTACTATGGTGATCATCTGGCAGTGGATAATATCAGCTTTACAGTTGAGGACGGCGAGATTCTGGGCTTTCTGGGGCCAAACGGTGCCGGCAAGTCCACAACTATGAATATGCTCACCGGTTACATCAGTTCATCTTCCGGACAGGCACTTATCAACGGTATCGACATTCTTGAGGATCCCATTAAGGCAAAGGCAAATATCGGCTATCTGCCGGAGCTGCCGCCGCTCTATCAGGATATGACAGTAATGGGCTATCTCAATTTTGTATACGACCTGAAGAAGTGCAAGCTCCCCAGAAAGTCACATCTTACGGAGATATGCAATCTCTGCAAGATAAACGATGTATCACATAGAATAATCCGACGGCTTTCAAAGGGTTATCGTCAGCGTGTGGGAATGGCACAGGCACTCGTCGGCAATCCGCCTATCCTCATTCTGGACGAACCTACAGTAGGTCTCGACCCTAAGCAGATAATCGAGATAAGAAACCTGATAAAGAAGCTGGGTAAGCGTCATACGCTTATTTTGTCGTCGCATATCCTGTCGGAGATACAGGCAGTATGCGACAGAGTTATCATCATAAACAAGGGCAAAATGGCAGCCGACGATACTCTCGAAAACCTTACAAAGAGCGTATCCAGCATAAACCGTATAACAGTACGGCTCGACGGAAACCGTGATGAGGTTCTGGGAGCTATACGTCTTATAAACGGTGTAAAGAGCGTACGTGCTGACATGGAGCGTGAAGGCGGTATATATGACTATGAGATAGTTCTGGAGGACGGCGCAGATATCCGTGTTATGATAAATGAGATGTGCAAGGAGCACGGCTGGTCTATCTATAAGATGGCAAATGACGAAATGACTCTGGAGGATATCTTTATGCGTATAACAATGGGCGAGGATATGCCGGAAAGTAGGAGCGATATGCCTAAAAAGATAGTACGCCTTACAACTCCGGAGGATATAAAGCAGGCAGAACCGGAGGAGACATTCAGCGAAGCTGTTGAGGAAACGGTTTCCACTGATGACAACAACGGCTATACAGCTGCTGATGACAGCGAAAAAGAGGAGGCAGAGGAATAATGGGTGCGATTTTCAGACGTGAAATGGGAGCCTTTTTCTCATCTCCCATTGCATATGTATATCTAACAGTATTTTACGTATTTTCGGGTGTGTGCTTTTATCTGTTCACCCTTTCATATGGTATATCGGATATGTCGAGCTTTTTCTCGATGCTGTTCTGGGCAGGCTTCCTGCTCATACCGGTGCTTACAATGCGCAGCTTCAGCGAGGAAAAGATGCAGAAAACAGACCAGGGACTTTTAACAGCACCGATATCACTGGGCGGTATAGTCCTGGGCAAATATTTTGCCGCACTTGTCATGTATACAATAGGCATTGCAATTATATTTGTGTATGCTCTTATCCTGAGCGCATTCGGCACAGTTACATGGGGAATAGTAGTATCCAACTTTATAGCACTGTTCCTTCTGGGTGCAGCATTTATCTCAGTGGGAGTATTTATCTCCTCACTTACCGAGAATCAGTTTATCGCATATATCATCAGTCTGCTGCTGCTGTTTGTGATGTGTGTGATGCAGGAACTGGCAGGACTTGTTGAAAATGCAAGTGTACCTGAGATATTTGAGCCTATAGTAGGCGCAGTGGCAACTGGCATGAATGCAATTTCCTTCTATAATAAGTTTTATGATTTTACCTGCGGACTGTTTGACCTTTCCAGCGTACTGTTCTATGTGAGTTTTGCGGCTGTATTCAACTTCCTTACAGTTCGTGTGCTGGAAACACGCCGTTGGAAGTAAGGAGGGATTAGCATGAAGAATAAGAAACAGGAAGCATTTCTTGAAAAAGAAATGACAAGCGAAAAGCAGAATAAAAAGCTGAAAAGACGTAAGAAGCTGAAGTATGGCTCTATGGCAACAGCTATAACAGCAGTAGTTATAGTAGTAGTAGTGTTAGTAAATATTCTTGTAAGTATGCTGGCAGATGTTCGTCTTGACCTTACAAAGGACAAGGTATATGCAGTTTCTGAGGAGACTATCGACTATGTAAAGAACCTCGACCAGGACGTTGAGATAGCAATCTCTGTTGAAAAGGATACCATCAAGGATCTCCTTGGTACAACGGAAATGATGGTAACCGAGACTCTGTCAAAGTATGAAGACTACTCAGACCATATCAGCGTAACATATTTCGACACCACAAAAGATCCTGATGTACTTTCAAAGTATCAGGAGATCTACGGCGGCGACATAAGCTCGGGTTGTGTTATCGTGGCATCAGGAGAGAGAGTAAAGGTATACAGTCTGCTGGAGATGTTTGATATCGACAGTAATATGTATAGCTACTATATGTACGGCTATTGCACATTTGCCGACATCATCACCGGCTATAAGGGTGAGCAGATGCTGACAAATGCTATCATGAATGTAACTGATGCAAACGTAAAAAATGTCGGCATTATTGAGTATGTAGGCGAGACAGGCTCTGAAAGCTACATTTTCAGCGCAACACAGGGCAATGCTTATGCAATGCAGGCACTTGAATCACTTCTTGACGATAACGGTTACGACGTAACACGTGAGCTTAATATCACAACAACTGATTTCAGTACAGGCGACTATGATATACTTGTACTGCCGGCGCCTGTATCAGATCTGAGCGTTGACGCAGTACAGAGACTTTCCGATTTTATGTATAATGACGGAGAGTACGGTAAACAGATGATCTACATCGCCGACTATACACAGGGTGACACACCTAATCTTGATGCATTCCTGAAGGACTGGAATATCCAGATATCTGACAGCGTAGTTACCGATACAGACGAGTATCTCCAGAGTGTTACAACAGTAGATTCCTATAACAACGGACAGTATACACTTGCTCCCAGAGTTACCGTTGCAACATCGGATTATAGCGGAAGTCTTTCAAACACAACACTTCCTATCGTAGCGCCGTTCGGCAGACCTATCATTGAGCAGAACCTGAACAACGGCAAGGTGGTAACGCCTTTGTGGCAGACCTCCTCTGGTTCAACCGAAACCCGTCTTCAGGATTCTTCAATGACAGAAGAAGAGGCAGATATAGCTGAGGTGCACACGGTTGCGTGTCTGGTGCAGAATCAGGTCAACGTAGACGGCACTGTCATGGAAAGCAATATGCTTGTATTCTCCTCTATGTCAATGCTGGACTATTATGTTTTGTCTGATTCTTCATACAACAACGGAGAATATATAATCAGCGCACTCAACACTATCTGCGGCAAGGAGGCAAACACTGTCATTGCGTCAAAGAGCGTAACAGCAGCAACTCTTGATATAACAGCCGGTCAGATAGATACTATAAAGTGGGTAGTATGGCTTGTAATACCTGCAATTGTTGTAGCCGCAGGCGTAGTTGTTGCTATCCGCAGAAGAAGCCGTTAAGGCAGGAAGAAAGAAAGGGTTTTCCTATGAACAAGAAAATACTGGGACTGATAGGCGGCGTTGTTTTGATAGCAGGACTTGCCGGTGCAGTTGTAGTTGTTTCAAATAAGCAGGATAAGGAAGAAAGCAGCCAGTCTGAGGCAGCGTCTACTACTACAGCAAATGCGGAAGATCTGGTGCTTTCCACACAGACAAAGGACGATGTGGTCTCCGTTGACGTAACAAACAGCACAGGAAGCTACACTATCATCCGCACGGCAAAGGCTGACGAAGAAGCCGGAACAGATACGGTATTCGCAGTCGAGGGCTGGGAGGATGTGCCTACAGATGCATCACTGGCAAGCACTCTTGCAAACAATATCGCCGGACTTTCAGCAACGTCAATAGTTGCCGAGGACTGCGATGATATGGAAAAATACGGTCTGGGGGAGGACGCTCCAAAGGGAGTCCTCACCTTTGACGACGGCAGCACATTTGCATTCCGTGCAGGAAACTCAGTGGCCGACGGAGAAAACAGTTATTTTGCAGTTGAGGGTGATGATACTGTATATTCAGTAATGACCTCGCTTGTGGCGAATTACAGCAAGGCAGCAGAGGATTTCATGTCTCTTACAATGCTTGAAGCACCAGCTGAGGATGAGTATCCCATAGTAAATTCACTTACAGTAGAACGTGAGGACATGGAGCAGGATATTGTTCTCTCATATATGGACTACGCTGACGATGACGACAGCCTTGGCGGTACGGCGGCATCTCATGAGATGACAGAACCTATTCCGGCATATTTGAGTGTGGAGCGTTCCTCCGACTTGATAACGGGGATTTTCGGGGCTAAGGCCTCCAGTATACTGAAGATTCATCCCGAGGACAGCGACAAGGCGCAGTATGGTCTTGATGAGCCATTCGGCGAGGTGGTCATGGACTGTGACGACGGCAATGTTTACACACTTGTTATAGGGGACCGTTTTGTTGAGCATGATGATGAAACCGGCTCTGACGAGGCATATTATCCGGTAATGCTTAAGGGAGTTGACGTTATATATGCAATGGCAGAGGGAGATTGCCTCTGGGCGACTGTTGAGCCGACGGACATAGCATCCAGCCTTGTTATTGCAACATATGTATGGGATCTTGGCGAGCTTTCAATGAAGGCTGATGGTATGGAGGACATGAACTTCACCATCGAGGGTGATGATGCAGATACAGCAGTTGTAAAGCTCAATGGAGAAACAGTTGAAACTGAACGATTCCGTCTGCTTTATACGTTCCTGCTGAAGACAACAGCCGAGGGTGTTGAGCTTAACGGCGTACCAAACGGAGAACCGGAGGCAACTCTCTACTTCCGCACAAAGAACGGCAGCAAGGAGCAGGAGATCTGCTTCTATCGTCAGGATGACTTTAACTGTCTTATAACTATAAACGGTGAATCAAGCTTTACTTGCCGTGCTTCATTCATAGATGCATTCAAGAAGAACATGGAGCTTTTCGATACAGACGAAGACTTCGTGCAGACATGGAGTTAAACTTAAAAACAAGCCGGAGAATTAGAAAGGATGGTCAATATGCAGCAGGAATATTTCATGTATAAGGGTTATCCACTGGTACGCAGTGGGAATTGTATCTATTACGGTTATATGTCCGACCCTTATGTAACACAGCTTCAGATAGTGCATAAGACAAAGCAGGGAAGCCTTGATGTTGCAGATAAGATCAAGGTCTACAAGATCTCTACTGATGAAAAGCTGAATCCCATGGAGGCTATAGTAAAGACCTCCGAACGAACCAGCCTTTTTGATGCGCTTGATCTGGCTAACGCATGGCTTGAAAGACAATAAACAGAAATGGCAGTCCGTTAGGACTGCCATTTTGCTTTATTCGTGATTTTGTCAGGGTCAGCAATTCACCTGTACCTGACCGTTTATCATAACGAGCCATGGATCCTCCCGCAGGTCGAGAGGGTCTTTTTTATATAGCTGGATATCGGCGTCCATACCTGCCTGTATAGAGCCTATCCTGTCCTGAACACCCAGTATTTCCGCAGCACCTTTTGTGATGCTGAAGAGAGCGTCCATCTCGTCCAATCCGCCCTTCACAGCAAGTGCCGCTGTTGCGGAGAGATACTGTATTGGAATGACAGTATGGTCAGTGCAGATTGCAATTTTAACGCCGTGCTTTTGGAGTAAAGCAGGTGAGCTGATGGTGAGATTTTTCATCTCCGGTTTACATCTGTCGCAGAGTATAGGGCCGCATATCACGGGTATATCTGCTTTTTTCACGATATCGGGTATAAGGTGCGCTTCAGTTCCGTGGACTATAACAGCGTCCAGATGGAATTCGTCTGCTATTCTGATAGCCGTACAGATGTCGTCTGCACGGTGACAGTGGAAGTGCGCTTTGATATCGCCTTTTAAAAGAGGTATAAGAGCCTCACATTTTGCGTCGTAGTCTGGCAGTTCGCTGTCTTCCTCAGCAGCCTCGCAGTCTGATAGGTAACGCTTAGCTTTATAAAGTCCCTCACGTATGAGCGCAGCAGTAGCCATTCTTGTCTTTGGAGCTTCGTCACGTCCGTTGTAGACATTCTTAGGATTTTCGCCCAGCGCAAACTTCATTCCCGTAGACGCCACTGCCATATCATCGGCACAGATGCCGTTTGTCTTCATAACAACCATGGAGCCGCCGCAGGCGTTGGCGCTTCCCGGAGATATCATAACAGCAGTAACACCGCCCTTAACAGCCTCTTCAAAGCAGAAGTCCATTGCATTCACGCCGTCAATGGCACGCATATGCGGAGTGAAAGGGTCAGAAGCCTCGTTGCAGTCATCGCCCTCGAAGTCAAGTCCGTTTTCAAGTATACCCAAGTGGGTGTGAGCGTCGATAAAGCCGGGCATAATGATACTTCCGCCGGCGTTTATATCCTCAGGTGAGATGCAGTCGGGCTTACCTTCCTGCACATTGGTTATCTTTCCGTTTTCCACAGTTACAAAGCCGTTTTCAATAACGCCTTTGTTCGTCATGGTGTAGATCTTACCATTATATATTTTCATTATAACTCCTGTTTTGTAGTTATTTAGTCTTTCAGTTCCAGTGCTTTTATAAGAGCGTCTGCCGTTGCGCCGGGAGTATCCTCAGGCGGCAGGATAACGGTAGAGTGCTTTCTGTATATAACAGCTCTGTCATTGAATATCTTGCGGAGCTGTTCCTTTGTATTCTGCTGAACGATGGGACGGTTTGTATCGTCCTTTATACGCTGGTAGCAAACGTCGAATGTCTGGTCGATGAGTACGATATAAGCGCCAGCTTTTTTAGCAGCCGCCGCAGTGTTCGGATTGAGCATTGCGCCGCCGCCGCAGGATACTATAGCATCACGGCTGCAAAGGGACTGAACAGTCTCGGCCTCAATACGGCGGAAGTATGGCTCACCCTTTTTCTTAAAAATATCGGGTATGCTCATACCCTCCTGCTCAACGATAGCTTCATCCGTATCGATAAGCGGAAGCTTGAGTCTGCGTGCTAAAACCCTTCCCATGGCGGATTTGCCGCAGCCCATAAATCCGCAGAGGAAAATGGTCACTTTTCAGCACCTCCGTCTATGGGGAACTGCTCCTTTATCTGAGCTTCCATCTCGTCTATGATGGACTGTATTTGTTCATCGGTGTAGAAGTCACCGTCCCAAAGCTCATGAGCTTTTACTGCCTGGAGCACCAGCATAGCGCTTCCGCCGACAGCGGGCTTACCAAGAGCTCTTGCCTTTTTCATAAGTGTAGTTTCAACGGGATTATATACAACATCGAATACATAACCGCACTTTTCAATGAGAGTGTCGCTTACGGGGCAGGCCTCTGTCTTTGGATACATTCCCACAGGAGATGCGTTGAGGATAACATCAAAGCTTTCATCAAGGTCAGCGGTGAGAGCTGTGCGTATTTTGGCATCGGGCTTCATGGCGAGTATCTCCTCGGTGAGAGCAGCGGCTCTTTCGGTATCGCATGGGATAATGCCGATAGTCAGTTCAGCACCGTGGAGCACAGCCTCAACAGCCATCATTCTGCCAACGCCGCCGCAGCCTACCAGCAGCACCTTGCCATCCATGGGATATTTTTCTACTGAGCGGACAAATCCGTCGCAGTCAGTATTATAGCCGATAAGTTTTCCGTTTTTGTTTACGATACAGTTTACAGAATTGTAACGTTTAGCAGATTCGCCGATCTCATCGAGAAAGGGTATAACTGTCTGCTTGTGAGGGATAGTCACATTGAGACCTCTGTATTCTTTGAGAGACTGAGCTTTGTTTGCCAGCTCCTCGGGAGCAATTTCAGTCAGGCTGTATGACGCCTTTCTGCCTTTCATGGCGAAAAGCCGATCGTGTATCATAGGTGACATGGAGTGTCCCAGCGGATATCCTATGAGGGTATATTTATCCATTATGCAGTCACCTCTTCAAGAGTTGCGCAGTTTTCGCAGTTTTTTGCAGTAACGTCCTTGAGAGTCTTTTTAACGAGACCTGTGAGGACATTCTTAGGACCAAACTCAATAAATGTATCAGCTCCCTGAGCCTGCATTTCAGCCAGCTCAGCAGTAAATCTTACCGGAGAAACTATGTGTTTAGCCAGCAGAGAGGGCATATCAGAGAAATCAGTAAGTTCAGCACCAAGCACGTTTGAGAAGAACTTGCAGCATGGAGCAGAGAATTTAACGTCCTTTACAGCCGCATAGAACTCATCAGCAGCAGGCTGCATAAGCTTTGTGTGGAATGCGCTTGCAACAGCCAGCGGAACAGCTCGTGCCTTTTTAGCAGCAGCAGCCTCAGCCGCAGCAGCAACAGCAGCCTTTTCGCCGGCAATAACAGTCTGGATAGTGGAGTTATAGTTTGCCGGAACTACATAGCCCTCAGTTTCCTGACAGAGCTTTTCAACGTCCTCAGCCGACATCTTGAGGATAGCGCACATTGCACCCTCAGCATTCTGAGCGGCCTTATCCATAGCCTCAGCACGAGCCTTGATCACTTTAAAGCCGTCTTCCAGTGAGAGCATACCGGAGGCCACCATGGCAGCATATTCACCCAGAGAGTGACCTGCAACACCGTCGTAGGCAAAGCCTTTTTTCTTGGCAGCCTCAAGGCATACGAGAGATGTAGCCATAATGGCAGGCTGTGCGTAGATAGTACGAGAGAGAGTTTCAGCGTCTGACTCAGCAATTATTTTTTTCAGGTTGAATTCAAGAACCTTTGACGCTGTTTCATAGATATAGTCAAGTGACGGATCAGTCGCCGCCAGATCAAGACCCATTCCTGTATATTGGGAGCCCTGACCAGAAAAGAGAGAAATTGTCATAAAAGATCATGTCCTTTCTGAAGTTATCGGCGATTTATGCAAATGAAGTCAGCGAATTTGCAGGGAATTTGTGCAACAAATAGGAAACAGTGAAAATTCCCTGAAAAAATAGGGATTAGTCATTGCAAAATCGTGCGAAATATTGTATAATGTAAGAGTGTTTGATTTGCAGCAGTAAAGCCCTGTAAAAGCTCTGCTTCTCTAATCATATCATAAAATTCAAATAAACACAATAGGAACGGAGGAATTTTTCCATGGGCCTTCACATTTTAGGTACCGGCAGCTATGTGCCAGAGAAGATAATGACAAACGATGATTATAAGGCATTCATAGAGACGAATGATGAATGGATTCGTACACGTACCGGAATAAGCTCCAGGCATATCTCAACCGGGGAGCCTACATGGTATATGGGTGCACAGTCTGCAAAGGCTGCCATTGAAGCGGCCGGCATAGATCCTTCTGACATCAGTCTTGTTATCGACACCTCTGTTACTCATGATTACCATACACCCGCAACAGCCTGCATTATCCAGCGTGAAACAGGCGCTGTAAATGCAGCCTGCTTCGACCTTGGAGCAGCGTGTGCCGGATTTGTATATGCCATGGATATTGCACACCGCTATCTCAAGACCGAAAGTGGCGCAAAGTACGCTCTTGTGGTGGCAAACGAACAGCTTTCAAAGATAACTAACTATGAAGATCGCTCCTCATGTATCCTCTTTGGCGACGGCGCAGCAGCTGCCGTGGTGGAGTATGATGAAAACGCTCTCTATTCAAGTCATCTTGGCGCAGACGGAACAGGCGCAAAATATCTTTACGCAAAGCACACAGAGTTTGATCCGCCGTTTGAGGAGGATGCCGAAAAATGGAAGGACATTGAAGAAAAGAAGTCGGGCAGATATGGTCACTGTCTCACACAGGACGGCAAGGAAGTATACCGCTTTGCAACGCAGGCAATGCCCAAAGCTGCAAAGGCTGCCGCTGAAAAGATAGGTATGACGCTTGGCAGCCTCGACAAGATAATCCCGCATCAGGCAAATATCCGCATTATCGAAACAGCTATGAAGAATATGAAGCTCTCTATGGAGAAAGCTGTTATAAATATCAAGAATCACGGAAATACATCAAGCGCATCTATCCCGATAGCTCTCGACGAGGCGGTACGCTCCGGCGAGATAAAGAGAGGCGACAAGATATGTTTGGTAGGTTTTGGTGCAGGTCTCACTTACGCTGCGGCAATTCTTCAATATTGATAAATAGTCCGTAAACAAATCAAAATAGATTCACGAAAGGAAAAACATTATGAAAACAAGAATCACAGAGCTGCTGGGATGTAAATATCCTCTGCTTCAGGGCGGTATGGCATGGGTTGCAGAAAGTACACTTGCAGCAGCAGTTACAAACGCAGGCGGCTGCGGAATCATCGCAGGCGGCAGCGCACCTATCGACTATCTTCGTGAGCAGATCCGCATCTGCAAATCAAAGGTAGGGGACAAGCCATTCGGCGTGAACATCATGCTCATGAGCCCCAACGCTGAGGAGCTGGCACAGCTCGTAATCGAAGAAAAGGTGCCTATGATAACAACAGGCGCAGGCAATCCCGGAAAGTATATGGAAGCATGGAAGGCTGCCGGCATCAAGGTTATCCCGGTAGTTCCGTCGGTAGCGCTTGCAAAGCGTATGGAGCGTTCCGGTGCCGACGCTGTTATTGCAGAGGGAACGGAATCCGGAGGACATATCGGTATGAATACTACAATGTGTCTTGTGCCTCAGGTAGTTGACGCAGTTGAGATTCCCGTTATCGCAGCAGGCGGCATTGCCGACGGCAGAGGCGTTGCAGCGTCCTTCATGCTGGGTGCAGAGGGTGTACAGATAGGTACACGTTTTCTTGCCTCCGAGGAGTGCCAGATACACGAGAACTACAAGAATCTGGTATTAAAAGCAAAGGATACCG
This sequence comes from uncultured Ruminococcus sp., assembly GCA_944386525.1. Classification (GTDB taxonomy): domain Bacteria; phylum Bacillota; class Clostridia; order Oscillospirales; family Ruminococcaceae; genus Ruminococcus_C. The sequence goes on along the minus strand of CALXBL010000009.1, from coordinate 16,407 downwards.
ACAATCAGATAACAGGTTTCTATTCTGGCAGTCCATGCAGAAGCATAAAGACAAAGTATACAAAGAAGCTTCAGGAGATGGAGAAGAATGCAGCTCCGCCTGAGGATTTCGAGGCTCTCACGGTAGGCTCTCTCCGCAAGGCAGCAGTTGACGGCAACGTCGAGGAGGGATCATTCCTCTGCGGACTTATAGCAGGTATGGTAAACGATATTCGTCCATGCAAGGACATTATCGAGGATATGATGACAGAAGCAGCAAAGCTGCTGGGCAGATAAACGGAAGGAGAAAAAACTATGGCAGTAGCACTCATAACAGGTGCATCACAGGGCATCGGAGCTTGTATCGCAGAGCGTCTTGCAAAGGATGGATTTGACGTTGCGATAAATCACTTTCCCAGCGACAACGATAAGACAAACGCTGAAAATGTAGCACAGGCCTGCAGAGCATATGGCGTAAAGGCTGAGCTTTTTGCTGCAAATGTTGCAGATTACGCTCAGTGTGAGGAGATGGTCAAGGCGGTAAAGACAAGCCTTGGGAGCATTGATGCTCTTGTAAACAACGCAGGCATAACAAAGGACGGACTCCTTCTCCGTATGTCTGAGGAGCAGTACGACGCAGTTATCGCAGTAAATCAGAAGAGCGTTTTCAATATGATAAAGCTTGTGGGTGCAGTTATGCTCCGCCAGAAGCACGGCAGAATCGTGAGTCTGGCGTCTGTAGCAGGTTTGTACGGCAATCCCGGTCAGATGAACTATTCTGCCTCAAAGGCAGCCATCATCGGTATGACAAAGACTGCGGCAAAAGAGCTTGGCTCCCGTGGCATTACTGTAAACGCAGTAGCTCCCGGCTTTATAAAGACAGCTATGACTGACGCTCTGTCTGAGGACGTAAGAAATGCAATGCTCAAGCAGGTCGCTATGGGCAGATATGGTACAACAGACGAGATCGCAGGCGTAATATCATTCCTGTGCTCCGACGATGCAAGCTATGTTACTGGACAGACTATCGAGATCTCGGGCGGTCTTATGATGTGATTTTCCACTTAAATCTATTTAAGCAGAAAGGAAATAATAAAAGTCTATGAGAAGAGTAGTAATTACAGGTATGGGTACTGTAAATCCTCTGGGATGCGGACTTGAGGCGTTCTGGGAGAACGTTAAGGCAGGCAAATGCGGTATTTCAGCTATAGACAAGTTTGATACAGCAGAGGTAGGTATAAGCGTTGCAGGAATTGTACGTGATTTTGAGCCTGCAGACTATTTTGAAAAGAAGGATATCCGCCACATGGAGCGATTCACGCAGTTTGCAGTAGCGTCAGCTAAGCAGGCTATCAAGGACTGCGGCAGTGATATGAAGGATCTTGACCCATACCGTTGCGGCGTTATCATCGGATGTGGTATCGGCGGTCTTGAAATGACAGAGTCAGAGCATTCAAAGTATATGGAGAAGGGACCCAATAGAATATCACCATTCTTCGTTCCCATGATGATCTCCAACATGGCAGCAGGCGAGATCGCTATGAAGACCAACTTCCGTGGTGACAATTTTGCAACAGTAACAGCCTGCGCATCATCTACCCACGCTGTCGGCGAGGCTTTCCGCAAGATCAAGGATGGCTATCTGGACGTCTGTATCTGTGGCGGTACGGAGTCTACGGTGACAGAATTCACACTGGGCGGCTTCAAGACAATGAAGGCTCTTACACGTGAGACAGACCCTATGAAGGCGTCTACACCATTTGATAAGAACAGAAGCGGTTTCGTACTGAGCGAGGGCGCAGGTGTTCTCATGCTGGAGGAGTATGAACACGCCAAGGCAAGAGGTGCGCACATCTACTGCGAAATAGCTGGCTACGGCGCAACCTGCGACGCATACCACATGACATCACCGTCACCAGAGTGTGAGGCTGCTGCAAGAGCTATGAAGAATGCCTATGAGGAGGCAGGTTTCACTGCTGACCAGATCGACTACATCAATGCGCATGGCACATCCACCGGTCTTAACGACAAATACGAGACATGTGCGATAAAGATCGCTCTTGGCGAGGAAAACGCACGCAAGGTAAAGATAAACTCCACCAAGTCCATGACAGGTCATATGCTGGGCGGTACAGGTGCAGTTGAAGCTATCGTATGCGCACTGAGCATCGAAAACAGCTTTATTCACCAGACTATCGGCTATACCACACCTGATGAGGAATGTGACTTGGACTACTGTACAGACGGCGCAGTTGAAATGCCTGTAAATGCAGCACTTTCAAATTCACTGGGCTTTGGCGGTCACAATGCAACACTGTGCTTCAAGAAGCTGGAGGGTTAAGATAAAGACATGTATACTATTGACGAGATAAAGGAGCTTGTAAAAACAGTCTCCGATTATAAGCTGGGCAAGATAAAGATCAAGACAGATGATGAGGAGCTGGTTATTGAGGGTAATTGCCTTATCCCCATGCAGCCGCCGATGATGCCTCCGATGGCACCGGCAGTTCCAATGGCAGCGCCTGCGGAGACTACGGCAGAAAATCCGGCAAAGTCCGGCAATGTGGTAAAAGCGCCTATAGTAGGTACATTTTATGCAGCAGCCTCACCTGATGAGGCTCCCTATGTAAAGGTGGGCGACACTGTAAAGAAGGGCGACGTGCTCATGATAATTGAGTCCATGAAGCTTATGAACGAGGTAACAAGCGATTTTGACGGCGTGGTAGGGGAGATAATGGTATCTAACGGAGAGCCGGTAGAGTACGACCAGCCTCTTATGCGTATCGTCTGAGACAGAAGGAGAATGTAATGGCAGAAGTTCTGATGAATCAGGAGCAGATTAAGGAGATAATCCCCCATAGAGATCCGTTCCTGCTTATAGATGAGGTCCTTGAAATGGAGGAGGGCAAGCGTGTTGTAGCACGCAAGTATATGAGAGAGGATGACTACTGGTTTAAGGGACACTTCCCGGAAAAGCCTGTAACACCGGGTGTCCTTATGATAGAGATGCTCGCACAGGCAGGCGCAGTATGTATTCTTTCACAGCCTGAGTTCAGGGGCAAGATAGCTCTTTTTGCAGGTATTGACAAGGCAAAGTTCCGCAAGCAGGTAGTGCCTGGCGATGTGCTTGACTTAGAGGTTGAGATAATCAGCCAACGTGGTCCGATCGGCGTAGGCAAGGCTGTAGCTTCAGTAGACGGCAAGAAGGCTGTTACCTGTGAGATAAAGTTTGCTGTTGAGAAGTAAGGAAGCGGCAAATATGAAGTTTCACAAGGTTTTAATAGCAAACAGAGGCGAAATTGCGGTACGTATAATCCGTGCCTGCCGTGAGCAGGGACTCCACAGTGTAACGGTCTACTCCACAGCAGATCGTTCAGCGCTGCATGCAAAGATCGCAGATGAATCTGTATGTATAGGGCCTGCCGCTACAAAGGACAGCTATCTCAATATGCAGGCGCTCATTTCAGCTTGTAAGAATACCGGTGCAGACGCTATCCACCCGGGTTTCGGCTTTTTGTCCGAAAGTGCGGAGTTTGCAGCTCTATGCCGTGAAAATGGCATCACATTTATAGGTCCGTCACCCGAGTCCATCTCCATGCTTGGCGACAAGGCACGTGCAAAGGAGACGATGAAGGCTGCCGGAGTACCTGTTATACCGGGTTCCGAGGGCGTTGTGAAGGATGTGGAGGACGCAAAGCGCATAGCTAATGAGATAGGCTATCCTGTACTTGTAAAGGCGTCGGCAGGCGGCGGCGGCAAGGGTATACGTCGTGTTGACAACGACGAGCAGATGGAGCAGCAGTTCATCATTGCAAGGGAAGAGGCTTTGAAATTCTTTGGCAATGACGAGGTATACCTTGAAAAGCTCATCGTAGGGCCTCGTCATGTGGAGATACAGATACTGGCAGACTCCTTCGGCAATACAGTAGCTCTTGGTGAGCGTGACTGCAGTATGCAGCGCAGAAACCAGAAAGTTATCGAGGAGAGTCCAAGTCCTCTCATGACTGAGGAACTGAGAGCAAAAATGCAGGAGGCAGCAGTAAAAGCTGCACAGGCTGCCGGCTACTGCAACGCAGGAACAATCGAATTTCTGGTAGACCACAAGCTCAACTTCTATTTTATGGAGATGAACACCCGTATACAGGTTGAGCATCCCGTAACTGAATTTGTAACAGGTATCGACCTTGTGCAGATGCAGCTCCGTATAGCTCAGGGCGAGGAGCTCCCGTTTGTGCAGGAGGATATAAAGATAAGCGGACACGCTATTGAGTGCCGCATAAATGCAGAAAATCCGGAACTGGATTTCCGTCCGTCACCGGGTACGATAAGATCGCTCTACACACCGGGAGGACCGGGAGTGAGGATCGACAGTGCAGTATATCAGGGTTACACTATCCCGCCTTATTACGATTCAATGATAGCCAAGCTTATCGTTCATGCGCCCACACGTAAGGAGGCAATAATGAAGATGCGATGGGCTTTGGCGGAATTTATCGTAGAGGGTATTGATACGAATATTGATTTCCAGCTTATGCTGCTGAAGAATCCTGATTTTGAGTCGGGCAATTACGACAACAGCTACCTGACTAAATATCTGGAGAAACTGAAAAAATCCTAAGGAAGTATGCAGACTGCCCAGGCAGCTGTAAATGGTGAAATGATATGTTAGAAGATTTATTCAAAACGGTAACAAAGCGCTTTAACGGCGAAGAGCCTGCTGAGCCGGATGTTCCAATGTTTAAATGTCCCCGGTGCAGCGTGTCAACACCTCAGCAGAAAATGACGGATCTGGGAAAGGTATGCCCGAACTGCAAATATCATGCCAGACTGACAGCTGCTGAGCGCATTGCAATAACTGCCGACAAGGGCTCTTTTGAGGAGTTTTATCATGATATGTGCAGTGCAGACCCGCTTGAGTTCCCAGGCTATGCAGAAAAGGTGACTGAGCTTCAGTCTAAAACAGGACTTAATGACGCTGTAGTTACGGGCAAATGCACCATAAAGGGCAGCTCCACAATGCTGCTTGTGATGGACTCACGCTTTATGATGGCGTCTATGGGAAGTGTTGCAGGCGAGAAGATAACAAGAACTTTCGAGTATGCGGCTGAACATAAACTGCCTGTAGTTGCATTCACAGCATCAGGCGGTGCAAGAATGCAGGAGGGAATAATCTCCCTTATGCAGATGGCAAAGACTTCTGCCGCTGTGCAGAAGCATAATGAGGCAGGACAGCTTTACATAACAGTTATGACAGACCCGACCACAGGTGGTGTTACAGCCTCGTTTGCGTCGCTTGGCGATATAATAATAGCAGAGCCTAAGGCTCTCATTGGCTTTGCAGGCAGACGGGTAATTGAAGGAACTATAAGGCAGCACCTGCCGGACGACTTCCAGCTTGCAGAATTTCAACTGGAGCATGGCTATGTTGATATGATAGTCAGCCGCCGGAAGATGCGCAGTACCCTGTCACATCTGCTGAAACTCCACGGCTACACGGCAGAGCCTAAGAAGGAGGTTCTCTGATATGAATAATACAACGAATACAAGAACCGCATGGGAACGACAGTTGCTTGTACGTGATAAGAATCGTCCTACAATACGAGACTATCTTCCAATGGTGTTTGAGGATTTCTATGAGCTTCATGGTGACCGTGGCGTTGGAGATGATGGCGCTATTTTAGGCGGTATAGGCAGGCTCGACGGCAGACCTGTAACTATTATCGCAGAGGTAAAGGGCAGGAATATCGCGGAAAACAAGGCGTCGAACTTCGCAATGCCCCATCCTGAGGGCTACCGCAAGGCGTTAAGGCTTGCAAAGCAGGCTGAGAAATTCCACCGCCCAGTGATATGCTTTATCGACACACCGGGCGCATTTTGCGGCATAGAAGCCGAAAAGAGAGGTCAGGGCGAGGCAATAGCCAGAAATCTTGCTGAGTTCATGTCGCTGCGCACGCCTATTATATCTGTCGTACTTGGTGAAGGCGGCAGCGGCGGTGCGCTTGCACTTGGAGTTTGCGACGCTCTTGCTATGCTTGAAAATGCACTCTACTCGGTTATCTCACCAAGAGGTGCAGCGTCTATTCTCTGGAAGGACGCCTCACGTGAGCAGGAAGCCTGCGAAGTCCTGCGCATAACAGCGGAGGATATGATGGAGCTTGGAGTGGCTGAGGATATAATATCTGAGTCGGATACAGGCATGATAAACGATTTGGATAAAATATCAGAGAATCTTAAGTCATATTTGGTGAGAATAACGAAAGAAAAAACGCAAAAAGATATTGACGTTTTACTAAAAGAACGGTATACTAAGTTTAGGAAAATCGGTGTGTTTACAGAGACATGCTGATTATATAAATCCTGATCCATTTAACCGGATCAAAAATAATATATGGAGGAATTTTGAAATGACATTTGACAAGATCAAGGAACTCATCGTAGACCAGCTGGACGTTGAGGAAGACAAGGTAACAATGGAGGCTAACATTCAGGATGATCTGGGTGCTGACTCTTTGGACATCGTTGACCTCATAATGGCTGTTGAGGACGAATTTGAGGTTAAGATCGAAGACGAGGATGTTGAGAACATCAAGACTGTTGGCGACATCGTTAACTATATCGACAATCACGCTGAGTAAGGATCTTTATGATCCATATGAGGGACTGCTACGGCAGTCCTTTTTATTTGGGTAAATAAAAAGCCGCTGTGCACTGCTGCACAACGGCTTGATTATTAAACTGTTATACGGGGCACTCTCTTGGAAATGCCGCAGATTATTTCATATCCGATAGTGCCATACTGAGCAGCCAGCCAATCGGCAGTGATCTCGCAGTCCCCGAAAAGAGTCACCTCGTCGCCGGATACGACCGGAACGGTAACATCAGTAACATCGAGCATCATCTGGTCCATGCACACTCTTCCCACAATGGGGCAGGCAGTTCCGTGAACAAGCGCCTTGCCCTTGCCGGACAGGAGTCTTGCGTAGCCGTCGGCGTAACCTACAGTAACGGTAGCGATTTTTCGTTCAGTCTCGGCAGTATATGTTCTGCCGTAGCTTATGCAGTCTCCCGGGTAAGCAGTCTTAACTTGGGAGACAACGCTTTTGAAGGTCATAACGGGCTTGAGATCTATCGGCACTGGTACGGGATAGTTGGGACACAGTCCATACATTATGATTCCCACACGTGCAAGGGTACATCTGTCGTCCGGATCGTAAACGCTTGCGGCGCTGTTCATGCAGTGGACATGAGGAAGTCTGTGTCCTTTTTCAGCCAGCATATCATAAACGTTAAAGAGGCGTTTTTTCTGTTCATATGTATAGGCGATATCTTCCTTCTCGGGCGAATCTGCAACGGCAAAGTGGGTATAAAGACCTTCGATAGAGAGTTTATCCATCTTAAACAGAGGCATTAATTCCTCAATACATTTAGCTGTATCCTTGCTTCTGAAGCCGATCCTGCCCATTCCTGTATCCAGTTTGATATGGCATCTTATAGGAACATTGGCATAACGGCAGAGCTGCTCAGCATATTCCAGAGATACAATGCCTTGAATGATATTATATTTAGCAATATCAACAGCACATTCAGGCGGAGTGTAGCCAAGAATAAATATTTCAGCCTCCGGACAGACCTTTCTTACGGTGAGAGCTTCCTCCAGATTGGAAACGGCAAACCATTTTACGCCAAGACTCCAGAGTTTGCGGCATATAGTCTCATCACCATGGCCATATGCATTAGCCTTTACAACAGCCATAAGCTGAGTTTTTTCCGGCAGACCGGCCTTTATGGCGTTAATATTGTGAGCAAGTGCATTGAGGTCTATTTCAGTCCATGCACGGTGCAGAATTTTCTTCATAAAAAACCTCTTCTTTCAGTCTTGCAAAGTGTCGATACACTTGCAATGCAAGGCAAAATAAGTTATAATGATAAAGATGAGATAACGTAATAACGGAGATGATATTATGCCCCAGCTATTGAGAATATCCGAAAAAAACAATATGGAATTTCTCAGCCATCGCCATGAAACAGTGTGCTTCACAGGGCACAGACCCGATGGATTCAGGGATACCTCATTTTTTTCGGAGTGGGTAATGACGAATACGATAAAGATGCTCCTGACCCTGTTGACTGCCGACGCCTACAAAAGAGGTGCTCGCTATTTTATAACAGGCATGGCAGCAGGCGTTGACATTTGGGCAGGAGAGATATTGCTTCATATGAAAAGGGAACTGCCAGACATTCATCTGATAGCAGCGGTTCCCTATCCGGGACATGAATACAGCATACGAAGTAAAGACAAGCCTCTTTTATACGCTATAGGAGATGCGGCTGATGCAGTGGTATGCGTGTCAGACGCATATTCCGACTGGTGTTTTCTGCGGAGGAACGACTATATGCTAAAAGCGTCCTCGGCAGTCCTGGGAATTATACGCCGGGAAAAGGGCGGCACAGTCTATACATTAAAGAATGCCGGAAAATACGGAGTAAGCCGGCGCATTATAAACCTGAGTGACTACCGGCTGCTCATCCCATTATTGGAACGATACCCTGAATGCTGCCGTATGATGTCTGTAGCACAGCGATATGATTTCTGGAAGGAACATCAGCGGCTGCTTTATCAATGCGGACTGTTTTCGGAGGATTGAGCCGCTTTTTCACGTTCACGCTTAGCTTTGCTATAAACGCAGCCGCAGAAGTCCTGACGATACAGCTCATATTCCCTTGAAAGTTCAATTGACCTGAAATAACCGCCCTTTTTCTTGAAGTCGGAGTAAAGCCATGTTGTGCCGTACTGTTTGGCAAGTTTGCAGCCTGCTTCATTGATAAAGGGCGCATCTTTATGTGGGCTTATGGAAAGGGTTGTTGTTACGAAATCGGCTTTTTCCTGAGCAGCAGCTTTCACGGTTTCCTCAAGCCGGAGGGATATACATTTTCTGCATCGTTCGCTGCGTTCAGGTTCATTTTCAAGCCCCTTTGCAAGCTCCATAAAGCGTTCCGGCACGTAGTCCCCATCTATAACGTGAACCGGGTTCTGTAGCGCAAGCTGGGACACAAGGCGCTTTACTTCGCAAAGTCTGTGCTGATACTCCGTCTGCGGCATGATGTTGGGGTTGTAGAAAAATAGTTTTATCTCAAAATGCGGGCTGAGGGCTTCCAGAACATAGCTGCTGCACGGAGCGCAGCAGGCATGGAGAAACAGCACAGGAACTCTGTCTTTCGGCAGAGTATTTATAATCTGCTCCATTTTGAGCTGATAATTCATTTTGGGAGGAGTGCCGGACATTACTGTCCCTCCAGTTCACGCAGAGCACGAAGTTCATCGTTGTTGACCTTAATGCGGCTGTCCTTGAGGAGAGTCACCTCGTCACGAGTAGTTTTAACAGGTATCTCTGACTTATCGGTGAGCACTTTAAGAACGCCGGTGAGAGGATTCGACTCGACCACCTTTCCCTTAGTGCCGTCGCTGAGAGCAACGAGTGCGCTGACCTTTGGAGTTATCTTGAGCAGATCCTCGTAGGCGTTCTGCTCGTGCTTTAGGCAGCACATAAGTCTGCCGCAGCAGCCTGATATTTTAGATGGATTGAGGGAAAGTCCCTGTTCTTTAGCCATTTTTATAGAAACGGGCTGGAAGTCTGAAAGATAGCTTTTGCAGCAGAATTCTCTGCCGCAGATTCCAAGTCCGCCCAGCATTTTAGCCTTGTCACGGACGCCTATCTGTCTCAGTTCGATACGTGTCCTGAAGACAGCTGCCAGATCCTTTACCAGTTCACGGAAGTCCACACGGTTTTCGGCAGTGAAGTAGAACAGCAGCTTGCTGTTGTCGAAGGTGCATTCCACATCTACGAGCTGCATATTAAGGTTCCTGAATGCAATTTTCTCCTGACAAACAGCCGCAGCCTTTTCTTCTTTTTTTTGGTTGGCAGCCACAGTTCGCATATCCTCTTTAGTGGCGATTCTGACAACGTTTTTGAGAGGTGCTGAAATCTCAGATTTCGGCACTTTTTTGTTGGCGATAATAACCTCGCCGCATTCAAGACCACGAGAGGTTTCAGTGATGACCTTTTCGCCGACTTTGACCTGAATACTGCCGGGAGCAAAGTAATATACTTTGCCGCCGGGCTTGAAGCGAACACCGATAATATCTATCATAAATATAAATTCCTTTCTATTTCCCGCTCATGAGTTCTGCGCACAGAGCGGACATAACGAGCTGCAGGTTCACATTTGCAGCGATAGCATCATGGGCCTTTCCTATGCACTTATGAAAATACTGTCCTTTTGCAGTCGAAAGCTTGCCGGCGAGCATACCAGCACCCACAGGATCGCAGCTTATGCTTGGTATATCCTGTCCCAGTCGGAAGGTGACAGCATCTCTGAAAACCATTTCCAGATCATGCAGCAGCCACAGTGCACTGTTCCTGTCGTTTGAGACGCTGAAAAATACTTTCAGCAGGTCGTATTCACGTTTGTCGATTATGCAGCGTACAACCTCTTTGGTGAGCGAGACGAGCAGTTTGACATTGTCGTCCTCCAAAAAGGATATGCAGCAGCCAATATTCCCGTGAAACGCAGCAACAGCCTCTTGAGCGTCGGCATCGGGCCAACCGAGTTCCCTGAGGGCGGTAAGAGTTTCGTCCTCAGTGCAGGCTGATACAGCAAATGGGACAAGACGTGAGATAACAGTTGGAAGAAGAGTTTGTCTTGAACCTGCGGTAAAAATAAAATATGTGAACGCCGGAGGTTCTTCAATTATTTTCAGCAGGATATTCTGTGCACGGGTGTCCATCCTGTCGCAGTCGGCGAAGATATAGAGTTTTTTGTCGCCGCTGTTTGGAGCAACGATAGCCTGTGAGCAGATATCCCGTACTGTTTCAACAGAGAAACCCTGGAGCTTGCCGCTGTGGGGCACCCAGATAACATCAGGGTGGACATTTTTCTGGACAGTGCGGCAATTTTTGCATACACCGCATGGCTTTTCACCAGTTCCGGAGCAAAGCAGCCGCTGTGCAAACCACTTAGCCAGAGTCTTTTTCCCAAGACCCTTGTCGCCGTAGAACAGAAAACACTGAGCGAGCCTGTTGCCTTCAGTCATTCTGCTTAGAGCAGACATTGTAGAACGATTTCCGTAGAGCACACCGGCGCCTCCTTCCGACAATTCATACATTTAATATTATACACTATTTTTTGATTCGGGTCAATAAGTAAACAGCAAAAAGACTGCGTCAAGGCTTAGTTAAGTCCTCCGTTTATGGGAAAGACTTGACCGGTGACAAAGCTTGCGGCGTCGGAGGCAAGCCAGCATACAGCGGCAGCAACTTCTTCTGGTCTTCCGATGCGCCCCAAGGGCGTTTCCTCGGCGAGAGCAAGCATATCCTCATCAGACAGGTGAGAATTCATATCAGTTCGGATAACCCCCGGTGACACGCAGTTTACACGTATTCCGGAGAGTCCTGTTTCCTTTGCAAGAGCTTTTGTGAAGCTTATTACTGCGCCTTTTGCAGCGGAGTAATCCACCTCGCATGATGCACCGACTTCGCCCCATATTGAGGCGATATTTATAATACAGCCGCTTTTGCGTGAGATCATATGCGGCAGCAGAAAGCGTGTAGTCTCCGTGGTGCCGAAAAGGTTCACCTGATAAAGCTCATTTACCCTGTCCTCAGTCATGCATTGGAACAGGTCGGTATATGAAACCGCCGCATTATTCACCAACAGGTCGACGTGTCCCAGCACTTCGAGAGCTCGTCGTGCGAGCGTTGCGGCACTGCCTTTCCGGCTGAGATCGCATTTAAGCGGGACTGCGCCGCATTCATTTTTTACAGACAAGGCGGCAGCTTCGTTCCGGCAGTAGCCAGCTGCAACCATATATCCCTGAGCCGACAGTGCACGTGTTATGGCAAGACCTATTCCACGGGTCCCGCCTGTTACAAAAGCAGTTTTAGACATATTTGTCTCCTTTCTTTGGTGCAGATTCCGGAAAAAACTGGAATCTCTTGCACTGGTGCAGATTTTGTGGTATAATAATATTTCAGAAAGAAATATAAAATTTATGGGAGAAAAATTATGGATCAGAAAAAAATCGACCGCATCAACGAGCTTGCAAGAGCCTCAAAGATGCGTGAGCTTACAGCGAAGGAAAAGGCTGAACAGACCGAGCTGAGAAATGAATACAGACGTCTTGTAGTAGGCAACCTTTCCGGACAGCTCAGCAATACGGTCATAGTAAGACCCGATGGCAGCAGAACTCCTGTAGTCAGGAAAAAGTGATATTTACTTATCCTCATCAAGCCCGAAACGCTTAGGCAGGAATTCTGAGAGCATATGAACTCCGTCTGCCAACAGAATGGGAAAGTCGCTGCCGCAGAATTCTGCCAGCACCTGCAAACAGGCACCGCAGGGTATACATGGGATATTTTCAGCGTCCTGGTCGGTTTTGCCGCCGATTATAGCGAGAGTGCGGAAACTCCGTTCTCCTGCGGCAATAGCCTGAAAAACAGCATTTCTCTCAGCGCATATTGTCAGTGAGAAAGAGGCGTTCTCAACGTTGCAGCCGGTGTATATTTTACCGCTGCCTGTTCTAAGTGCAGCACCAACGCTGAATCCTGAGTAGGGAGCATAGGCATTGGCTCTTGCCTCCATAGCGATATCTGCCATATTCTGTATCATTTTGTCGCAACCTCCTTATAATGAAAAACGGGCAGAATCAAATCTACCCGAATTTCTATAAAACTTCTTACTTACCAGTAATCATTGCCAGAGTATCTCTTGCAATGAGCAGTTCTTCGTTAGTAGGAATTACCCAGACCTCAACCTTTGAATCGGGAGTGGAGATCTTTCTCAGCTCGCCTTTGAAGTCGTTTACTTCATTGTCGATCTTTATTCCCAGGAAATCCATATTAGCGCAAACCAGTTCACGGCAGTTAGGAGCGTTTTCGCCGATACCGCCTGTGAAGATAACAGCGTCAAGACCGTTCATAGCAGCAGCGTAAGCGCCGATGTCCTTCTTGATGTCGTAAACCAGAATATCTCTTGCCAGAATGGAACGTTCGTCACCGGCTTCTGCAGCTGCGGTGATATCACGCCAGTCGGAGGATTTTCCGGATACACCCAGCAGACCGGACTTCTTATTCATGTAGGTATCCATTTCACTTGTATTAAATCCATGCTTATTTGCAACGTAGGTTACAGCCGAGGGGTCAACATTACCGCAGCGAGTGCCCATAAGTACGCCGTCTAGAGGGGTAAATCCCATTGTAGTATCAACGGACTGACCGTTCTGTACGGCAGTGATGGATGAACCATTGCCCAGGTGGCAGGATACTACCTTAAGGTCTTTCAGGTCTTTGCCCATAACTTCAGCCAGCTTAGCAGTTACAAAGCGGTGGGATGTGCCGTGGAAACCATATTTTCTTACGCTGTATTTTTCGTAATCCTCATAAGGGAAACCGTACATATATGCCTTTTGAGGGATAGTTTGGTGGAAGGCGGTATCGAAAACAACTACCTGAGGAACGTTTGGCATAACAGCTGTGCAAGCCCACAGAGCCAGAGCATGGCCATGGTTGTGAACGGGAGCGAGTTCCTTGAGTTCTTCAATCTTATCAATGACCTCTGGTGTTACCATAGTGGTCTTGGTAAAGACCTCTGCGCCCTGTACGATACGGTGACCTACAGCGGAGATTTCATCCATACTGGAGATAACAGCGGCGTCACCGGTAGTCAGAGCCTCGACCAGGCGAGTGAAGGCTTCGGAATGTGTAGGGAAGCTGCACTCTTCCTCAATAGCTCTGCCGTCAGCAGTCTTGTGGCTCAGATGGCCGTCAATGCCAATACGGTCGCAGTTGCCCTTTGCGATAACAGACTCATCGTCCATGTTGATGAGCTGATACTTCAGCGAGGAGCTGCCTGCATTAACAACGAGAATAATCATATTTTCAAGTCCTTTCATCTTTTTGCAGCCGCAGAAACGGCTGCTTGAGGAGCTATGTAAAGCTCCTATATATATTATAAGCTTTTTTCTGAAAATTGCAAGTACTTTCCCGAAATTCGCCCTGCATTTTCAGAAACAAAAATAATAAAGAAAGAAAAAGAGGGAACAAAACATGAAGATCAGCGGTATCATATGCGAATACAACCCACTCCATAACGGACATCTTCACCACCTTAAGGCAGTGCGTGACAATGGAGCAGATGCAATAGTTGCCGTAATGAGCGGTAATTTTATGCAGCGGGGCGACGTATCAATAATAGAGAAACTCACACGTGCAAAGCTTGCACTAAAAGCGGGAGCCGATTTGGTGATCGAGCTGCCTGTAATATGGTCTCTTTCGCCTGCGGATCAGTTTGCAGCCGGAGGAGTTACTATACTGGATGCGCTCCAGGTAGTTGACGAGATATCATTTGGCTGCGAGTGCGGCGACATAGAGCTGCTGAATGAGGCGGCTCAGATATGTCGTACCTGTCAGACGGAGTATGCAGACACTCTGCGCTATTTTACACGTCAGGGCAATTCTTATCCTGCGGTTTTGCAGGAGCTTGTAACTCAGATAGCAGGGCCTGAGGTAGCGGCAGTGCTGTCTCACCCGAACAATACTCTTGCAGTATCCTATCTGAACGCCCTTGCGGACAGAAAAAGCCGCATACAGCCTTTTGCGGTGCAGCGCAAGGGAGCGGGACATCACAGCAATGAGGCAGTACCTGAGTCTCCTGCTGACCATATGCAAGAGGAGGAAAAGCAGGATATAAGCCTTATTGCCAGTGCTTCATATATAAGACGCTGTCTTGATGAGGGAATTGATTGTCACCATATGGTCCCGCCATCTGCATGGAAAGAGATAGCAGCAGCACGTAAAAACGGGACATTTGCAACAATGCGCAACCTTGAGCGTGTCATACTCTATAAGCTCCGATCAATGGAGCCTGAGGAGATAGAAAATATTGCAGAAGTAGGCGCACAGGGGCTTGCAAACCGCATCTATCAGGCTCGTACTGCAATATCTATTGATGACCTTATGGACAGGATTCGGACAAAGCGCTATCCTGCTGCCAGACTTAGACGAATACTCCTCCATATGCTCATTGGTATAACGAGAGATGATATATATTCTCTTCCGTCATACGGAAGAATTCTTGCGTTCAATAATACTGGCAGAAAGGTACTTGCACTTTCAAAAGGAATACGAACGCTGCCTTTTGCGGAGTCGCTGAAATGGCTGTCGGCACAAAGTCCGGCAGCAATGAGAAGTGCTCTTCTTGAATCAAAGGCAACCGATATATATCAGCTTGCTTGCGACACTATTGGAACGGTTGGCACAGATTTTCGTCGAAAGATAATGCTTACGGATACAACTGAGAATTAACGGATTAAGGAGATGATCTTATGGAACAACAGCCGCAGACCCGACCGAGAAAAAAGGTAACCAGAAAACAGCTTAGAAACAGGCGTATAGGCGGACTTGTAGTGCTATTGCTCATAGTTTTTCTGCTTTCAAAGGGCTGTGCAAGCTGCATCAAATGCGCCTGCGGAACGGGGAATGAAGAAAATATCGAGCAGGTGTCTTCCACAGTAACTACTCAGACTACCGCAGCAACGATTGCAGTCGACAGCTCGCTTCCCCAGGAATATCTTGTAGCAGAACTTCCCGACTCGCACCAGATAACCGTTCCGGTGATAAGCCAGAAGCCTGAGCTTCCCACAGGCGGCGAGGTGACATCTCTTGCTATGGTGCTTAACTATCTTGAATTTGATGTTACCAAGGAGACTCTTGCATCAAACTTCCTCACCTGCGCCGATAGAGGCGAGGCAACATTCTCACAGGCATTTATCGGATCACCATTTGAGGAAGATGGTCTTGGCTGCTTTGCACCTGTAATTGCTGATACTGCAAAGAAGTATCTTTCCTCACAGGCAAGCAGCAGGTCTGTAAAGATGCTCAATGCCGACAATTTCGAGGACGTGCTGCTGAGAGTTGCAAGTGATCATCCTGTTATCGTGTGGATAAATCAGGATCTTGAGCTCCAGCAGGAGGAATATTGTTTTACAGTATACGGACAGGGAATATCAACGACCTCATTGACGACAGAACCGGTAGCAGGAACAGCTGAGACGACAGTTACAACAGCTCCTGTCATATCCACATCGCAGAAACAGGACGTATACTGGATACCAAATGCGACTTGTGTCGTCCTCACCGGCTACGATCTGGAGAATAAAACCGTAACCGTAATTGATCCGCTTCAGGGCGAGATAACTTACGATATGGGAATGTTTAAAACATCCTACAATGCGCTTTCAAAGCAGGCATTAATTATCTATTGATACATAAGATAAAGCGGCAGGAACAGATCCTGCCGCTTCTGTCTGTCCAAAAACCCCGATTTCGTTGTCTGAAATCGGGGTTAAAATTTCAATCAAAGAACAATCAAGCAG
>CALXBL010000008.1 GCA_944386525.1 uncultured Ruminococcus sp. | reverse complement strand
AAAAAATCAGCCTCCTGTGTTATTTCTATTTTACCACAGTTTGCTGACTTTTTACAGACTTTTTTTCAGAGGCTCATAAGTATAGTATCCCAGCGCATTTTTAAATATTTTCGTGCCGGTCTTCCAATGATTTCTGATATGATGATCCCAAGTGTATATGCTGTCATAGGTATAATATAATAAACTGCCTGCGACCACTCCATATGTGCCAATGCAATTGCACATAACACAAAGTTAGCTGTCTGTGCATTACAAAATACACCTCCTCTGACAGCATATGTAAATCCGCCGTAATAGCCGCCAAGAAATGTCAGCGGCATAAATACTCTTGGTCTTTCACACTCTAAAATAGTGTCATCTATCTGTACTTCCTGTACTTCTTTACGCTCCATATATTTTTCCACTCCTATTACTTAAAATAACAATACCGCATAAAGAATATATCTTGCTTTGTGTGGTATCATTTTTATTATATCACATTACTGCCGGTAATTCAAGAACTAATGGATATTGTTTAAATTCATAAGAAAAACATTTCGCATTAAAACAATCAACTGTGCAGCTTTTTGTTCTACTTAGAATAACATTTTAGAGTACCACAATCATAGCATATGTACCTGTAAACATTGCATAAATACTATACATACTCTCAACTGTAAAATTTTCCTCTTGGGTGTGCGGTAGGTTTTCCAGATACTGTACAGCTTATCACTGCTATCAATAAGGCTTACCGGGATACGCCGCATGATGATTGCATGAAAACCTGTACCACAGAGCAGGTTGTATAGATGTCTTAGTCATTTTGCACAAAAACGCAAGCATAATCACGTCTGAAATTACGGTTGTGAAGACTGGTGATATGTGATATAATATAAGTATAAACCTTTATATAAAAGCAGGGCTATCTATGTTAAGTAATATACTTATAAAAAAATTCATTCCCAAAAGCGCCGACTCACAAAAGGCACGTACTGCCTACACAACCCTCAGCAGCGTGACAGGCATTATATGCAACGTGCTGCTGTTTATAATGAAGCTTGCTGCCGGTATGTTATCCGGTTCGGTCTCAATTGTGTCAGACGCTTTCAATAACCTTTCAGACTGCGCAAGCTGTATCGTTGCTCTGTTGGGAGGTTATCTAGCGGCAAAACCTGCCGACAAAGCTCATCCGTTCGGTCACGGCAGAATAGAATATCTTGCAGCTATGACAATTGCAGTTTTCATTATGCTGGTAGGATTTGAGCTGCTTACAGATTCCGTCTCAAAGATAATAAATCCCGTACCTCTTGAATTCAGCTTGCCGGCACTCATAGTACTTATAGTTTCTATACTCATAAAACTCTGGATGTCGTTCTTCAGTACAAAACTCGGAAAGCTGGCTGATTCCGCAGTGATACTCGCTGCTGCAAAGGACAGCAGAAATGATATAATTGCCACATCTGCAGCCGCAGTGTCTCTCATTGTTTCTCCATTTACAAATTTTCCGATAGATGGATTTGCCGGAATTATAGTATCACTGTTTATCCTCAAATGTGGATTTGATATTATAAGAGACACGGCTGATGACCTGTTAGGCAAGCCGGCTGACTACAAGATAGTAAAGCACATCAAGGATATAATCCTTGCGCATGAAAAGATCATCAACGTACACGACCTTATAATACATAACTACGGCCCATCGCATATCATGGGCAGCTGTCACGTTGAGATAAATGGCGAAGAGAGTTTCCGTGCCGTACATGAGTTGGTAGACCACATTGAAAAGCGTATATTTGAGGACACCAACATCAACATGACTATCCATATGGATCCAGTTGATCCCAACTGCGAGGAAACTATAAAATGCAGAGAGTTTATATCTGCTCTCCTATCAGGACTGGATAAGTCCCTTAGCTTTCATGACCTGAGACTTACCGAAAAACCTGATGGCAAAGAGATTTCATTTGACCTAGTAGTGCCCTTTGAGTGCGTATACAAAAACGAACAGCTCCGCAGCATTATAGCTGAAGAGCTGTACCATCTGGATTCGAAATATTCGCTCTCTGTTACATTTGACTGCCAGATGACCAATACTGACTGACATCAGAATTCGAAGTTCATTGAACTGTTATGTTCAACCTCCTTTGAAAAGAGCTGTACCATCCGCTCACTTGCGGAAACGGGCAGCTCTTTATTTTTTATATAATATGCAGTCTGCAAACGTCTGAGCATAATATAAGCTGCTGCCATAAGGCGAAGCTTTCCCACAACATCGCAATCAAAGGCGGCTCTCAGCCAGTACCTATCCACATAATGGAGCATCATTCTCCGGTATCCCCTGTCGAATGAAGAAAGCGCATTTACGATATCATCATATCCGGCTGAACATATACTCATCTCGCCCAGACTTCGAGCCTCGATGAGAATCTCACGCCACTGGTCTGTAAGAATTTCCTGCTGCAAAAATCCGTTTATAAAGCGTGTATATGATATCTGAGGAACGCTGTCCATACCCTTTTCAATGAATTCTGGGCAGACATACTTCTCATTATCTACAGCTCTCTGTACATCATATGCGTAGTGATAACACTCATACAGAGCCTCCGACGGAGTTATACTGTTATCCATTATAATCTTACGAAGCTGCTGTCTTGACTCTTTAAGCAAGTCCATAATCTCCTGCTTATAGCATATCTCCTCATCAGGGATATCCTCATAACTCTCTATGAAGTCATTCTCTGAGCAGTCACCCGAAAGTATTAGCCTTGAAGCCTCCGGACACGACAGCGACAGATCGTGTTCAGCAAAGTCTCCATAATCCTGTACAGCTCTCGGATATTCGCTGCACGTTCCGCAAAGATACTCCTCGCCCAGACAGCGATGTATCTCACAAAGTCCAGTTTCTTCCCAGAATGGACATCTACCGTCATTAAGTTTAAATACCCTGTCACCATCCTCGTCAAATTCCTGCACCGACTGAATCTTCTCACCTATTTCACCGGGAACATCTTCATACAAAAGAGCGGTCTCATCATCGACCACTATCTGCCATTGAGCACAGCAGCTATCCTCACAATCCGCCGCAATACAGCGGAATCTGCCGTAGTAGTCAGGATAGATATCAAGCCTTTTCATAATCATCACACCTCTATCCGGGAAAGCACCTCTCCTATAGGCTCACGTATGCAAAGGCTTGCCTGACGGTCAGCGCTGGTGGCATCACGGTTTATAATCACAAGATATTTTCCCTTAAAATATCGCACCAGACCTGCCGCCGGATATACCGCAAGAGACGTGCCTCCTATTATCATCATATCTGCCGCCGAAATGGCTGCAGCTGCACGTTCAATTGTGCTGTTGTCAAGCGGCTCCTCATAGAGCACCACATCGGGCTTTACCCTTCCACCGCAGCTGCACTTCGGTATATTATCAAAGCTCATTATCCAATCTGCATTATACAGCTTGCCGCATTTCCGACAGTAATTCCTGTGGACGCTGCCGTGGAGTTCCAGAACACACTTACTTCCAGCTTTGGTGTGAAGTCCGTCGATATTCTGCGTTATGACCGCAAGCAGTCTTCCTTTCTCTTCCATTTCCGCAAGTTTAAGATGGGCTGCATTGGGTTTAGCGTCAAGAAATATCATCTTCTCACGGTAAAAGCGATAGAACCATTCAGGCTCTTTGTCGTAAAATGTCCTGCTTAGGATAGTTTCCGGCGGATATGGATACTTCTGGTTATAAAGCCCGTCCTGACTTCTGAAATCAGGTATGCCGGATTCTGTACTTACGCCGGCGCCGCCAAAGAAAACTATACTTTCAGATTCATCGATCATCTGCTGCAGCTTATTTATCTTTTCGTTATCCACTATTTGTCACCTACTATCTTAACGTAAAACTTTCTTGTACGGGGTCCATCGAACTCGCAGAAATACACATTCTGCCACATTCCAAGTACAGGTCTGCCGTTATCTATAATAATGGTCTGACTGCTGCCCATAGCTGACGCCTTTGCATGGGCTGCTGAATTGCCCTCACAGTGGCGGAACTCAGGTCTGTCCGGAAAAGCTCTATCATAAGCCAAAAGCAGGTCTGTAACGACATCCGGATCAGCGTTTTCATTTATGGTTATTCCGGCGGTAGTGTGAGGACAGTAAACCACGCAAATGCCACTTTCAACGTCGCTTTCTGCTATCGCCCCTTTAACTTGTGCGGTTATGGGTATCATATCCTCCGCCGGAGTTTTTAGTGTATATTCGTAAAGCATTATAAGACATCCCCTTTGCTTTTTCCTTAATTATACCACATTTTCCTTATTATTGCAACAAAAATGCGGTACAGAAAAATCTGCACCGCACTCTTGATTAGTATTAAATCTTATTCAATGCCAGAAACTGTGAAGTCAACTTCAACGCTTGTCCATGACTCAATCAGATTCTTGTCGATGATCTGAGCAGAATATGTTGCGTTGTCTGTTACAGCACCATTTGCATCATGAGCATCCTCAGGAAGCTCAGTAACCCACTCGTTGTAGATGTTTGCACGCATTTCAACGCCGTCATCAGAGGATGTGTAGTTCTTAGCTGTCATTGCAATCTCTTCGCCGTTTACACGAATACTCTTGATCTCAATAGCCATGTTAGGATACAGTGTAGTTCCATCCTTTACCATTACAGCCATGAAAGAGCATCCAGCAGGTGTATACTCGCCGTTAGCATCGCCTGTTACATCGAACAACAGACCAGCAGATGCACCGTTTACGCTTACTGTGTAATCGCCGTTGCCTGTGATTGGAACAACGCCTGCATCATATGTCAGCAAATCGTTAGCTGTACCCCAGTACTGAACATACCACTCACCGTCAACAATAGCCAGATAAGCGTCACCAGACTTAGCTTCTACAGCTTCTTCAAATGCACCACTCTGTGCCTGATCGCCAGCTACTGTAGTAGTAGCAGCCTCGGTAGTAGCAGCCTCGGTAGTAGCCTCAGTAGTAGCCTCTGTTGCAGATTCAGATGTCTCGTCGCCGCCGCAAGCTGTCAGTGCACCGCAAACCATCATGGATGCCAGCAGACAAGCTAAAATTCTTTTTGTCTTCATGATAATTTCCTCACTTTTCATTTAGAATTAATTTCAACTTTACAACGCATATATCCCAATGCGTCTCTTTTATCATACACAATTTCACTCTATAGTGCAAGATGTCTTTTACACAAAGTTAAGTAAATTTTTTTCTCCTTTTTGTGCACTATCGCAATGTATTTACTCACCAAACTCATCTTCAATCATAATAAGCTCATCAAGAGTCTCATCAAGCATGATGCGTATCTCATCCATACGATGACATTTCTGCTGCATAAGCTCAAAGTCGGAATAAACCTCCTCCCTGGCAATCTCCTCATTGAGAAGATCAAGCTCCTGCTGTAGTTCATCGGACAGCTTTTCAAGCTCACGTTTGCGGCTGCGCTGCTTTGCCTCAAGCGCTCTCTGCTGTTTTGAACGATATGCAGGCTTTTCGCCTTTCGGAGCAGGCTTCTGTACTGTCTGTGCAGTGCGAAGCTCTCTTTGTCTCTGCTGCTCTGCATCAAGCCAACTTTGAAAGCCGCCCTGATATATCCTTATCCCATCGGCAGTTATTTCAAGTATCCTGTCGGCAACTCTGTCGAGAAGATAACGGTCGTGGGACACGAAAAGAATTGTGCCCGAAAATTCCATAAGAGCGTCCTCGATGACCTCCTTCATGGATATATCCAAATGGTTTGTAGGTTCGTCTAATATAAGGACGTTTCCTCTTTCTATCATCATAACGGCAAAACAGACCTTGGCTCTCTCTCCGCCGCTTATCACTCCCACCGGCTTGTATACATCCTCGCCTGTAATACGAACCTGTCCCAATAGACTTCTCACCTGCAAATCCGTCCACGTGGGAACACGGTCGTGTATCTCCTGCATGATGCTCTTTTCCGGATGAAGATTTGCGCTCTCCTGCTCAAAATAGGAACGCTTCACATTACTTGTCCAGCGAACCCTTCCCTTATGCGGAAGTATTCCCTGAAGCTCTTTCAGCAGAGTGGACTTTCCTATACCGTTATCGCCGATAATACCCCACTTTTCACCTCGCCGTACTTCAAACGAGAGAGACTCTACCAGAGTTTTTCGTGCAGTTCCCTCACCTACTGATATATCAATATCCTGTACGGTGAGCAATTGCTGAGGCGGATCTATGTCGAAATCGAATCTCACTCTCGCCTGCTTATGGTAGGTCAGCGGCTTTTCGATTCGCTCTATTTTTTCAAGCTGTTTGATACGGCTCTGTGCACTCTTTGCAGTTGAGGCTCTTGTCTGATTTCTTGTCACGTAATCCTCAAGCTTGGCTATCTCCTTCTGCTGGAGCTCATACTCCTTCATCTGCCTTGCAACGGCAGCCTCTTTAAGTGCTGTAAATGCAGTATAGTTGCCCTTATAGCGTGTAAGCCTTGTGCGTTCTATCTCGCATATTGACGTGCAAAGTCTATCAAGGAAATATCTGTCGTGGGATACTATGAGAAGTGCACCCTTGTAGTCTCTCAAGTAATCCTCCAGCCACATCACCGTTTTAAAGTCAAGATGGTTTGTAGGCTCGTCAAGTATTAGCAGATTCGGCTCTTCAAGCAGCAGCTTTGCTATTGCAAGGCGTGTTTTTTCGCCGCCGCTAAAGCCTGATATAATGCGGTCGTATGTACTCTCATCAAAGCCCATGCCACCTAAGATAGTCTTTATTTTTACATCTATCTGATAGCCCTCGTTGCTTTCAAACCATGATTGCAAACGATGATACTCATCAGCAACATCACTGCTGCCGGACTGCATTTTTTCCTCAAGCTGACGCATTCTCTCCTGAGCATCGAGCAGCTCACTGAATACGCTTCTCATTTCAGTCCATACGGTACTCTCCCTGTCGAGTCCGCTCATCTGTTCAAGATAGCCAACTGTAGTTTTGCCTGAATATGCAATCTCTCCATCGCCCTCTTTTATATGGTCAGGAAGTATCTGCCCAGTAATAAGCTTTAACAGAGTTGACTTGCCGCAGCCATTCACGCCTATAAGACCTATCCTATCCCTGTCCTCAATAGTCAGGTCGATATTCTGAAGCACCAAATTTCCGTTATATATTTTATTTACGTCGTTAAGACGGATAAGCAAATTCTATCACCTCTATTTCAGTCATTCCCGGACATATTCCTTGATTAAAAGAATGTAGCTACCTCCTGCTCAGGCGCTGAAGTCATAACTACCTCCTGCACTTTCATAACAGGACCTTTACCTCGATACATCTTGTGTCTTTCAACCTGAATAACGCCCGTCACATTTACCCACTGACGGCTCTGCAGCTGAGCTGAATTCTTCCACTCTGCAACGATACAACAGTATGTTATATCGTCAACGCAGCAGGTCATAACATGTCTGCCGGCTGCAAACATTCCCTTTGGAAATTTCGGGTCAACTGCTACAAGAGCCTTGAACTGCACAGTCTTGCCGTGATACTTTTGCGGTTCTTCCATAATGTCACGATACCATAGGGCATAGTCCTCGTCCTTGATAACAATTTTATCCGCATTTATATCAAAGGGCAGAGGGTCCTGAATGTCATCATATTCAACATGACCATCAGTATATTCATAGGCAATATCTGCACGACGGCTTGTACCTCTTACTATCTTGTGAAATTCCATCTTGTCATGAGCCGTACTGAAACGATTGAAGATAACTAAGTCGCAGGTATTGAGCTTGTCTACAACAAGACTTCTCATGTTTGCGTTGTAATTAAGGAAGGTGGTACTGTCAATGAACATCATCTCCTGGCATACAGTCCAGTTATCGGGAATATTATTGAACAGGTCTTTAAGCTGCCACATTCCGTTGTACTCAACCATTACACGTTCAGCATCGCATTCACTGAGAAGTTTCTCCATATTTTCAGTTGTTATCTCCCGGGGAGAATCTATTGTGCGAATGTATATATTCTTATATGGCAGGGAAGATATTTCCAGTTCCTCCTCACCCTCCTCACAGAGCAATACAAGGGTTTTTTCACCGCTGTTGAAGCGCTTGTCCTCCAGTGTACCCTGAATGAACTTAGTCTTTCCTGATTCAAGGAAACCGGTGCAGAGAAATACCGGTATCTCTGCCGGTGCCTGATTCTTTGCCATATTTATGCCTCCTTAGTTCAATCCGAAAAGTTCTGCAACTGCCGGCTCATTTATCTTAGAACCTATAACGCAAAGTCTGCCGATAGTACCGGCACTGCCCTTTCTCACATCAGGCGTACCCGGCACATAGTCAAAGTGTATCCAACTTCCATCCTCACATGGAACTATTCCTTTTGCACGGAGTATCATGCCATAATTCTCTCCATTGTCAAATGATTCCAGAGCCTTTGTAATCTCCTTGTCAGTATATGTGCGAGCTGTCTCCTTGCCCCAGCTTGTAAACACATCGTCTGCATGGTGATGGTGGTGCTCATGGTCATGTCCGCAGCAGCATTCCTCGCCGTCCTCGTGGTGATGGTGATTATGCTCATGGTCATGTCCGCAGCAGCACTCCTCGCCGTCCTCGTGGTGATGGTGATTATGCTCATGGTCATGTCCGCAGCAGCATTCCTCGCCGTCCTCGTGGTGATGATTATGCTCATGGTCATGTCCGCAGCAGCACTCCTCGCCGTCCTCGTGGTGGTGATGATGGTGTTTACGTGTCTCCTCCTCCAGCGTTTCAAGCTCGTTATGAAGAGTATCCGCACGGTTGATAGCAGCAATCATCTGCGCTCCCGTGAGTGCGTCCCAATCAGTAGTGATAAGAGTTGCGTCGTGATTCATTGAGCGCACACGCTCAACCGCATCCTGAAGTTTATCAGGTGACAAGCCCTTTGTATGACTCATTATAATGCAACTTGCGTATTCTATCTGATTACCCCAGAACTCTCCGAAATTCTTCTGATACATTTTACACTTCTTAGCATCGACTACTGTAACACTGCCTTCAAGATGTGCGTCCTGAGCGCCGATGTTTTCGACAGCACGGATAACGTCGCTGAGTTTTCCAACACCTGACGGCTCGATGATTATCCTATCAGGGTGATATGTCTCCAGCACCTGACTGAGAGCCTTGCCAAAATCTCCTACGAGACTACAGCAGATACAGCCGCTGTTCATCTCTGTGACCTCAACTCCAGCGTCCTGTAGGAATCCGCCGTCAATGCCTATTTCGCCGAATTCATTCTCAATCAGAACAATCTTCTCGCCGGCATACGCCTCCGCAATAAGCTTTTTGATAAGGGTAGTTTTGCCTGCTCCTAAAAAGCCGGAAAAAATATGGATCTTTGTCATAACAAACACTTCTTTCTCATCATATTACCTGTTAGGTTTTGTACGTTAACTTTTAGTATAGCATATTTCATTCAGCTTTTCAAGAGCTTTTCAGTTATGTTTCAGAAACTTTCAGAAATCGCCTCTGCTATCTCCTTAAAAACAGGTGCAGCAGCCTGGTTGCCATATCCTGCATCCTCTGCAAGTATAGTCACAACATACTCAGGATCATTTGCCGGAAAGAAGCCTGTTATCCAGCCATGGCAGTATTCTGTGCCATTTTCGTCATAGCGTCCTGTCTGAGCAGTGGACGTTTTGGCTCCGGCTGCAACTCCATCAGGTCTGCCGTTAAAACTGCCGCTGCCGTATACTGCGCCTATCATCATGAGTCTTAACTTTTCAGCCGTCTCATACTCAAGCACTTGCTCTCCGGAAGAGTCCTTTCTATCCTCAGGCATCTCACCATTTTCAGTCACGCCTTTTATAAGCCTCACTTCAGGCATCACTCCGCCGTTTGCTATTATACACGTCAGCCTTGCTATCTGCAGAGGCGTTGCTGTAAGCTTTCCCTGACCAAAGCAGAAATTCCCGCGCTCTGCCGGAAGTGAAAGCTCCTGTACTGTGGGAAGATAGCCTGATGAAGCGTTTATGCTTTCAGAGAGAGCAATACCTCTGCCAAATCCAAGCTCAGCAGCTCTTTCAAAAAGCTCAAGCGGAGAAAGTTTCTGACTTAGCTCAATGAAGTAGGGGTTGCACGATTCTATCAAAGCTGTCTGCATATTAAGAGTGCCATGACCATCTGCGCTATGACATCTGAAAATCTGACTGCCTATCTTAATACTTCCGGTGCAGGTGTAGGTAAAATCATCATATCCTGCATCTATAGCAGCTGAAGCTGTAACAAGCTTGAATATAGAGCCTACCGGATATGAATACAGCGCACGATTGATAAGAGGACTATCCTCTGAACTGAGTGCCGACTCCATATCCGACAGCGAATATGACGGAACACTAACCATTCCCAGTATATCGCCTGTATCAGCCTCCATTACAATAATACATCCCTTTTCAAGAGACTCCGCAGCTCTTTCACATATAAGCTGTATTCCGATATCAAGAGTTGTAACTACTCCCTGTACAGACGCCGGCGCATGGCGCACCACAACATTTTCACCGGAGAGGACTCCGCCTGTACCGTCCACCTCAAATGTAACAGAAGTCCTACCATTGTCACGGCGCAGCAGCTGGTCATAGTCTGCCTCAAGTCCGCAAACTCCTGCTCCATCCCTTGTGTAACCTATTATGTGCTGAGCCGGCTGCTCCTCGGAGTAACGGACAGAAGTCTCAAACACATATGGACAGCCGTCAGCTAAAGCGTCAGCACTTACATCTATGGTAAAAGGTGCACCTGTGCTAAGCTTTTCGTAAAACGTCTCCTTATTCTCAACGTATGGCAGCAGCTTTTCTGCTGAATCTGCACTTCCGCTTGATACGGCTATATACTCAGATGTGCGGTTTACAAGCAGTTCGCCATTTCGGTCGTATATAACCCCGTATTCAACAGGAAGCTTTATAGTGTAGCTTCCCTGATTCATAGCTGCCTCCTTATACTCAGGAGAGGCTGCATTGTCCGCAAGCTTTATTATAACCGCACAGCAAACTGCTGTCATTATAAGCCTAAGAACTGAAAGCCTTGGATCTGGTTGCATTTTTCTTTTCATAATATCGCCTCCCGTAATATTATTGTCAGCTGAAATGGCAATATTCAAAAAGAAAAGCTGCCGCACTAACTATATGCAGCAGCCTAATATACATCTTATTTCACTATCTCATCGGAATCAAGGACGATCGTAAAAGGTCCATCGTTGCAAAGCTCTACTTTCATATCCGCACCAAACACACCCGATTCAACTACGGGAATAGTCTTCCGGCAATACTCCATGAAATACTCATAAAGCTCATTTGCCTCTTGCGGAGAGCCTGCCTTTACAAAGCTGGGACGATTGCCCTTGCGGCAGTCAGCATAAAGCGTAAACTGAGACACCACCAGCATTTCTCCGCCCACATCCTGTATCGACAGATTTGTCTTACCGTTTTCATCTGCAAATATCCTGAGCCTTAAAAGCTTATCAGCCATCTTCTCGGCCATTTCCTTTGTATCGCCCATTCCTGCACCAAGCAGCACCAAAAATCCATTTCCTATTTTTCCGGTAATCACACCATCCGCCATTACGCTTGCGTTTAGCACTCTCTGAACAACAAGTCTCATTCATTTATCTCCTTAATATCCGTTTTTAACAAGTTTCCTTACCTCTCTGCAAGCCTCTTTCTCGCCCTTTTCGGCAAGTATAGTGAGCAGCTCACCAAGCTTCTGCTCCGTCTCGGGGTGGAACATACCATTCTTGCGTGCCCTTGAATTCTGGAAATATATCAGTGCGCTGTCCTGCCTGTAGTCCTTACCCTGATAAACCTTACTTGCCGCCATACGGTCGCAGAACATCTCAGCTACATACCGTGCTGGCATCTTAACAGGTTCCATTCTTTTTGTTTTTCTGTTGTAGTCAAACCAGTATTCAAAGTGGTGACGATTTCTGCCCTTGTGGTGCATCCATGCAAGAGAATATCCCTGCGCCTCACGTTCAGCTTCATTGGGACTTCGTGTACCAAGGTAATACTTTGCGCCGGGTATAAATTCTGTTGGACTGTATTTCGACAGATCGTGCAGCAGTCCCTGCCACAATATGCCGCATTTTGCACAGCCGACTATGACTTTATGACGGTGACGTGTTATTGTTCTGAAATGCTGCCAGACTTTCATGCTGCTCCTCCTCAGTGAGATTCTATACTCACATATTATATCACACTTTTCTCCATTTGAAAAGCCCCAAAAAAACAGTGCCTGCCGCAAAGGCAGACACTGCATGAATTTTTAATGCATACCACGAATTATCCAGTCGTACATTCCCTGATACTGGAGCGCAGAGTTTCCCCATGAGAAGTCCTTTTCCATACCACGGCAGACAATATCGTCCCAATCCTTTCTGCACTCAAAGTAGATCTTCTTTGCATAGTTTATAGTATAAAGCAGATCCTCGGCATTATAGTGCTGGAATGTAAAGCCTGTACCCGTCTTTTCATACTCATTATACGGCTCAACAGTATCCTTCAGACCGCCTGTCTCACGAACGATCGGAACTGTACCGTATCTGAGTGAGATAAGCTGTGTGAGACCGCATGGCTCAAAGCGTGAAGGCACTAACATAGCGTCTGCACCTGCATAGAGCTTGTGAGCAAGAGCATCGCTGTAGAATATATTTGCAGAAACTCTGTCGGGATGCTTGCCCTGATAATAGCGGAACATATCTTCATACTTCTGCTCACCTGTACCAATAATAACAAACTGAGTAAATTCATCGGCAATGCGGTCCGCTATCCAGTCCACAAGGTCAAGTCCCTTCTGATCAGTAAGACGTGAGATAATCGCAATAACGAACTTATTCTCATCTACCGGCAGACCAAGTTCCTCCTGAAGAGCCTTCTTGGCAAGTTTCTTCTTTGGTATAACGTCCTTGATGCTGTAATTTACAGGGATCTTCTTATCAGTTGCGGGATTATATACATCATAATCAATACCGTTGAGAATGCCTCGCAGAGACTTCTGTCTTGCGCAGAGCAGACCGTCAAGCTGTTCGCCATAGTATGGAGTCTTTATCTCCTCGGCGTAGGTCTCGCTCACTGTTGTGATATAGTCAGCATAAACAAGTCCGCCCTTCAACATATTGGCATCCTTCTTGAACTCCAGCTTATCGGGAGTAAACATATATCCAGGCAAATCAGTATTATAGAGGAAGTGACGGATATCCCATATTCCCTGGAATTTCAGGTTATGTATAGTCATAATGGTCTTTGTGCCCCAATAGAAACTATGGGAGGCAAATGTACTTCTCAGGAACACTGGTATCATACCGGTCTGCCAGTCGTGGCAGTGTATAATATCTGGATGGAAGCCTACTACCGGCATAACTGCCAGAACAGCCTTGCAGAAAAAGATAAATCTTTCAATATCCCACATAGTGGAGCTTGTATAAGGTGTATCGCACTTGAAGTAGTATTCATTGTCAATGAAATAGAATTTTATTCCCTCATACTCATACTCCATAACACCGACAAACATTTTGTCGTGGCGCTGACCGTAATCCATGTAGAAGCTTGTTATATGCCGGAACTGACCTCTGTATTCCCATGGGATACAGGTGTAATTAGGAAGAATAACACGAACGTCATACTCCGGCTTATAGATGCTCTTGGGGAGCGCACCTACTACATCGGCAAGTCCGCCGGTTTTTACAAAGGGTACACATTCAGATGCTGCAAATAGGATATTTTTCATAGCACTATCATTGTATGCACAGCTCAGCCGCACATACTTACTCCTTTCATTATTAAATTATGACAGAATATATTGCCACATTTATATTATACATCTTTTTATTAAAAACGTCAAGAGTTTTTGCTAATTCTTTTCGGCGAATATAAACAAAAATCGACAATACCTGTTGAAATGTTTGAAAAACTAAAAAGGAAGCCGTCTTAGACAACTTACTTACTATATAAAACGATATAATATAGCTTATGTTTAAGTGTGTTAAAAATTACCATATGTAAGCAAAATTTTCAGTATCAGCGGAATAATAGTAAATACCATCGAGCTATGATTCACCTGCTTAAATACTTTGCCCCCCAACAAGAACATATATTTTCATGGTTATCATTGCATCAGATAGATTAAACTGAACTTCGTCCAGTTCGTTTTTTAAACTTATACAATTACGGGTATATGCTTCAAAAACAAGTTCAGCATCGCATAAATTCGAATATAATTACAAAGCAAAACGCCGCCGGAAATCCGACAGCGTTTTTCCACATATTAAAATGTTACTCAGAATGCCTTGCCAACAGAGCCAAAGAGATTCATCTTCTCTTCAACCTTAGCAAGAATTGCATCGTAACCAGGAGCAAGCAGCTTTCTTGGGTCGAAGCCCTTCTTTACCAGATCCTTGCCCTCTTCAATATACTTTCTTGTAGCCTCAGCAAATACCAGCTGGCACTCTGTATTTACGTTGATCTTTGCAACGCCCAGAGAAATAGCCTTAAGGATCTGCTCGTCCGGAATACCAGTACCACCATGGAGTACCAGAGGCATATCGCCTACTGCTTCCTTGATAGCTGCCAGAGTCTCAAAAGACAGACCTTCCCAGTTATCAGGATATACACCGTGGATATTGCCGATACCAGCAGCCAGAATATCTACACCCAAATCTGCAATTGTCTTGCACTCCTGAGGATCTGCACACTCGCCCTTGCCGATAACGCCGTCTTCTTCGCCGCCGATAGAACCTACCTCAGCCTCGATGGACAGACCCAGCTTGTGAGCAACTGCTACCAGTTCCTTTGTCTTTGCGATGTTTTCCTCAATTGGGAAATGTGAGCCGTCGAACATGATAGATGTAAATCCAGCCTTGATGCAGTCGTAGCACTGATCATATGTGCCGTGGTCGAGGTGCAGAGCTACAGGCACTGTGATGCCCAGTGTCTCATCCATAGCCTTTACCATCGCTGCTACTGTCTTAAAGCCGGTCATATACTTGCCTGCACCGGCAGATACACCCAGAATTACCGGAGATTCCAGCTTCTGTGCTGTATTCAGGATAGCCTTTGTCCATTCCAGATTGTTGATGTTGAACTGGCCAACAGCATACTTGCCGTCACGAGCCTTTTCCATCATTTCCTTTGCAGATACTAACATTTTATTTCCTCCTAAAGAAAATTATAAGCGGTGCCAGATGCACTCTATTTTTTATTATAACTCATTTATTCTCAAATTGCAAGACCTTATTGAAAATTTAAATATTTGCTCCATTTTTCTATTTTATCAACACATGAATATAAATTGTTGCTTGTAATAAATCAGAAGTTATATTATAATTAAAATAGATAATCACCATAAATAAAAGAAGTAAAAGGAGATCTTACATGAACCTTCACGAATTTTATCTGGGTGAATCTTTCGACGCCTATAAGTATTTTGGTGCTCATACGGAAGCAGGCGGCGGTGTTACATTCCGTACCATTGCGCCCAATGCCGAAAGAGTTTCTGTTATCTGCGAGGCGACCTATTGGTCGGAAACTCCCATGAACCTAGAAACCAACGGCGGAGTCTACAACTGCTACATCCCCGATGCAAAGCCGGGGCAAATGTATAAATACCGCATTTACATAAAGGATTCAAACGTTCCCTATATCGACCACTGCGACCCATATGGTTTTTGCATGGAACTAAGACCCGGCAATGCCTCAATTATACGTGACATTTCAGGGTACAGCTGGGGAGATGCACAGTGGATGGCTGAGCGTGGCAATCACTTCCGCAAGCCTGTTAACATATACGAGGTGCACCTTGGCTCGTGGATGAAAAATTCCAACGATGAAAACGGTTGGTATCGCTATGAAGAGATAGCACCAAAGCTTATTGAATACGTAAAAAAGCAAGGCTTTAATTATATTGAGTTCATGCCGCTTTCCGAGCATCCTGCCGACTGTTCATGGGGATATCAGAACACCGGATTTTTCAGTCCCACCTCACGCTACGGTGACGCTGAGGGTCTTATGAAAATGGTGGATATGCTTCACCAGAGCGGAATAGGCGTTATTATGGATTATGTTCCGGTACACTTTGCTGTTGACGGCTACGGCCTTGCAAAATATGACGGCACATATTTCTACGAATATCCCGACAAGGAGACAACTCAGAGCGAATGGGGCAGCTGTAATTTCAATCATTCCAGAGGTGAAGTTTGCAGCTTTCTGAGCTCATGCGCAAACTTCTGGCTAACCGAATTTCACTTTGATGGCATACGTATGGACGCTGTGTCACGTCTAATATATTGGTACGGCGATAAGAATGCAGGCGTCAACATAAACAGCCTGGGATTCCTGAAACGCATGAACAGAACTCTCCACCAACTTCACCCGTCTGCAATGCTTATTGCAGAGGACAGCTCAGACTACGACGGCGTAACTCGTCCCGTTGATTTCGGCGGTCTTGGGTTTGACTACAAATGGGACATGGGCTGGATGAATGATACTCTCAATTATTTTCGTGCTAACCCATCGTCACGTACTGACATATACCATATGCTCACTTTTTCAATGATGTATTATCACAATGAACGTTATCTTCTTCCGCTTTCCCACGATGAAAACGTCCACGGAAAGGCAACCATACTACAGAAGATGTACGGCGAATATGAGCAGAAGTTTCCTCAGGCACGTGCACTCTATATGTATATGTATCTCCATCCGGGAAAAAAACTGATGTTTATGGGAAGTGAATTTGGTCAGCTCCGTGAATGGACTGAGGAGCAAGAGCAGGATCATGACATAAGAAAATATCCTCTCCACGATTCGTTCGGCAATTACATGGAAAAGCTCTGCAAAATATATCTGAATGAAAAGGCGATATACGGCGGAGACTACACTCCTGAAGGCTTCCGTTGGATAGACTGTCATCAGGAGGAAAAGTGCATTTACGCATTCGAAAGACGATATGACGGAGAAAGCATTATCGCAGTATTCCATTTTGCAGATGTAGCAACAGAAAACTTCAGGTTTACCATTCCATATCAAAGGATAACTCCTCTACTCCATAGTGACTGGGAGGAATGGAGCGGTACTGTCAAGAAAAACACAGATCAAATTTCCGGCATTGAAACTGAAAACGGCTTCGAATACGAAATCGAAATGCCGCCATTCTGCGGAATTATCTTCAAGGCAGAAAAGTAAATATGTAAAAACGGGGACGCATGAATTTAAGCGTCCCCGTTACTATTAGTTTGTCATAGCTTTATATAGTCCTGCGTAAATGCCGCCCTTTCGGAGCAGCTCCTCATGAGTTCCCTGTTCTGCAATGTTGCCATTATCCATTACAAGTATAAGGTCTGCATTCTGAATAGTTGAAAGTCGATGAGCTACGATAAAGCTTGTCCTGCCTTCCATAAGCTTTGCAAATGCAGCCTGTACCCTCATCTCTGTTCGTGTATCAATGGAGGATGTTGCTTCATCCAGAATCAAAACCGGCGGAGGAGCAAGCATAAGTCTTGCTATACACAAAAGCTGCTTTTGTCCTTCGGAAAGATCACTGCTGTCTATAACAGTATCATATCCTTTGGGAAGTCTGCTTATAAATCCATGGGCATATGCAGCCTTTGCAGCAGCTATCACTTCTTCGTCCGAGGCATCCGGCTTTGCCATAGCTATATTCTCACGGACAGTTCCGCTTCTGAGCCATGTCTCCTGGAGCACCATTCCTATATGCGTCCTTAGAGCGTCACGTGTAATATCACGGATATCGCTGCCGCCCATTGATATACTTCCGCCCTGAACATCATAAAATCTCATAAGCAGATTTATAAGGGTAGTCTTACCGCAGCCAGTCTTTCCAACAATAGCTGCACGCTGTCCCGGTTTTACGGTAAAGCAGCAATTTTCAATAAGAGGCCTTTCCTTTTTGTATGAGAATTCTGCATTACGGAATTCTATGTCACCATCGGGCACAACAGATACAGCCGTATCCTTGTCGGCAGTTTCAGACTCAGCCTCAATAAGCTCCAGAACTCTGCCTGCGCAGGCAATGGCATTCTGAAGTTCCGCTATTACACCAGATATTTCATTAAAAGGCTTTGTATACTGATTAGCATAGCTCAGGAAACAGGATAGTCCGCCTATTGTTATAGCTCCAGAAACCGCCGCCAAAGCCCCCGTAAGAGCTACTGCCGCATACACAAGAGCATTTACAAAACGTGTTACAGGATTTGTAAGCGACGAGAAAAATGACGCTTTAAGCGAACAGTTTTCAAGTCTGCTGTTTATTTCATCAAATTCTGCGGTTATTTCATCCTCCTGGCCAAAAGCCTGAAGCACCCGCTGACCGCTTACAGCTTCATTTATCAGGGCAGTCTGTTCGCCTCTCGTTTCCGACTGTCTGCGGAACATATTATATGTGCGCTTTGCAATAAAGCTTGCCGCAATGAGCGAGAGCGGCGTCATGACAACGACGACAAGAGTTATCCAGCCGTTTATCATAAGCATGAATATGAGCGTGCCTATTATAGTAAGAACTCCGGTGAAAAGCTGGGTAAATCCCAGCAACAATCCCTCCGACAGGACATCTGTGTCTGTAATGATGCGGCTCACTGTTTCACCTGCCGGATGTGTGTCTAGATAATCAAATGGCAGCTTCTGAACTCTGCTAAATGCGTCCTCACGCATATCACGCACGACCTCGCAGGCTATCTTGTTGTTTATCATATTCATAAGCCATTGGGCAAGCGATGTTACTCCTACTGAAATGCCTACTGTAAGAAGGAGCTTTGATATCGTATCAAACGCAACATTCCCAGGAGCAATTATATTGTCTATCGCCTCGCCCACAAGTATGGGTACACAGAGAGTAAGGGCAACTATGACTACTGCCATCAGAATGGTCAGCACAAACCATATACGGTATCCTGAAATATACCTGAGCACCTTCACAAGTGTTTTAAGCTGTGAATTATCCTTGGCATTCACTCGACTTCACCTCCTCGGGATTTTGGGAATAGTATATCTCCTGATATACGGTACAGTCAGAAAGCAGTACCTCATGGGTACCGATACCTGCAATTCTTCCTTCATCAAGCACAATTATCTTATCTGCATCCTGAATTGACGCTGTACGCTGGGATACTATGAATATCGTAGGCTTATAGTCAAGTCTGCGCAAAGCTTTTCTTAAAGCAGCCTCTGTACTATAGTCAAGTGCAGAGGCACTGTCGTCAAATATAAGGATATCCGGCTTGCGCACAAGAGCTCTTGCAATGCAGAGTCTCTGCTTTTGTCCGCCAGAAAGATTTCTTCCGCCCTCTGTTATCTTCTCGTCAAGACCGCCCGGCTTTGAATGCACCACATCAAGAGCCTGCGCTGTTTTGAGCGCTTCATATATCTCCTCATCAGAAGCATCCGCTTTGCCCCAGAGCAGATTTTTGCGTATGCTGCCCGTCATGAGCTGCGCCTTCTGAGGAACTATGCCGAACATATCACGCAACTGGGATTTAGGACAGCTGTGATTATCGCAGCCTCCAACGAAGATGCTGCCCTTTTCAGCATCGTAAAATCTGGTCATGAGACTAACGAGCGTGGACTTGCCTGAACCGGTACTGCCAATAATTCCGACAATATCGCCCTTTTCAGCGGTAAACGAAATATCGTAAAGAGCAGGAAGCTGTGCATCCTCATAGGTAAAGGTGACATTATCAAAAACTATCCTGCCGGGTTCTGAAACTAAGACCCTGTTGTCCTCATCAGGAAATTTCTGTGATGATGGTGTTTCCAGCACTGCCTGTATTCTGTTTCCGCAGGCAGCAGTTTTGGTAAGAGTTATGATAAGATTTGCAAGCTTTATAAGCTCCACCAGTATCTGGGACATATAGTTGTATAAGGCAACTACTGCGCCCTGTGTAAGAAGTCCTGCCTCAACACGGAGCGCACCTGTCCATATGAGCGCAATAACTGCAAGATTTATCACTGCATAGGTAAGAGGATTCATAAGTGCGGAAATCCTGCCAACAGCCTTTTGCATAACGGCAAGTGAATCTGCCTCCTGTTCAAAACGCTCCGTTTCAGCTTCCTCCTGTCTGAATGCACGTATAACTCTTGCTCCGCTTAAATTTTCACGGGAGGATCTCGTAACCCGGTCAAGCTGTCCCTGAACTTTTCTGAACATTGGTATAGTTATAAGCATGATACCAAAAACTATTACCGACAGCACCGGTATGGTCACTGCAAAAACAAGCGCTCCCTTTACATCTACAGTAAACGCCATTATCATAGCACCGAAAACTATAAAAGGCGATCGCAGCAGCAGACGTATTGCAAGGTTTGTACCTGTCTGTATCTGGTTTACATCGCTTGTCATGCGAGTTACAAGAGTGCTGCTGCCTATGCGGTCGGTATCAACGTAGGACAGCTTCTGCACATGAGCAAAAAGCGCATGGCGTATCTTTGCAGCAAATCCGGCAGACGCCTTTGCTGCAAAATACTGTGCAAAAAGTGTATTTGTAAGACCTACTGCTCCCAGTGCCGCCATCAGCAGGCACATCATAATGATATATCCCCTGTCACCGCCTGCAATGCCTGTGTCGATTATGGACGCAACAACAAGCGGAACAAAAAGCTCAAAAATAGCCTCCAGCATTTTGAACAGAGGGCCAAGTATACATTCCTTTTTATAGGCACCTAAAAAACAAAAAAGTTTTTTCATTTCATCCTCCATATATCCGCAAGTGCAGTATTGTCTTATTATTATACCATATATTTAAGCTTATTAAAAGACCTATAAATGAACTTTAATAAAAAACGAACAGCCGCATTTTGTGTATTTTTAACATACATTTACTCATATTGTAGAATTTGTGTAGTATATTTACGATATATTCATTGACATAATCACTTAATAGTGGTATAATATTTACTATAAAGAGAAAGTGCTTACTAAAAGCAATATTAAAAAGGATTTGCGAGGAAAACAACTAGGAGGAAATATAAATGAAAACAATTATCACAAAGTGGCTTGCAGTTTGCCTAGCCATGACGTTGTGCCTATCTGGAATAATGCCATCGTCCATAGTAACGGCAGAAGGCACTCATCCGGATTATTCATTCTACTTCGGCGTTGGTGAGGAACGTGCAGATACTATCACAATATCTACATCTCAGCTTGAAAACGGAGATTACACATTTCCGGTAAGCGCATATATCGTATCGGA
Organism: uncultured Ruminococcus sp.; assembly: GCA_944386525.1. Classification (GTDB taxonomy): domain Bacteria; phylum Bacillota; class Clostridia; order Oscillospirales; family Ruminococcaceae; genus Ruminococcus_C. The sequence goes on along the minus strand of CALXBL010000008.1, from coordinate 20,865 downwards.
AAACTGGACAGATCCTTATATACAATATTCATACTACAAATGGCTGTCTTCCGACTGGAATGCTGTCCGCTTTACAAATCCCATAGACTATAACCAAACAACAAGTGATTATGTAACATATACATACAGCGGAGGTACTTTTACAAGTAATCTGCCTGTCCATGCTCTTGCCACACTTACGGAACGACGTGGCGTTCTGATGTACAGAAACACAAATTGTCTGAGCCTTACAACAGAAGTTTCATTTGACCCGATCTTCGGCAACATCATTTATTCGGACGGAAACGGCGGTATTTACTTCGACGCTTCTTTTTATACATCTGCTGAAAACAGAGATAATAAGATCATTACATCAGAAAGAATCTCTCCTGCTATTACTGTAAATGAAGACGGCTCTGCTGATTATACATTTACATATATACGTCAGGATAATTATCAGAAAGATACTGCGTCAGGTACTCTCCCGTTCTATGACCCCCAACTTGAGGCAGGGCAACAGTATCCAGGTAAGTGCGACCTCATTATATGGCAGAATTCCGGTTCGGAGGAGACCCAGTTTCTCGGTCAGTCAGATGAATTTCCAATTTTCACCTTCGATGCTGTAGTGCAGCAAGGTACTCCTGTTGGTACATATACTATCGAAATTTCTGATGAAACATATATAAATGATGCATCGTGGAATCCCGGACAGTCCAAAGTCCTTACAATCATTGTAACCGACAAGGAAATACCCACAACAACAACAACAACTACTACTACTACTGCCTCCACAACTACTACAACTACCACCTCTGAAACAACTGCCACTTCTTCCGAGACAACTACAACTGCCACCACAGTCTCCTCTGAAACAACCACAACATCTACTACTGCAGAAACTACGGAAACGACAACTTCAACGACCACCAATACGTCGGAGACAACAACAACAACTACTACTACTACTACTACAACCACTACAAATACTACAACTAACACAACTACTACAACCGCTGCTTCTACAACTACAACTTCTGCCACTACTGCTGCCACAACCTCTGTAATGACCTTTACCGAAGCTCCTGAACCTCCATATCTCTCCAAATCAAATGTCACACTCTATGTAGGATCGCCCTACCAGCTCAATGTGTATAACACCAATGGAGAGGATTATGAATGGAGAACTTCAAATTCATCTGTGGCTACTATATCTGAAAATGGACTTATTTCCACTCACTCTGTTGGTAAATGCAAAGTTTACACAATTGTCAGAGGCAAGATACTATTCTGCAGTGTGAATGTTGTACAGGGACTATGCGGAGATATAAATCTCAGCGGAGATGTTTCACTCATAGATGCTGTACATCTAGGCAAGCATATAACAGGCGTGGTGACCTTCAATTCCGCCGCTCTGCATAACGCAGACTGCTATGCGGATGATACTATAGATACAAACGACCTCGTTTCTCTGCTATGCTATCTCTCGGATATAACTTCAACCCTTCCGTATAATTACTAAGCAATGAAATGCTGCTGTATTCAGTTAAGAATACAGCAGCATTTTTATCATTATTCAGAATAATCAAAAGAAATATAACTGTCATCATCCAGAAGGATGTATAGCGTTCCTTCCTGAGCTTGGAGTGCACTAATAGAGTTGTCATCTGAAATAAGTGTATCAAGCTTCTTCAGCCTTTCCTGAACGGCATCGTCCGAAGCATAGACACTGCCATCTTTCGTGACAGCAAACAATACAGGAACCCCGTTTGCGCATTTTTCCCAAATAAGCTCCCTTACACCTACCCACCTGGAAACAGAACGATATCTGTCTTCATAATTCATTGTAGAAGCTGAGAAAATATCGTAGTATACAATACCGCTCTCACTGACACCAAAGAGTATATCTCCCTCGGGATCACTACAAAGCGTCCTGATATTTTTCCATGTACTAAAATCAGTCTCATACGGAATTATATTCACCGAGAAGCTTGCACCACCCTGTGTATCCTCAGATGTGATCTCAGCCGGTTCTTCAGTAAGACATACAACAGTGCCATCGTCCTTGAGCATAAAAGCACGTGAGCCAGCTGCACAAAAACGGCTGCTAACATCATCATCTTCTCCCACAGAGCCAGTCACATAAACGATGTTATCATTGTTATTATTATCAGCTCCGTTCTCAGCCTGATCATACAACATATCAGTCCCGCTGTCCTTTGTCATGAATGAAGACAACACCAACAGTACCACAATCGCCAGAACAACTAAAAGTAGCACTATAGTCACTGCACGACTCGGCATTATTGAATGTTTTCGCCGTTCCTTCTTGTCGTCATCATAATAGACCACATCAAAATCATAGTAATAATTTGCTCTGACCATTCGTGTTCCAAGATTTTCGGTAGTAATACCAAGGTTCACCGCCTCACGGCAACCCATAACAAGCTGAGCCTCACGAGCCATTATTGCACGTATCTTCTTATCACAAAGAGAAAGATACTCACTTGCACGTTCATTTTCACGAATATCCATGAGCATCTTTTTTATATGCTTCCAATCGTCTATAGTCTCTGCAAGTTTTCCACGCTCTGTTGCCTGAAAAAGAATATCCGTAACTCTGTATTCCTCAAGTCGCTCCAGCAGCATATCATTACCATACTGCAAGACATACTTATAATTTTCAGTTTCATCCAGACTTGCGCCGGCACGTGAAAGCTCACTTTCACGGTGGACCTTTAGCTCTGCCATCATCTTGCCAAAGTATGCAAGACCATTTTCAGGTTCATCAGCAAGCACAAGATCGAATTGAGCACTTGCAGCATCCCATGCTCCGTCCTCCAGCAAGAGAAATCCCTTATTAAGGGGCGATTCATTGCTCGTTTCCTGTTTATCCTGAGACTGGGCAATAAGCAAAAGACGTGCTTCTTCAAGAAGCCTTCCATCGTTTTCAAAAATATCCCACTGAGCAGGACTTGCAAAATGAAGGGCCTTCTGAAAATCCTCGTTTTCCTGCACACTCACATCTCCCGGGTCGCCGCAAAGCAGCCCATAGGAATCACCATCAGAATAATAAGCCGCCCTATATGTAATAAGGACACTGTTCCAGTACAGTATCGGATCAGCACCATTCTGCTGCATAAGGCTGTATAGCAAAGTCTCAGCCTGTTCATATTCTCCGCTCTGCCTGAGACGAACCAACTGAGCATACTGCTCTGTATATCCGTCGTCAAGCTGAATCGGCAGTACACCAGAGGCTCCGCAAACGCTACATACAGCTATCTCAGCCTCATCATTATATTCCAGCGTCCCGCCGCATACTTTACACCAGAATTTTGACATAACTTTACTCCAGTACAGGCAGCCTTAAAACTGCCGTAAATAATACGTAATTAATTCAGCCGCTATCTGCAATACATAGCAACCCTATATTATTATACCCTTTTTTACCTGTAAGGTCAAGTATTATTGATCACTTTGCTGACTTGCAAAGCTTTTTTTGAGCATTTTGTAAAACAAACGCTGTATTTTTCATTTATATTGACGATTCAGATCTATTGCAATCAAAATTGAACAATAATACCCCTTATTAAAATTCATAATTTATTATTATTTATAAACTTTTATAACACATCCCCTGCGTGTTATAATTAAGTAATTATTGTTTTCAGAAAGGATTTGTACATGAATATATTCAAGCTTATATGTGCTGCGGCAATTTCAGCAGTAATTCTCATCGGCTGTGGCAGTAATGGACTGGAATCCGATACTTCAAGCAACAATAATACCGACGTAATTACTACAAACAACACTATTGAAACTGCTGCGCCAAACATAGCAACAGAACCTGCTGTAACTACAAAACAGCCGCTTATTACTGCAACCGTTCTGCCTGACAGTTGGCAGATTGATGTACCCGCACTAATGCAGGAGCCTGAGCTTCCTGCCGGATGTGAGATAACATCCCTTACCTGCCTGCTCAACTATTATGGATTCAACGTTGACAAGGAAGTAATGGTGGATACCTACCTTGACTATGTACTCGAAAACGGCACCAATTATACGTTTTTTGAAAAGTACATAGGCGACCCCAGAGCCAACGGCTACGGCTGCTACTCACCTGTTATAGTCAAAGCTGCCTCTGAATTCCTTGACGACCAAAACAGCCATCTGGAAGCTGTAAATATTTCCGGCAGCTCTAAAAATGATATACTCCTTATTGTTGCAAGCGGACGTCCTGTTGTTATATGGAACACTCTGAACACAAGCGACGTATACGAAAAACGAGTATGGACAACTCCCGATGGCGAAGAAGTGTATTGGTGCAGTCTGGAACACTGTATGCTACTGACCGGATATGACCTCAACGAAAACACTGTAACTGTATGCGACCCTCTTAAAGGTGTAGTGACGTATGATCTTACACAGTTCTTCAACGTATATGAGGATATGTACCGTCAGGCAATGACTATTTATTAAAATAAAAAATAGAATAAATATAAGAGCCTGCGTTCAAAGCCGCAGGCTCTTGCTATATACCAATAAGATATTCTGCTGCGATGCATGCAGCCATCTCTACAAGCTCCCGGCAGGGACGCTTTTTGTAATATTCCTCAGTACGCTTTTCAGGAACATAGCTGCTTGCACCCTTTTGCTCAAGTCCAAGCAGTTCACGACAGACTATACTTCCATTCAGTTCCCTGAATCTCCCGGCAAGCTCCTGTATGCGTTTATAGTGCTCTGTTTTTTCTGCATAAGCCTTGGGGTCGTCGTATCCACAGAAAAGACCAGCTACCATAAACATACCGCTTACTGCACCGCAGACCTCACGAAGTCTGCCCATGCCACCGCCAAATGATGAGGAAAGCCTTGCTGCCATATCCAAACTCATGCCAAGCTCCTCGGCAAATGTAAGCAATACTGCCTGACTGCAATTATATCCCGCACCAAAAAGCTCTCCTGCTATTTTTCCGTATTCCTCAGGTGACTTTTTTAGTATGATCTTATCCATTACATATCCTCCTCAATACATCTTCTGAAAAACGCACACTCAGCTGCGTTGCATTTTTTAGCACTTTCGCTCCGTATATCGCAATGGAAAACATGATATAATGTCTCTTTTTCACTTCCGTAAACATGGTATTCAAAGGGCACTTCGTTCTCCTCAAGAGCTTCTGTCATAAGATGCTGCTGGCTAAGAAGAAAATCACCGTTTGAGCTCATTATATATGCTCTTGGGAAATCCGGCGTTACAAAGCGCCACGGTCTACCGAGTTCCTTTTCGTTTTCACCGTAGCTTTCGCCAAGTATACTCTGTACTAAGATCTCATTCTCCTCGTTGCTCATGCTTTCATCCGCCTTGCGCATTCCCTTTTCAATATCGTACACGCCACAATTGAGAGCAATTCCTCTCAACTTAACATCCGGAGTATCAAGCCTCAGTCTCTCACGGCACACATGATTTGAAAGGGCACAGGCATACATAGCTGCCATCTGACCTCCTGCTGAATCACCTATCAGAAAGAGTTTATCCATGTCTCCTCCATATTCTGAAATGCGAGCGGCAGTCCAGCGCATTGCAGCATTGACATCCTGAAGATGTTCAGGATACACAATATCCGGCGAAAGACGATAGCTGAAATTTACCACCACGAATCCAAAGCTTGCAAGTTCCATACAGTAATACCTGTATAGCTCCTTGTCGCCATAAACCCAACCTCCTCCGTGCACGCTGAATATCACCGGCAGACTGTCTGATTTCATAGCTTTTGGACGATAAACATCAAGCAAATTCCACTTCTCATCACTGCCATATGATATATTAGTAAACTGCTCAATGTCATCAGGCGCTGTAAGACCAGCATCACGCACCTTGTCGCATGAATCCATCATATCACTGATTTTTTTGCATATTTCTTTCTTCATTTTTTATTCCTCCTGCTCCTATGTGAGCTGATTTAAGATTTGACATTTCAATAAATTCCTGTATCTCCTTACAGGCAAAGCGAACCTCCTCATAAAATTCAGACGCAGACATACGATATGCACCATTGCCAAGGATAATTATCTGCTCCAATCTATCAGATGTTGCAACCTTCACATGATAATCACGGCTAAGCTCATGAGTAGTTCTTTCAATGTAGGCGTCGGCTGTTTCTGCCTCTTTAGTATACACAATGTGGATATTTCCCCTTTTTTCGGAAGAGCCTGGATTTCCCTTTACACGATAAGCATCAAACACAACTATTATCTCACTGCGCCTTACACCCTGATAATTTATCATCATCTCGATTAAGGCATGACGTGCAGCTTCAAGGCTTTGATCGGCTATCTTTTTAAGCTCATCCCATGCAAAGATTATATTATAGCCATCTACCAGCAGGTATTCCTTGCCAACTTTCTGAGGAGCTATATCCGAATAATCCGGCAAAGGCTCCCGTTGAGTGTGGAGCGCACTTCTCTCGTCACGCTGTATCTTGCCGTAGGTTCGCTCAAATATCGCCATAAGCTCCTTATCCTCAGCAAGGCTTCCGCTGTAGACTGAACGCAATCCGGTCTGTGGTGCGTACTCCGTCTCAGTTTCCTCTTGCTTATAAAGCTCCCGGCGATATGGCAGATGCATATACTTCGGCACTTCATTCCATTTCACAAGATATCCCGCACCATGAGAGCAGAAAACTGAATCCGCCGTATTCTCCAAATCGCCATCGCAGTCGTAACCTATGGCAGCTATAACTTCATCTGCATTGCTGCACATATCATATCCATCAGGCATACAGCTAAGTCTGCCTCGTCCCTGGGTGTAGGCTGTCACCTCAGATATATATTCCTGCATAGCTGCCACAGGACATCTTCCTGTGAGAACGGACATATCCCCCACAGGCTCAGGTCCGGTAAAATCTGCTGCTATACGCTGAAGATCAGTCATAGCTCGGCCTGTCTGCTCCGCCGGCACTTCCAGTCTGAATGAGTACCACGGCTCAAGAAGAACGCTTTCTGACATACGAAGTCCCTGTCTTACAGCTCTATAGGTTGCTTGCCGGAAGTCACCGCCCTCAGTATGCTTAATATGTGCCTTGCCGGATACAAGCGTAAATCTTATGTCTGTAACAGGCGAACCGGTAAGCACACCAAGGTGTACCTTTTCCTGCAAGTGCGTAAGGATAAGCCGCTGCCAATTTTTGTCGAGTATCTCCTCACGACAGTCGGTGCAAAATTCAAGTCCGCTTCCGCGCGACAAAGGCTCCATTAAAATATGAGTCTCTGCATAGTGACGGAGGGGCTCATAATGACCAATGCCCTCTACCGGAGCGGCGATAGTCTCCTTGTAAGCAATACTTCCCTTATCAAACCGGACACTTATGCCGAATCTGTCATAAATGATACCTGTAAGAATCTCAAGCTGAACTGCACCCATAAGCTGAACGTGTATCTCCGAAAGCCGGCTGTTCCAGACTATATGGAGTTGTGGGTCTTCCTCCTCAAGACGACGAAGCTTCTCAAGAGCCTTCACTGGATCAATATCATCCGGAAGGAGCATACGGTATGTCATTACAGGCTGAAGCTGAGGTGATATTGAGACCTCTGCAGCTCCAAGACCCATGCCGCACTGAGTCTGACTAAGTCCAAGAGCAGTACATATGCAGCCCGTCTCCGCCTTGTCGATACTGCGGTACTTGTTGCCAGAGTATACTCTTAGCTGACTTACCTTTTCAGTGATGAGTCTTCCGTCAGAAGAAGTGTAGCTCAAAGGCTCACGCACTTTAAGACTTCCTCCAGTGATCTTCATCCATGTGAGTCTTTTATCCTGCTCATCGGCAGAAATCTTAAAAACACGGGCACTAAATCCATCTGAGTATTCCGGCTCACCTGCAAATAATTCCAATCCATCAAGCAGCTCAGACACCCCTTCATTCTTTCGTGCAGAACCAAAATAACATGGAAATACTCGCCTCTTTGAAACTGCATTTTTCAATTCATCTGTTGCAAGAGTTCCGTTTTCAAGAAAAATGTCCAGCAATTCCTCATCGCAAAGGGCAGTCTGCTCGTAAAAAAGTTCATCATTTATATTGGTAAAATCCGTACATGAGTTACTAAGACGTTCTTTCAGATCTGTAAGCAGCTTGTTCCTGTCAGTTCCGGTAATATCCATTTTGTTTATAAATATAAATACCGGTATATTATACCTTTCAAGGAGATTCCACAAAGTCTCCGTGTGGCTCTGTACTCCATCAATACCGCTTATAACAAGAATAGCGGCGTCTATAACCTGTAGAGTTCTCTCCATTTCAGCTGAAAAGTCCACATGCCCTGGGGTATCAAGAAGAGCTATCTCAGTCTGCTTAAGTCTGAGCATGGCCTGCTTTGAGAAAATCGTTATACCTCTCTGTCGCTCCAGAGAGTGGGTGTCAAGAAATGTATCTCCATTATCAACACGTCCGATACGGCGTATCGCACCGCACTGATAGAGCATTGCCTCGGAAAGGGTCGTTTTCCCTGAATCTACATGGGCAAGTATCCCTACTGCAAGTCGTTTCATCATATTCATTCCAATCTGAGTAGTTTACCTAACCATTATAACACATCTTTTCCTGTATTGCAATGAATAAACACATTGATTTTCAAAGCAAAAACACATCCGCATTATACAAGCAGATGTGCTTTTTCATATCAGTTTTCTGTTTTATTTTCATATACTGTCGTTGTTTCAGTATATGTTGTATTGGTGGCTTCAGCTGAAATGCTTACTGTGGAAATTGCGGGTGCAGGATAATATTTTACACCATCAGGATGCATATTGATTACAAGCATACCGCTTTCAGGCACAAAGTCACGGTAATATGCCATCTCGCTCATAGTTACAAGCTGATAGTCCATATCAATAAGCTGTGGTATAACTTCAAGAGCTGCAGCCACGGTGGCATCGTAGAGATCGTGCATAAGTATAATATCACCGTCTTCAACATTGTTGAGGATAATGCTTACTGTAGAATATGTATTTCTGGTGGACCAGTCAAGAGTGTCGATAGACCAAAACGCCTGTGGCTTATCAATGAGCATACGGCTTTCGTTATCAAATGCACCATAGGGCGGACGAAACCAATATGGATAACGTCCAATTTGTTCAAATATCTTCTCGTCGGTGTCGTGAATTTCCTTTTCAATAATCTCCTTGGAAACATTTGAAAGGTCAACGTGATTATACGTATGACTGCCTATCTCGCAGCCTATATCAACGGCACGTTTAACTATCTCGCCGCTGTATTCGTTTATATTGCGCCCAACCACAAAAAACGTTGCTCGTGAATCATACTCCTCAAGACAGTCAAGGATAGCCCTTGTGCGTTCGCTTGGACCGTCGTCGAAGGTAAGACACACCATAGGCTTGTCAGGGTCAATTTTGGCATCCATGTCGATAAATGGTCTGCAAAGATCCTCTGTTGTTGTGGTTGTGGTCGTGGTCGTTGTTGTAGTTGTTGTAGTTGTTGTAGTTGTAGTTGTTGTGGTCGTTGCGGGCGTTGTACTTGAAGTTGTAGTCGCAGTCGTTGTCTGAAGCTGATATTCAACAAAAACCTCCACAGTTTCGTCATTGGCGATATCATTGCAGCCTGTAGACAAGATACACGCCGCACTCACACAAAAAAGCATACAAATATTTTTTCTCACTATTAATCCCCCCTAAACCAGCACAGCCATATACTGCAGCAATAACATTTCCCATAATCCACATAATATTTTATCAAACAAACGATTATATGTCAATATACTTATTAAAATTATGAGATAATCTATAATACAACTAATATTATCCAAATCAGTTGACGAATTCAGAGAAAAATGTTATATTATAATTACAGATGTTTTTGCATATACATATTCAAAACAATGAATGGAGATCCATATGAACAATATAATTCCAGAGGAGGCAAGATATGCTGCCATCTGCAACCTTTATCTTTACCTTGCACACAAATGCACGCCACATGACGGGGATACTCTGAAAACAATAGTTGCAAATCTTGACTACTGTCTTAAAAATGAACTCATTCAGCGTTGGAAAATAAAGGATATAGTTCGCCTCAATATATTGCGCAATGCTGTGGATTTTAGTCCCATTCTCAGCAGATTTACTATTAAGACGCTTACTCTGTCTGAAACTGGTCTTACTGCCTGCGTTTTTGTAAAGCCAGACGGAGACATCATTGTTGCCTTTAACGGTACCGGCAGCAGCGAGTGGATCGACAACGGCGAAGGACTGTCAGGCATTCCTGACGAGAATACATACATAGACTATAGTATTGGCGGACTTCCTTCCAAATACAGCATAGTACAAGCGGATCACTCCACAAACCAACAGGTTGATGCTCTTAACTGGTTCAATGAAACTGTTGCCGTAAACAGATGGAACGAATCAAACCGCATTATCCTTACTGGTCACTCCAAGGGTGGCAATAAAGCTCAGTTTATAACTATACATTCAGATCTGGCAAATGTCTGCTACAGCTTCGACGGTCAGGGATTTTCTCCTGAGGCAATTGATTCCATGAAAAAAAAATATCACGAGGATTTTCAGCACCGTCGGCAAAAAATCTACAGTCTTTCTGCCGATAACGACTTTGTAAATGTCCTTGGAAACAGACTTGCCCCCGAAAACCAGACTTTCTGGTTTGAGTCTTTCGGAAATCCGCATCAGCTCGAATCTATACTTACTCCCGAGGGAAACTTTCGTCCTCTCACACAACAAGGACGTATTTCCAGATATGTCCAGGATGTATCTGATGATCTTATGACTCTTGACCCTGCTGTCAGAAAATATGCTACGCTTGGCGTAATGAATATCTTCCAGAAACACTATAACAAGAATTCAGCTCAAAACAACGATTCAATTACGACTGAAGAGACAATTGCAGGAATAAGCGTTACTATTGGTGCTATGATGCGGAGATTCCGTAAGGCTATGGACGAAAAAGAACATCAATAACACAAAAGCACGGTATTTGCACCGTGCTTTTTACTATACATTATTCAGTTCCTGACGTCTGAGTGGTGTTATCTTCCATCGGCACATCTATAAGGACTGATGAGTCAGACGCTACAACATTAGGATACTTTCCGTCCCACTTCTGAATCTGCTGATATGTAAGAACATTTCCATTCAGAGACGCATTTATCTTTTCATTAGCTTCAGCTTCTGCCTCTGCTCTTTTGAGTGTTGCCTCTGCCTCTGCCTCCGCTGCGATTATCTGCTTCTTAGCGTCAGCTTCAGCCTCCATGATCTGCTGTTCCTTTTCAGTCTGAGCCTTTAGGTAGTTCTGCTCAGCTACCTGTTTCTGCTCAATAGCCATATTGAATTCCTCGGAAAATTCAAAGTTGACAATATTGAATTTATCAATGATTATGCCATAATCAGATACCTTCTCAGTAAGCGCATAAGCAATCTCATCACCTACAGCAGTACGTTTTGTTATGAGCTCTTCTGCTGTATACTGAGCAGACACTGATTTTACAGCCTCCTGGATCGCAGGCTGGAGCACAGTATCCTGATACTGTACACCGATAGTACGGTAGATATCGGCTGCTGCATCAATTGTTATATGAAAGTTTACTGCAACAGCGCTTGAAACTGTCTGAAGATCCTTGGATACACTGTTCGACTCCACTTCACACTTCTGGATCTTATTATTCATCATAACTACCGACTGAACAAAGGGCAGCTTGAAATGAAGACCATTATCAAGAGCCTTGTCATCTACCTTACCCAATGTTACAACAACGCCGGAATTGCCGGCAGGAACTATTGTCACCGAACTTATTGCCAGAATAAGAGCTAACAAAACTGTTATTGACACAATTACTATAGTCTTTACCTTTGGTTTTTTCATGGATATTCCTCCTGATATTTTTGTATTTTATCATAATAAATTATATCATACATTTCACAAAATGTCAACAGTACATATCATGTTTGCTGCCTATATATAATCAAAAAGCGGACGGTCATACTCATTCAGACCATCCGCTGTTATTATGTTTGTTTAGATCAATAAACCTGCTCCATCATATACCAAAGGTGCTGTTTTATTTTCGATACAGTCAACATTAACAACCACCTTCTTTGCATTTTCAAGAGATGGAACACTGAACATAGTCTCCATAAGGATATCTTCAATGATACCTCTCAGACCTCTTGCACCTGTCTTGCGCTTAATAGCCTTTTCTGCAATCTTAATGAGAGCCTCGTTCTCAATCACAAGCTCAATATTGTCGTATCCAAAAAGCTTCTGATACTGCTTAACAAGAGCGTTCTTCGGCTCTGTGAGGATACGCACAAGTGCAGCTTCATCAAGATCATCAAGAGTTGTAATGACCGGTAGTCTGCCCACCAATTCCGGCACGATACCGAATTTAACAAGATCCTGTGGGATAATGTTTCGGAAAATATTTGCCTGTTCGGAGCGCTTTTGCGATATATCAGCTCCAAATCCAAGGGAAGATGGAGTCATACGCTTTTGGATAAGTTTCTCCAATCCGTCAAACGCACCGCCGCAAATAAACAAGATATTCTTGGTATTTACCTGAATACACTCCTGGTTGGGATGCTTTCTGCCGCCCTGAGGAGGCACATTTGAAACAGTGCCCTCGATTATCTTCAGCAGAGCCTGCTGTACTCCTTCGCCGCTTACATCACGGGTAAGTGATGTATTCTCTGATTTCCTGGCTATCTTGTCAATCTCGTCGATATATATAATGCCTCGCTCAGCAGCATCAACGTCGAAATCGGCTGCCTGGAGAAGTCTCACGAGTACATTTTCAACGTCGTCGCCTACATATCCTGCCTCGGTTATTGTTGTGGCATCTGCTATTGCAAAGGGCACATCCAGAGTCTTTGCAAGGGTCTGGGCAAGAAATGTTTTTCCAACTCCTGTAGGTCCAAGCAGCAGAACATTGCTCTTCTGGAGTTCAACATCTTCGCCATCGTCCTGACTGAGTATTCGCTTATAGTGGTTATATACTGCTACAGACAGCGACATCTTTGCATCGTCCTGTCCGATAACGTATTCATCAAGCACCTTTTTAATCTCTGCCGGCTTCAGGAGCTTTATCTCCTTTATACTTTTATGATTGGATTTCTTTCTTGGACGTATATCCGTAACAAGACCATTGCTGTTGAGCATTTCGTAACAGTAGCATACACACTTGTCACATATATGCACATCACCAGCAGAAAACATACTTGTAACGATATTTTCCGCCTTGCCGCAGAAATTACACGTTTTCAATAACTGATCCGACATAACTGCTCCTTATCTGTTGGTGATGACCTTATCAATAAGACCGTATTCAAGAGCCTGATCTGCATACATATAATTATCACGCTCTGTATCGATCGCTATCTGCTCAATAGACTTGCCTGTATTTGCAGCAAGTATCTCATTGAGACGCAGGCGCGTCCTTAACAGATGGTCAGAATGAATCTTAATATCAGTACACTGACCGGAAAGTCCACCGGAGATAAGAGGCTGGTGAATCATGATCTCACTGTTCGGCAGGGCAATACGCTTACCCTTAGCACCAGACGAAAGCAAAAATGCACCCATAGACGCTGCCATACCTATACATATAGTTGAAACATCACACTTGATATACTGCATAGTATCATAAATTGCCATACCTGCGGTGCATGAACCGCCTGGACTGTTGATATAGAGAGAAATATCCTTTTCAGAATCCTGGCTCTCCAGATACAGCAGCTGTGCAATTACAACACTTGCAGAGGCATCTGTCACCTGATCGCAAAGCATAACAATACGGTCGTTCAGCAGACGTGAGAAAATATCATATGAACGCTCACCTCTTCCGGACTGCTCTACAACGTACGGTATAAAACTATTCATGTTCATCGTCCTTTCTTTTCGACATAATTCAATCGGATTCATCTGATTTTTACCTTTGCTCCTATACTACAGCAGGGCGGACAGATGTCCGCCCCTGGCTGCTAATTGGTCATAACTTATTCAGCTGCTGTTTCTTCAGATGCGGAGTTGTCAACTACTGCTGTTTCCTTCACAAGATCCATTGCCTTTGTTACCAGCATATCAATCTTGAAGTCATCCATAGGAATACGAGCCTTTACATCATCAAGAGTAAGCTTGTTGTCCTCAGCGATCTTTGTCAGCTCGGCATCCAGTTCCTCGTCTGTAACAGCAATATTTTCAAGCTCAGCGACCTTTTCAAGAGCAAGACGTAGCTTTACCTCATTCTCAGCTCTTTCAAGATATGTAGCCTTCAGTGAATCAGCGTCCATACCTGTATACTGGAGATAAGTATCCATATCCAGACCATTCTGCTTAAGCTGTGCAGCAAAGTTATTCATCAGAGAGTCTGCTCTGTGCTCAAACATACAGTGCGGAATCGGATCCTGAACCTTTGCAATGAGAGCGTCAATAACAGCGTTCTCAAAAGCAGCCTTTGCCTGATTTTCAGCAGTTTCCTCAAGCTTCTTCCTGATATCAGCCTTCAGCTCATCAACTGTATCGAAATCAGAAGTATCCTTTACAAACTCGTCATCAAGCTCAGGCAGTTCTTCACAGGTGATCGCATTAATCCTGCACTTGAATGTAGCTTCCTTACCTGCATAGTCAGTCATCTGATAATTCTCAGGGAATGTTACAACAACGTCGAAATCCTCGCCAATATTGTGACCAGCAACCTGCTCCTCAAAGCCAGGAATAAACTGACCACTGCCAAGCTTCAGCTGGAAGTCTTCGCCCTTGCCGCCTTCAAATGCATCTTCACCAAAGAATCCTTCAAAATTAAGCTTTACTTCATCGCCCATTTCAGCAGCTCTGTCATCTACGGATACAATCCTTGCATTTCTCTGCTGCATAGTTTTGATCTGACCATCAACGTCCTCATCAGTTACCTCACGCACTGACTTGGGAGCTGCAATGCCCTTGTAGTCAGCAATACTGATAACAGGCTTAGTTACACAAGTGAGCTTCAGAACTGCGCCGTTTTCCTTATCGCAGCTGATCAGTTCAACCTTGGGAGTGTCTACCAGATCAAGACCTGATTCAACGATAACATCATACATTTCTGTATTCAGCACCATATTTATAGCCTGCTCATAGAATACATTCTCGCCGAATGTGCGTTCACACATCTTTCTCGGAACCTTGCCCTTACGGAATCCAGGCAGAGAGATATTCTTCTTTTCCTGCTGGTAAGCTGCCTCTACAGCCTTTTCGAAAGACGCTGCGTCGATCTCTACGGTCAGCTCGGACATATTGATGTCAGTTTTTTCATTTGACTTAAGAATCATGTTGATTTCCTCCAATTATTTTTAACTCACGCATTCTTCCAGCGCATCTCGCCGAGTGCGCAAGATTGCTTCAATGCACGCTTTTTTATTATACCATAACTTATTCCATTTTACCAGTGTATTTTCGCACTTCTCCCTTTAGCATAAATCAAATAATTTTTTTGGGAATAAAATATAGATAATCACTACTTATCATTTCCAGTTTTGTCTCCTCATAAGTTCCCTGAAAGGCGTAGTTATGACCTTTTCCGTGGACATGACCGTAACAGCACCTTTCTATCTTATACTTATGAAGCACCTCGAGTATATCGTAATTATATGAATTACCATAGATAGGCGGATAGTGGAGAAAAACTATGGGAGTAAGTCCTGCCTTTACAGCCGACTGAATAGAGACCTCCAAACGCTGCACCTCACGTGCAAGGACTTTAGCATCTGCCGCCTCACCTGGCATATTTACCCATCCTCTTGTGCCGCATATTCCATACTGATCATATGCGTAGTGATTGTTATGGAGAATATGCAGGCTGTCGTAACCCTTTTCATTAAAGAAATTCTCCATCTTTTTAAGCGAATTCCACCAATAGTCGTGGTTTCCTTTCAGGATTATCTTCCTGCCGGGCAAGCGGTGAACAAAGGCAAAGTCTGCGTCTGTCTGTTCAAGACTCATGCCCCACGACAAATCTCCCGCAAGCACAACAGTATCTTCGGAAGTCACGTTTTCAAGCCAGTTCTGCTCAATAAGCTGCTGGTAGTCTTTCCAGCCGCCGAAGATATCCATAGGCTTGCTTGGAACCCCCAGCGACAGGTGAAGATCGCCTATTGCATATAAACTCATAAAACTCAGTTAAGACCCAGTTCATGCAGAACAAAAGTCTTCATATCAGTTTTGTCAATGCTTCCATTGAAACGCCGCTCCTTAGTTTTCAGTTCTGCAAGAGAGGCAGGAACAGGCATACCCGACATTTCAGCCAAAGCGTCAACCATAGCATATTCATCATCAGAAGTACGGCTCTCGTCAAGTGCGCTGAGAACGCTGCTGCTGAATTTATATGGGCTTGCTGTTGAGGCAATAAGAGTCTTTGTAGTATCACCAGTCTCAGACTTGTAATCCTGATAAACCTTGACCGCTACTGCTGTGTGAGTATCGCAGGTGTAGCCGTATGTTTTATAAATATTTCTGATAGTTTCCTTTGTAGCAGCATCATCACAATATCCGCCGTAGAACAGCTCGCTCATTGCAGCCTTGATATCATCGGAAACTTCATATCTGCCCTCTGATGCAAGTTCACCAAACCACTCACGAATCTGAGCATCGTTCTCGCCGGACAAAAGATAGAGCAATCTTTCCAGATTGCTGGAAATGAGGATATCCATTGACGGAGATGTGGTTGCATAGAATTCACGGTTTCTGTCATAAACGCCTGTGCGGATAAAGTCTGTGAGGACCTTATTTACATTAGACGCACAGATAAGCTTTCCGATCGGCACACCCATCATCTTTGCGTAATATGCAGCAAGAATATTGCCAAAGTTACCTGTGGGAACTACGATATTGATCTTCTCGCCCCATTTAATCTCGCCCTGGGACGCCATTGTAACATACGAGGATACATAGTATACAACCTGAGGTACAAGTCTGCCCCAGTTAATGGAATTTGCGCTGGAGAAACGTATTCCGTCCTTTTCCAGAGTATCTATAACATCATTATCAGTAAAGATAGTCTTAACGCCGCTCTGGCAGTCATCGAAGTTGCCCTTTACAGCGCATACAGTTACATTTTCGCCTTCCTGAGTTACCATCTGACGCTTCTGCATATCGCTTACGCCTTCCTCAGGATAAAATACCATTATCTGGGTTCCGGGAACGTCCTTAAAGCCCTCAAGCGCAGCCTTGCCGGTATCACCTGATGTAGCAACCAAAATAACGATCTTGTAATCCAGATTCAGCTTCTTAACAGATGTTGTCAGAAAGTAAGGCAGTATCTGAAGAGCCATGTCCTTAAATGCACAGGTCGGACCATGCCACAATTCAAGCATATATGTACCATCAAAAAGATGTGCGATCTCTGCAATATTTTCGGTCTCGAAATTCTTTACAGAGTATGCGTTTTCTGTGCAGTACACCAACTCTGCCTCAGTAAAATCTGTCAGATATTTAGAAAACACAGCTGCTGCGCGCTGAGCATAATTCATGTCAGCCAGCTTTTTCAGCTCGTCCATAGTGATCGCCGGGATCGACTCCGGTACAAATAATCCGCCTTCCTCAGAAATACCCTTGGAAATTGCAACAGCACTATCTATGCGCAGACTGCTGTCACGTGTACTTTTGTAATACATAATACCACCCTTTTTTATCGGCTTGACGCCTAAAATATAGAATCACTGCCTGACATATCAAAGGCGTTTTCCAGATAATCAATGTCAAGAACACGCCCGCCAGTCATACAGACCTCTGCCACATCAAAGCGTGGCTGAAGGTCGATTATATGCTCATTACAATACTGCATTGCAGTACGCATAATAAACTTCTGTTTTTTCGGAGTAACCGCCTCGAATCCGGAAACTGCTGCCTCAGGCTTTCTGGTCTTTACTTCCACAAAAGCAATAATATCGTCGATAACTGCGATAATATCTATTTCTCCGCCGTAGATACGGTAATTCTGTTCAAGTATGGCTGCGCCCTTTGATTCAAGAAACTCTCTTACCGCCTGCTCTCCACGCCTGCCAGTTTCATTTGCTCTGCTCATTTTTATACAGTTTTTTGAGAAACGACATTCTATGAACAGGACTCGGACCATATTCAAGAATAGCCGCATAGTGAGCCTTTGTACCATACCCCTTATGCTTTGAAAAGCCATACTCCGGGTACATCTTGTCGAGTTTACGGAGTTCTCTGTCCCTTGCGACCTTGGCAAGTATAGACGCTGCTGCAATGCTTGCTGAATTTGCATCGCCCTTTATAACAGCTTCTGCCGAAACGCTGAGCTTTGGAAGTCTGTTTCCGTCCACCAACACATAGTCAGGAATTTCACTCAGTCCCTCCACTGCCCTTGTCATGGCAAGCATAGCAGCGTTCAGGATATTTACGTTCTCTATTTCAGCAACAGTTGCCGTCGCTATACAATAAGCCTTAGCCTTCTGACATATCTCCTCAAAAAGAAGCTCACGCTTTTTCTCCGAAAGTTTCTTACTGTCATTGATGCCATCAATGGGATCAGACGGGTCAAGTATGACTGCCGCCGCATAGACATCTCCTGCAAGAGGACCTCTGCCAGCCTCATCCACACCGCACACCACCGGATAGCTCAGCCTTTTATTGTTGTCGAAAGCGTATAGTTCCTCGGTCGTCTTTTTAACAGCATCAGTCTTAGCCATCAGCCTGTTCCTCCGGTGATTCCAGAGTCATTCTGCCAAGTTTACCGCTGCGGTATTCATCTATAAAAGTAATAGCAGCACGTTCGGTGTTGATTTCTCCACCTGATATAAGCATACCTCTTTTTCTTCCCATAGTCTCCAGCAGTTCAACTCCTCCCATATCAGTAAACTCCGTCATATTATAGCGTTTTTCAAGAGCCTCGGGGTAGGTCTTTGCCAGAAACTCCAACAGCATCATTGCAAGAGTCTCAATATCAACAACATCATCATTTATAGCGCCGGTGAACGCTAATCTCTTTGCAACTTCCTGGTCATCGAATTTTGGCCACAGAACTCCGGGCATATCAAGCAGCTCCATGTTACTGCCTATCTTTACCCACTGCTTTGTTCTTGTAACACCTGGTCTGTCCTCAACTTTTGCACGTTTGGACTGTGCCATTCTGTTTATAAACGAGGACTTGCCCACATTGGGTATGCCTACTATCATAAGACGTATGGGGGCGCCTGACATTCCGGCATTTTTTCTTCTTTCAAGCAGTTCGTGGAGAAGCTGCTCTATTGCACCTTTGAAATTTTTAACTCCCTTGCCGCTTTTGCAGTCAACTGGTATAGTTGGTATTCCCATCTTTCTATAGTGGGATATCCATTTATCAGTCATAACAGGGTCGGCCATATCAGCCTTATTCATAAGAAAAAGCCTTGGCTTATTGCCAATCATACGATCCATTTCAGGATTGCGGCTGCTCTCCGGGATGCGAGCGTCCAGTATCTCAACCACTGCGTCAACGAGAGACAGATTGGCAACGATCATTCTCCGTGTTTTGGTCATATGACCAGGAAACCACTGTATATTTCCTATTGTCAGCTCAGACATTCCATCTCTCCTTTCAGTGCCTCTCAGTCGTAAATGCTTCCGAAGTCGGAAATCGGATAGAACCGGAACAATGCCTTGCCCAGAACCTGTTCTTCAGACACAAATCCCACCGCAGCAGAGCGGCTGTCGGTAGAGTTCTGGCGATTATCACCCATCACAAATAAATATCCATCAGGTACGATAAGCGGATATGCGAATGCACCGTAATTAGTAGTCGTTGGGTTCTTAATATATGTTTCGTTTCTCAGCTCTCCATTCACGCGTACTTCGCCGGTCGTAAAATCAATATCAATTTCATCTCCGCCAACAGCTATAACACGCTTTATAAGCTTCTTGTCATCGGCTATACCATCGCCCTCAACAAGATTTCCCGAAGCATCATATGTCCAGGAACTGCTGTTGTCGACTACAACTATATCACCGTAGTCCGGAGTGTAGAAGAGATCTGACATAAAAAGCCTGTCCTGGTCGTGAAGTGTTGATTCCATAGAGCGTCCTTCAACAGTAACAGGGCGTGCCACATATGCGAAAAACAGAACAACTGCAAAGACAGAAATGAACACTGCCTCCATTATATCCAAAAAGTCGCTGAGGAATGAACCTTTCTTCTTTTCATTCATATTCTGTACAGTATTTTTTACGTTTTCCATATGTACCTCTTTTCATGCACTTGCTATATAAAACAACATTGTAAATATAATAAAAAAAGGACATAATGTCCCCTTTTTACTCATGGTGTCAGGATCGCCGGAAGCGCAGACCTCTGTCCTCGCCTCCGCCTGACCTTTCGTGATTAGCGAATAGCTTCCTTAACCTTTGCAGCCTTACCTACACGGTCACGAAGATAGTACAGCTTAGCTCTGCGTACCTTACCGCTTCTGATGACATCTACCTTCTCAACTACTGGAGAGTGGAGCGGGAATACACGCTCTATACCGCAGCCGTGAGACAGACGGCGAACTGTGAAGGTTTCGCTGATACCACCGTGTTTCTTAGCAATAACTGTGCCTTCAAACATCTGGATACGGCTCTTGTCGCCTTCCTTGATTCTTACGTGAACCTTTACAGTGTCACCTACACAGATAACGGGGGTTTCCTTCTTCATGCTTGACTCGCTGATCATTTTTAATGCATCCATTTTTCTTTCCTCCTGATTTTCAGACATTCATTCACGTGCAGGTCGGTCAATTCCCTGCTCAAAGCAAACCTATGCTTATCCGCCAGCGGATTGTCTGATTTAATGTCGTTAATGGCATTACACTCACCTGGTTTTACCAGGCGGATTTCAAATGCTTTATTATCATACCACATCCTG
>CALXBL010000007.1 GCA_944386525.1 uncultured Ruminococcus sp. | reverse complement strand
CCTGCTTGATTGTTCTTTGATTGAAATTTTAACCCCGATTTCAGACAACGAAATCGGGGTTTTTGGACAGACAGAAAGGACTGCTGCAACTGATATAGTGCAGCAGTCCTTATTCTTTTCATGTTATACGGGAATAGAGAATTTAGCTTCATATTCCTCCAACTTTTTAAGATAATGCTCATTATTCTGAGATTTTACAGCGTGGAGATATTCATGGGTATCGAACGTACCGTTATGAGCCTCGATTACTGCAACGGCAATATTTGAGCAGTGGCCGGCAGCTCTGTCGAAGCTTGTGAGAGCATCGTTGAGAGCAAATCCCAGTTCTATAGTACATTTTCCCTCCTGCAGACGGGCGATATGTTTTCTTTTTGCAGTCAGTATCAGGATATTTACGACTTTTCTCAGAGGTTCGACTGAACCGGCAAGTGAAAGGTTGCCTGTTCTGAAAGCGTCGGTTGTAAGCTCCAGGAGTTCCTGCACTGCCTTGGAAATAATTTCCAAATCATGCCGAGCATTTTCAGAGAATGACGTCTGCTTATCAAATAGCTCTTTACCTACCATATTAAGACTTACAGCATGATCGCCGATCCTTTCAAAGTCATCGACTGTATGGAGTATCTTTGTAATTCGTTTGGAATCCTCATCTGAAACGCCTATTTTTGAGAGCTTCATCATATAAGTTCCCAGCAGATCCTGAAGGTCATCAAGGCGTACTTCCATGCCGTTTATTTCGGCGGAGGCTTCTTCGGAGTATGAGCTCAGCTGCTTTTCAGCTTTAAGAAATGCCTCCTTAGCCAGGACACACATATCAACAGTTACATCAAATGACTTGTTTACTGCAACAGTTGGGACTGAAAGCGTTCTCTCATCCAGAATAACTTCTTTTTGTGGAGCTTCTGTATCCTTATCCTTAATGACCCAGTTTGCCAGTTTTTCCAGCTGCTTTGCAAAAGGAAGCAGTATACAGGTGGTGACCACGTTGAATATACTGTGAATGATGGCAATCATAAACGGACTTATATCCCAATCGATAAATGCCCAGTCAAAGAGCATATCACATATACAGAATGGGATAAGACATATAAGTGTGCCGAAGATGTTGAATGAAAGGTGGACTACAGCAACCTTTTTAGCATTGCGGCTTACGCCTATACTGGAGATGAGGGCAGTTACGCAGGTGCCGATATTCTGCCCCATGATTATTGGTATAGCCATGCCGTAAGTAACTCCGCCGGACATTGAAAGTGCCTGTAAAATAGCAACAGATGCAGCAGAGCTCTGTATGATGCCGGTAAATACTGCACCGAAGAGTACAGCTATAAGAGGGTTTGAAAATGCAGTCAGCATATGTGTGAATTCGGGCATCTCGGAGAGCGGCTCCATAGCGTCGGACATGAGCATCATACCGAACATGAGCACAGCAAATCCAACAAGTACGCTTCCCAGACTTTTCCACTTTTCCTTTTTGCTCAGCATTATCATGATGATACCTATAAATGCCAACAGCGGAGAGAAATTCGTGGGCTTTAGCAGATTGAGCCAGATAACGTCACTGTCGATTCCTGCAAGACTCAATATCCATGCTGTAAGAGTTGTGCCTATATTCGACCCCATAAGCACGCCTATGGTCTGACCGAATTCCAGCAGTCCGGAATTTACAAGACCAACAAGCATTACCGTCACAGCAGAAGATGACTGTACGGCGATAGTCATACCTGCGCCGAAGAGAAGGGCAACGAATTGATTTTTTGTAATTTTGTTCAGGTTCTTAGTGAGCGTGCCATTTGATGATTTTTCAAGTCCGGTGGACATTACCTTCATACCGTAGAGAAAAAAGGCAAGACCTCCTAAAAGGGTAAATATTGAAAAAATATCCATATGGTGTTCTCCTTCCTGTTGAGCATAAATTTAACGAGTTCTTTACACCGTTTTTTATTTTAAACAATAATACTTAACTGTAGCTTAAAAAACATAAAATTTTATGTGAATGTATCCGTATAATTCTTCCACGGGATACATTGGAGACTTTTTATGGTAATTTTAGGAAATAGGAAAAGTTAATGTATGGGTCATTGATTTAGGGAATGGACTATGATAGAATATAATGAGAATTTACAGGAGGGCTTTGAGGATGCTTGCTAATTATCATACACACACGTTTCGTTGTCAGCATGCCGGCGGTGAGGACAGGGAATATGTGGAGTGCGCAATAAAGCACGGTATGAAAGTGCTGGGGATGTCGGATCATTGTCCGTGGGTATACGGAGATGGTTATGTATCTGGAATAAGAATGACGCCTGATCAGGTGGATGATTATTTTTATTCATTTGAGCGCCTGCGTCGGGAATACGCAGATGATATAACGATATATATAGGTTTTGAAGCTGAATATGTTCCGGAGCTTATGGAGGAACAGAACAAACTGCTTGCTGATTATCCTGTGGATTATATGATATTGGGGCAGCATTTCATAGGAAAAGAGTCGGACGGAGTATATACAGGTGCGTCTGACTCTTCGGAGGAGCGCCTTAGACGCTATGTGGATCTTATAATAGCCGGAGTTGAGGAAAAGGGCTACAGCTATGTGGCTCATCCGGATCTTATAAATTTTAGCGGAGCTGAGGAGATATACAAGGTTCATATGGGCAGACTGTGTTTATTCCTTAAGGAGAGGGGTATTCCCGTTGAGATAAATATGCTGGGTCTTATAGATGGCAGAAATTACCCGTCGGAGCGTTTTTTGAGAATAGCCGGGGACATTGGAAATACGGCTATTATAGGCTGCGACGCCCATAGTCCTGAATCTCTTATTGATACAATGCATATGGATATGTGTCGGGAATATGCGAAGCGATGCGGACTTGAATTGGTGGATTATCTGCCGGGGCTTGGAGTCAAATGAATAAATGCTGTTGATTTTGCACTGCGCACAGAATGAGTCAGGTCCGGACGCTGAATCGAACTGATAAACGTAAAAAGGAGCATATTGCTCTTAATAATAAATAAAATATAATTGTAGGAGAGATAAAATATGGAAAATACACCAAAGATCAAAGTGGGAATAGTTGCAGTAAGCCGTGACTGCTTTCCGGAGAGCCTTTCTGTAAACAGAAGAAAGGCTCTCGTTGAGGCTTACACAAATAAGTATGATGCGGAGGATATATATGAATGTCCCATCTGTATCGTTGAGAGCGAGATACACATGGTTCAGGCTCTGGAGGATCTGAAAAAAGCCGGCTGCGAGGCGCTTTGTGTATATCTGGGTAACTTCGGACCGGAGATATCCGAGACTCTCCTTGCAAAGCATTTCGATGGACCTAAGATGTTTTGTGCAGCAGCAGAGGAGAATACAGGAGTGCTTTCCTCCAGTAGAGGCGATGCTTACTGCGGTATGCTCAATGCAAGCTACAATCTGGCAATAAGAGGCGTAAAGGCTTACATACCTGAATATCCCGTAGGCACAGCCGAGGAATGTGCAGATATGATACACGACTTCCTGCCTATCGCAAGAGCTGTATGCGGACTTTCAAATCTCAAGATAATAAGCTTTGGACCAAGACCTACAAATTTCCTGGCGTGCAATGCGCCTATAAAACCTCTGTATGATCTGGGCGTTGAGATAGAGGAAAACTCCGAGCTTGACCTGTTTGAAGCATTCAACAAGCACGCTGACGACCCGAGGATACCGGCTGTTGTAAAGGACATGGAGGAAGAATTGGGCGCAGGCAACAAGAAACCGGAAATACTCAGAAAGCTTGCTCAGTACGAGCTTACACTTCTGGATTGGATAGAGGAACACAAGGGATACAGAAAATATGTGGCAATTGCCGGCAAGTGCTGGCCTGCATTTCAGACTCAGTTTGGCTTTGTGCCATGCTATGTAAACAGCCGTCTTACCGGCAGAGGCATTCCTGTATCCTGCGAGGTGGATATATATGGTGCACTCAGTGAGTTTATAGGTACAGTTGTGAGCCAGGATGCAGTTACACTTTTGGACATCAACAACACAGTTCCAGCAGATCTCTACAAGAAAGAGATAGAGGGTACTGCTCCTTATAAACTCAATGAAACATTTATGGGTTTTCACTGCGGAAATACAACTTCCAGCAAGTTGTCATTCTGCGAGATGAAGTATCAGCTTATAATGGCAAGAAGTCTGCCTGAGGAGGTTACTCAGGGTACGTTGGAAGGCGATATTCAACCGGGTGATATCACATTTTTCCGTTTGCAGTCAACTGCCGATACAAAGCTGCGTGCATATATTGCGGAGGGTGAAGTGCTTCCGGCAGCAACACATTCATTTGGCTCTATTGGTATATTTGCAATTTCGGAGATGTCAAGATTTTACCGTCACGTTCTGATTGAAAAGAGATTTCCGCACCATGGTGCTGTTGCATTCGGACACTACGGCAAGGCACTTTATGAGGTGTTCAAGTATCTGGGAGTAGACGTTGACGAGATAGGCTATAACCAGCCTGCCGATGTACGCTATCCTACAGAGAATCCTTTCAAGTAATTGCTTCTGAGTTGAAGAAGATGATCGCCCTGTTTGCAACTGTGTTGTGTTTGTGCGAACAGGGCGGCTCTGTTTTATAAATTTGTAATAAAATAATTGGTTTTTTGATCTATAGTTTGACAAAACGACATTTGTCTGATACAATGTATATTGCGATGTATAGTGGTTTATAATGTAAATCATATGAGGAAGGAGAATTCTTGAAGAAAATGGGTAAAGAAAAAATCGTAAGGAATCTTACTGAAGAAATGATTACTGAGGTGACCCTTTCTTCAATGAAAAAGGATCCTGATGGTGAAACGAATTATCCCATACTTGAATTTGATGAGAGAGCGTTGGGACTGCTGTCCTCTGGCGTTTATGAGACACTCAAATATAGTGATGTAAAGCCCAATGGTCAAAAGGGATACCTTTTCTGCAAGCGGGCTATGGATATAATATTGTCTGCGACAGCGCTTATCATACTGCTTATTCCTATGGCGATAATAGCTCTTGTTGTATTTTTGCAGGACGGAGGAAGTCCTATTTTTTCTCAGGCACGTCTTACTGAGAGAGGAAGGGTGTTCCGTATGTACAAGTTTCGTTCGATGTGTATGGATGCAGAAGCAAGGTTTGCTGAAGTCCAGAAGGAAAACGAGACTGATGGTCTTGCGTTCAAAAATGAGCACGATCCACGCATTACAAAAATTGGAGGATTTCTGCGTAGGACATCTCTTGATGAACTGCCGCAGCTCTGGAATATACTTAAAGGTGATATGTCCATTATAGGACCTCGTCCGCCGCTCCCGAGAGAGGTCGTGCTCTACACGCCGGCGCAAATGAACAGGCTCCTTGTAAAGGGTGGGCTTTCGTGCATTGCCCAGTGTGAGGGAAGAAGTGATGTAGAGTTTGACAAATGGGTGGAATCAGATGTGGAGTACATAAAGACACGCAGCCTGCGGCAGGATATCAAGCTGATATTCCGCACTATCGGTGCCGTGATTATGAAAAAGGGCGCAAGATAAATAAAAAGCAAGACCGTCTCAGCAGAAATGCTGGGACGGTCTTTTGCGTATCAGTCGAAGATTATTCTTGGCTTATTGATGCTGTTCAGCTTGGCGCTCAGCACCAGTCCAAGGCATATGTACATACTCAGAGTAGCCGAGCCGCCTGCACTCAGGAAAGGCAGCGGGATACCGATAACTGGCAGCACTTTAAGCACCATGCCGATATTCATGATGCAGTGCGTTATGAGCATTGCAAATACGCCCATGCATATAAACATTCCCTGTCGATCCGGGAGTCTTATGCCGCATAGGAGAACTCTTATGCATATAACAGTCAACACCAGCACTACAGCCATTGCGCCTACAAATCCCAGAGTCTGACCGATATATGCAAAGATAAAGTCGTTGTGAATCTCCGGGACTCTTACGTAGTCAGCGCTGCTGTTATAAAGACCTGAACCGAAAAGCTTGCCGGAGGCAAGAGCACTCAAACTCAGATCCTGCTGGTATTCAAGACCCTCTGGGTCGGTGCCAGGGTTCATGAGAACGAGTATTCTATTCTTGTGCAGATCGCCAAGTACGAAATTCCATACGAACCATATTCCCACAGGTATTACCGCCAGAGCTGCAAGTACATATACCCATGATATATGTGAAACGAACATCATCATAACAAACATCATTGCAAAGACAACAGCTGTACCGTAGTCGCCCTGCAGGACTACTATTCCAAGAGGAACTGCACCGTGCAGCAGAAGAAGCAGCATATGGAGCGGTTTGTTCATATTGGGCTCGTCCTTTGAAAGATGTAGGGAGAAGGTGAGGATAAATACTATTTTTAGGAATTCAGAAGGCTGTATGCTTATAAATCCGAGGTTCAGCCATGCCTGGTCGTCGGCACCTTCACGCTGGTAGCCGAGTGATGTGAAGGTCAGTAGCGTCAGCAGGAGCGTTATAGGTGCATAGATATACCAGATTCTTGCCAGTTTGTGGAAGTCGATAGCTGCGACAACCAGCATTGCGATGAATCCCATGCAGGCAGCTGCCAACTGTGTGATGTAGTCGTCGGCACCTATATCAAGTATTCCGTTTGCATGGATAGAGTGGAGCAGAACAACGCTGAGTGCTGAGCATAACACGGCGCCCAGAATAACAATTTTGTCAAGACTTCTGAAGTATTCCGAAATATTTTCCCGGAGCTCTTTCATTTTGTTTTCCTTTCTGTGGTGTATTATTTTTGTTCGGGACTGTATTTCCAGCCCATGCTGCCATACTGCAAGGCAGCAGCTGCGTGGGTTCGTTCGATAGAGTCGGAGCCTGCCATATCTGCCACTGTTCTTGCTAATTTCAGAATGCGGTCGTATGAACGTGCACTCAGACCAAGCCGTTCAAAGGCGTTTTTTATAACGGTTTTTGCGCTGTCGTTCATGGGGCAGTATTCATGGAGATGACCGGCAGGTATCTGAGAATTGCAGGTTATGTCTGTTCCTTTGAAGCGCTGTTCCTGCAAAGCTCTTGCTGCCTGGACTCTTTTGCGGATTTCTGCGGAAGATTCAGGAGCCTTTGTATCTGAAAGTTCGCTGAATTCCACAGGTTCAACCTCAAGGTGCATATCGAATCGTTCCATGAGAGGACCTGATATTCTTGAGAGATACTGCTGTACCTGACGGGGAGCGCAGGTACATTTTTTCTTTGGGTGACCGTAGTATCCGCATGGACATGGATTCATTGCACCCACCAGCATAAAACTGCATGGATATGTAACAGTGCCGGAGGCTCTTGTTATAGTGACAGTCTTATCCTCGAGCGGCTGACGCATAATATCAAGAGTGCGTCTGTCGAATTCAGCCAGTTCATCAAGGAACAGCAGTCCGTTGTGTGCGAGGGATATTTCTCCGGGCTGAGGTGTGCTGCCGCCGCCGACGAGACCGGCACCTGATGTGGTGTGGTGAGGGGCACGGAAAGGTCTTTTCCGCACCAGAGGAGATTTGGGATCAAGCATTCCGGAAATAGAGTAGATGTTTGTAGTTTCAAGTATCTCGTCCATAGTCATTTCCGGCAGGATAGTGGGCAGACGCCTTGCAAGCATACTTTTACCACTTCCGGGAGGGCCTACCATGAGAACATTATGACCGCCTGCAGCAGCTATTTCCAGGGCACGTTTTACGCTTCTCTGTCCTCTTACCTCGGAGAAGTCCAGAGACGGTGCGCTGATGCTTAAATTTTCATGGCAGGAATACACCGCAGGCGAAATCATCTCAGTATGGTTAAAGTGTGCCATCAGAGCCTGAACGCTTTTAACGCCCATCACTTTTACTCCGTTAATGGCAGCAGCCTCAGCGGCGTTTTCTTCGGGGACATATAGTTCTTCTATCCCGAGATTCCGGGCGAGTATGGTCATAGGCAAAACGCCCTTGACAGCACGCACCTCGCCGCTCAGGGAGACTTCGCCTATAAAGCATTTTCCATCCAGAGATGATGGTATCATATCAAGAGCCTTGAGCACTCCCACGAAAATAGCCAGGTCGTGCATAGTGCCGCTTTTTCTGACGTCGGCAGGAGCCAGGTTCACAACCACACGCTTTGTCGGCAGCAGTACGTCTACTGCCCGGAGAGCGGCGCCAATGCGTTCTCGGCTTTCCCGGACAGAGGCGTCCGGAAGACCTACGATATCAAATCTGGGCATTCCACGGCTAACGTCGATCTCCACATCAACCGGAAATGCATTAAGCCCGAAAAGTCCGAGACTGCTGACTTTGCTGTACATAGTGGTTCACCTCACATGGGATTTTATGAATAATCCTGCAGTATCCGCAGCAAGTGCGGCATCTACTGTAGGCAGAGTGTTTCTGGTCATATACTATCAGTATACCACACTTCTTTTAAAAAGTAAATATATTTTCACAACGCATATATTCACAGATAGTTTTTGCAAAGAAACAGCAAAACCGCAGTCGTGCATGACTGCGGTTTTTATAAATATACACAAAGTATCAGAAATACCCTTGACAAAAAAGGAAATGTATAGTATAATAATACAATGTATCGTAATGCGTAATTTTGCATTACTCTTGCAAATTAGTATACCATATTCCATTCCCATCTGTCAAGTGTTTTGAAATATTTTTTGAAAAAAGAAAGTTGTCATCCGCTTGCAGGTAACGTTTATTCTTTTCGACGAGAACGAAGGAGGTCTTTTCGCCTATGGTGAATGTTACGCCAAAGCAGCTTGGAAAAAATGTCAGAATGAACTTCGGTAAGATAAACGAAGTTCTTGATATGCCCAATCTGATCGAAGTACAGATTAACTCTTACAACTGGTTCCGCGAGATCGGTCTCAGAGATGTATTTCAGGAATTTTCTTCAATCACCGACTACAACGGAAATTTTGTCCTGAATTTTATCGACTATAAATTCGATGACAAGCCTAAGTACACAATTGCCGAGTGCAAGGAGCGTGATGTGACCTACGCTGCACCTCTCAGAGTAACAGCTGCTCTCTGGAATAAGGAGACAGGTGAAGTCAAGGAAAGCGAAGTCTTTATGGGCGACTTTCCTCTGATGACAGAGAGCGGAACGTTTGTTATCAATGGCGCAGAGCGTGTAATCGTTTCTCAGCTGGTTCGTTCTCCGGGTGCATACTACTCCTCCGAAAAGGATCGTACCGGTAAGGACCTTTTCAAGACACAGATTATTCCTAACAGAGGCGCATGGCTTGAATATGAAATGGACTCCAACGATGTTGTGTATGTCCGTATAGATAAAAACCGCAAGATCCCGATTACAACATTTATCCGTGCTATAGGTCTTGGAAGCAACGAGGAGATCTTTGAGATGTTTGGCGAGGATGAGCGTCTGTCCCAGACCATTATCCAGAAGGATGTCACAAAGAACCGTGAAGATGCTCTTATCGACCTTTATAAGAAACTCCGTCCGGGCGAACCTCCTACGGTTGAAAGCTCCCAGACTCATCTCAACAACTTGTTCTTTGATGCAAAGCGCTACGATCTTTGTCAGTTCGGACGCTATAAGTATAACAAGAAGCTGGGTATTGCAGGTCGTCTTGCAGGCCATGAGCTTTCAAAGCCTGTGGCAGATCCGCTGACGGGTGAAGTCCTCTTTGAGGCAGGTACTGTTCTCACCTACGACCAGGCTATGGTTATCCAGAATGCCGGCGTAAAGGAAGCTTTCATCACTGTTGAGTGCAAGGAGTACTATACCAACGAGGCAGAAGAAAATGCAGTTCGCTTTGTTGAGCGTGAGGTAAAGGTTATTGGCAACTGCATGGTAGACCTTTGTAAATTCGTATCTTTTGATCCGGCTGAGGCAGGCATTCGTGAGCTGGTATCGTTCCCTGTTCTCTGTGAGCTTATGGAGAGCTGCGGCGGAGATGAGAAAGAACTGGAAAAGGCTGTAAGAAGGAATAAGGATATTCTCGTTCCCAAGCATATCACTTTAGATGATATATATGCATCCATCAGCTATTTCCTGAATCTGTGCGAGGGCATTGGCTCTCAGGACGACATCGACCACCTGGGCAACAGACGTATCCGTTCTGTTGGCGAGCTGCTCCAGAATCAGTTCAGAATCGGCTTTACACGTATGGAGCGTGTTATCCGTGAGAGAATGAATATCCAGGCTCAGGATATGGACGTTATCACACCGCAGGCACTTATCAACATTCGTCCTATCACAGCTGCGATAAAGGAATTCTTTGGTTCATCACCTCTGTCGCAGTTCATGGATCAGAACAATCCTCTGGCAGAGCTTACACATAAGAGACGTCTTTCCGCACTGGGTCCGGGCGGTCTGTCACGAGACAGAGCCGGATTCGAGGTTCGTGACGTACACTACAGCCACTACGGCAGAATGTGTCCTATTGAAACTCCTGAAGGACCTAACATCGGTTTGATCTCATATCTTGCAACCTTTGCACGCATCAATGAGTATGGCTTTATTGAAGCTCCATATCGCCGTGTGAACAAGGCAACAGGCGTTGTAACAGATGAAGTTGTTTATATGACGGCAGATGTGGAAGATAACTATATCGTAGCTCAGGCAAACGAACCGCTCACAGAAGATCATAAGTTCGCAAACGACAAGGTTGCAGCTCGTTTCCGTGATCAGATTCTTGAAATTGAAAAGGATAAGATCGACTTCATGGACGTATCTCCTAAGATGGTAGTATCTGTTGCTACCTCAATGATCCCGTTCCTTGAAAACGACGACGCAAACCGTGCACTCATGGGCTCTAACATGCAGCGTCAGGCTGTACCGCTGCTTCGTACCGAGCGTCCGTTTGTCGGCACAGGTATGGAATACAAGGCTGCTGTCGATTCCGGTGTATGTGTTCTGGCTGAGACAGATGGCGTTGTTACAAGAGTTTGCGCCGATGAAATTACTGTTACCGATTCCAATGAGAAGGAATATAAATATAAGCTTTCCAAGTTTACACGTTCCAACCAGGGTACTTGTATAAATCAGAAGCCTATCGTAAATCTGGGCGATAAAGTGACAAAGGGTCAGGTGCTGGCTGACGGTCCTGCTACAGCAGACGGCGAGATCTCACTCGGTAAGAACGCTCTTATCGGCTTCATGACATGGGAAGGCTACAACTACGAGGACGCTGTACTCCTGAATGAGCGTCTTGTTCGTGAAGATGTATTCACATCTGTTCACATTGAAGAATACGAGATAGAATGCCGTGATACAAAGCTCGGTCCGGAGGAGATTACCCGTGATATCCCGAACGTTGGCGAGGACGCTCTGAAGGATCTGGATGAAAATGGTATCATTCGTATAGGTGCAGAAGTTCACGCAGGCGACATTCTGGTTGGTAAGGTAACACCTAAGGGTGAGACTGAACTGACAGCCGAGGAAAGACTGCTCCGAGCTATATTCGGCGAAAAGGCGAGAGAAGTTCGTGACAACTCCCTGAAAGTACCGCATGGTGAAGCCGGTATTATTGTGGACGTTAAGATATTCACCCGTGAAAACTGCGACGAGCTGAGCGCCGGTGTACACAAGCTGGTACGCTGCTATATCGCACAGAAACGTAAAATCTCCATCGGCGACAAGATGGCAGGACGCCATGGTAATAAGGGTGTCGTTTCAAGAATTCTCCCTGAGGAGGATATGCCGTTCCTGCCAGATGGCACACCTCTTGATATCGTGCTGAATCCGCTGGGTGTACCTTCACGTATGAACATCGGACAGGTGCTTGAAGTTCACCTTGGTATGGCAGCAAAGGCACTGGGCTGGCACATTATGACGCCGGTATTCGACGGTGCACACGAAGATGATATCCGTGCCTGTTTCCGTGAGGCAAACGAGCGCAATGCTGCTCATCGTGATGATCAATTCGACCTCAAACCCATGGACAAGGTTATCAATCCCAAGGCGCTTGAAATGAACGAGGACGGCAAGTTCACACTTTACGACGGCCGTACCGGCGAAAAGTTCGACAACCGTGTAACTGTAGGTTATATGTACTATCTCAAGCTCCATCACCTGGTAGATGATAAGATTCATGCACGTTCCGTAGGTCCGTATGCACTCGTAACACAGCAGCCTCTGGGCGGTAAGGCTCAGTTTGGCGGTCAGCGTTTCGGTGAGATGGAAGTTTGGGCGCTGGAGGCATATGGTGCAGCTTATACTCTTCAGGAGATTCTGACTGTTAAGTCTGACGACACTATCGGACGTGTAAACACCTATGAGGCTATCGTAAAGGGTCAGAACGTACCTAAGCCTGGAATTCCGGAATCATTCAAGGTTCTTATCAAGGAACTTCAGTCACTTGGTCTTGATATACGTGTACTCGACCGCAATCAGGAGGAGATCGACCTGAAGGCAACCTTCGACGATGACGATAACCTGCTGCCGCAGCCTGTAGCATATATCGACGAGGATACTAGTGATACAGCTTATTATGATGAGCTGGAGGGCGATATGGCGAGCGCCGGTCTTTCATTCAAGGAGGCTGAGAAACTGGACGATGACGATACCGGTTTCCTGACTGACGAGGACGATGGCAGTGACGATTTCATGTTCGATGATGACATGGACGACGACTTGATCTGATAATAAACCGGAGGAAGTACGGAAGGTATAGCTTTCCGTGCGCTCCTAAGAACCATAAATTTTAATCTTGTTCTATTATTCAGGAGGTAGCGGTTTGGAATTTAATACATTTGAATCCATAAAAATTGGTCTGGCATCTCCGGAACGTATCCGGGAATGGTCTTATGGCGCAGTAGAAAGACCAGAAACCATCAACTACCGTACACAGAAGCCGGAGCGTGACGGTCTTTACTGTGAGCGCATATTTGGACCTACAAAGGACTGGGAATGTCACTGCGGTAAGTTTAAGAAGATTCGCTTTAAGGGCAAGGTCTGCGATCGATGCGGAGTTGAGGTGACACGTGCAAAGGTTCGCCGTGAACGTATGGGTCATATCGAGCTGGCAGCACCAGTTTCACATATTTGGTACTTCAAGGGTACTCCGTCCCGAATTGGTCAGATGCTGGAGATCTCCCAGAAACGTCTGGAGGAGGTTCTTTACTTTACAAAATATATCGTACTTGATCCGGGTAACACAGAGCTTGAAAAGAAGCAGCTCCTTACAGAAAAGGAGTATACATCTTTTCGTGAAAAGTACGGGGACGATTTCAGAGCTGCTATGGGAGCAGAGGCTATCTATGAGCTGCTCAGAGAGATCGATTTGGAGGCGCTTTCAGCAGAGCTGAAGGAGAGCCTTAACGAAATGACATCCGATCAGAAGCGTCTGAAGCTGCTGAAGCGACTTGATATTGTCGAGGCATTCCGTCTTTCCGGCAACCGTCCGGAGTGGATGATACTCACAGCAGTACCTGTTATACCGCCGGATCTCCGTCCTATGGTAATGCTGGACGGCGGACGTTATGCAACATCCGATCTTAACGACCTCTATCGTCGTGTTATCAACCGAAACAATCGTCTCAAGAGAATGCTGGAGCTGGAAGCTCCCGACATTATTGTTAGAAATGAAAAGAGAATGCTCCAGGAAGCTGTCGACGCTCTTATCGACAACGGCAGACACGGCAGACCGGTTACCGGTCCCAACAACCGTGCTTTGAAGTCACTCTCCGATATGCTTAAGGGTAAGCAGGGACGTTTCCGTCAGAACCTGCTTGGTAAGCGAGTTGACTACTCTGGACGTTCCGTTATCGTAGTAGGACCTGAACTGAAGATGTATCAGTGCGGTCTGCCAAAGGAAATGGCGTTAGAGCTGTTTAAGCCGTTTGTGCTGAAAAGACTCGTGGATACAAAGGTTATCCAGAACATAAAGAGCGCACGTAAGAAGGTTGACCATGCGTCACCGGAGGTGTGGGACGCTCTGGAGGATGTTATCAAGGATCATCCTGTTTTGCTCAACCGTGCCCCCACACTTCACCGTCTTGGTATTCAAGCGTTTGAGCCTATCCTGGTAGAGGGACGTGCTCTGAAGCTCCACCCGTTGGTATGTTCTGCCTTCAATGCCGACTTCGACGGTGACCAGATGGCGGTACATCTGCCGCTTTCCGCTGAGGCTCAGGCTGAGGCACGTTTCCTCATGCTGGCTGCCAACAACCTGCTCAAGCCGTCCGACGGCCGCCCTGTTGCAGTTCCTACGCAGGATATGGTTCTCGGTTCCTACTACCTGACTATGGAAAAGGAAGGCGAGAAGGGCGAGGGTAAGGTCTTCCGTGATGTTGACGAGGCTCTTATGGCTTACAATGAGGGCGATGTTTCCATCCACGCAAAGATAAAGGTGCGTATTACTAAGGATATTGGTGATAAGAGAGTTTCCAAGCTGATAGACTGTACAGTAGGACGTCTCATATTTAATGCAAATATTCCTCAGAATCTGGGCTATGTAGATCGTACCAGCTCTGACCATCAGTTCGACTTGGAGATCGCATTCCTGGTAGGCAAGAAGCAGCTGGGTCAGATAATCGACCGCTGCATCAAGATACACGGCACAGCTACAACATCTGAGGTTCTTGACAAGATAAAGGCTACAGGCTTTAAGTACTCCACAAGAGCTGCTATCACAGTAGCTGTATGCGACGCCGAGATCCCTAAGCAGAAAAAGGAAATTATCGAAAGTGCAGACGAAATGATCACTGAGATAAATTCTCAGTATGAGTATGGTTACATTTCAGCAGCTGAAAAGTCAGCACGCTTTGTACAGATCTGGAACAAGGCTACAGACGATGTAACAACAGCTCTGAAAAATGGTCTTGACAAGTATAATCCTATCTTCATGATGGCTGACTCCGGTGCCCGTGGTAGTATGAGCCAGATACGTCAGCTTGCGGGTATGCGTGGTCTGATTGCGAATACGTCAGGTGCAACTATTGAGATGCCTATTCGTTCCAACTACCGTGAAGGTCTTAACATTCTGGAATACTTCATCTCCTCCCGTGGTGCACGTAAGGGTCTGGCAGATACTGCGCTGCGTACAGCTGACTCAGGTTACCTGACAAGACGACTTGTTGACGTATCTCAGGAAGTTATAATTCGTGAGAACGACTGCGGTGCAACAGACGGTCTGACAGTATCGGAGATACGCAATGGCAACGAGCTTATCGAAAAGCTTGCTGACCGTCTTGCAGGACGCTTCCTTGTTGACGACGTAAGAGATGAAAATACAGGCGAGCTTATTCTCTCTAAGAATAAGATGCTGACAGAGGCAGATGCTGATAAGCTTGACGCTGCTGGTATCAAGTCTGTAAAGATTCGTTCTGTCCTCACTTGCTGCGCAAAGCAGGGTGTATGTGCTAAGTGCTATGGTATGAATCTGGCAAACGGCAATCTGGTATCTGTAGGTGAGACTGTTGGTGTTATTGCAGCTCAGTCTATCGGTGAGCCGGGTACACAGCTTACAATGCGTACTTTCCACACAGGTGGTATTGCATCTGCGGAAGATATCACACAGGGTCTGCCGCGAGTTGAGGAACTGTTTGAAAGCCGTCACCCCAAGAGTGCAGCTATCCTTGCACGTGAGGGCGGTACAGTTCACATTGAGGAGATCAAGACAGCTCGTACTATCTACGTTACAAATAACGAAACAGGCGAGTCGGAGGCATATCCTATCCACTACAGCCTGAAGATCCGTGTCCGTGAGGGCGAGGAAATCGCCAAGGGTACACGTTTGACGGAAGGTAATATCTATCCAGGCGACATCCTCAGCATTCTGGGTGTTGACGCTGTTCAGGATTATATTATCAAGGAAGTACAAAAGGTATACCGTCTCCAGGGTGTTGACATTAACGACAAGCATATCGAGGTTATCGTTCGTCAGATGCTCCGCAAGGTGAAGATAATAGATTCTGGCAGCAGCTATCTGCTCCCCGGAACACTTATTGATAAGAAGAAGGTTACAGATATCAACGCTGAGATCCAGCAGCGTATGGATAACGGTGAAACTGACCTGAGCTTCGTAATAGTGGGTCCTGTACTTCAGGGTATCACAAAGGCTGCGTCCAGCTCCGACAGCTTTTTGTCGGCAGCATCGTTCCAGGAGACCACTAAGGCTCTGTCTGACGCTGCTATCCGAGGCAAGAGTGACTATCTGTACGGTCTGAAGGAAAATGTTATCATTGGTAAGCTGCTTCCTGCTGGTACTGGTATGGACATTTATAACAATGTTCGTGTTGTTAAGAACGAGAGCTATCTTGAACAGCACGCAGCAGCTGCAAATACAGGTACAGGCTTCGGTAATCTGACCTGATAAAAGCTATAATGATTACACTACAGCACTGCTTTCGGGCAGTGCTGTCTTTGTAGGCAGAGGAGGAATAATATGAAAAGGCTGGTTTGTATGCTGCTTTGCGGACTTGTTTTAGCATCAGCGCCTATGGCAGCAGCTGTAGAAAGCATATCTGAGGCAACCACGGTATCAGCGTCCGAGGAATCGGAACACGAGGACAAGGAAATCTCAAAGGGAGCTAAAATTGCAGGATTCTTAGGGATATTCACGGTTTCCATGGGAGTTACTGCATATATTATTATAAGACCCAAGCTTAAAAGACTGAAGGAGATACGGAAAAATACAAATTGATTGAAGTTTCCTATTGACAAAGCCTGCCAAAAGGTGTATAATGAACGCATGAACAGATGTTCATGCGTTTGTTTGATGTAATATATACTGGGAGGTTATTATTATGAAGATGATATGTAAACTGAATGGACTTGACTGCGCCAATTGTGCTGCAAAGATGGAAAGATCTATCGGAAAGATAAGCGGAGTTGAAAAGGCAAGCGTAAAGTTCATGACTCAGAAGCTTACGCTTGAAATTGCTGATGGTGCAGCTGTGGAGAATATTCTGAGAGAGGTTGAGAAGTGCATTAAAAAGGTGGAGCCTGACTGTGAGATAATGCTGAAGTAAGGTGAGCTGATATGACAAAGAAACAGAAAAGTATGCTTATTAGCATAGTCGTAAGCGTGGTTCTTTTTATAGCGGTTATGATACTCACTCATACAGTGACAGAGCTGCCGTGGTATGTGGAGCTTGTGATATTTGCAGGAATATATCTTATATGCGGACTGAGCCCTTTGCGTAAGGCAGTTATTAATATCTCCCATGGGCAGGTGTTTGACGAGAATTTTCTCATGTGTCTTGCAACGGTCTGTGCATTTATAGTGGGTGAATACCATGAGGCTGTTGAGGTTATGGTATTCTATCGTATAGGAGAGCTTTTCGAGAGCATAGCCGTTGGTCGCTCAAGGCGAGCTGTAACGGAGCTTATGGATATATGTCCCGACGATGCAACAGTAATACGTGACGGCGCAAGGATAACTGTAGATGCAGATGAAGTTGAAGTTGGCGAGCATATAGTAGTTTCAGCCGGCGAGAGGATACCTATGGACGGCGTAGTAGTAAGCGGAAACGGAAGTGTTGATGCATCTGCTCTTACCGGTGAGGCTGTCCCGTTAAGCGTAAATCCTGGTGCTGATGTACTGAGCGGCTGCATAAATATGACAGGTACACTTGAAATTCAGGTGACAAAGATATCCGAGGAATCCACAGCCGCAAAGATACTGGAACTTGTGGAAGAGGCAGTGGAGAACAAGGCAAGAACTGAATCCTTTATAACAAAATTCGCAAGGTACTACACACCAGCTGTAGTTATCGGTGCAGTGGTGCTTGCGCTTGTGCCGCCGCTTTTTACAGGCTTCAACTTTGTAGAGTGGATAATGCGTGCACTTACGTTTCTGATAGTATCGTGTCCATGTGCCCTTGTGATATCAGTGCCTCTGAGCTTTTTCAGCGGTATAGGAAGCGCATCCAAAAACGGTATACTCATAAAGGGAAGCAGTTATATAGAGGTTCTGTCAAAGGCGAAAACTGTTGTAATGGATAAGACAGGAACTCTTACAAAGGGCACATTTACTGTAACTGAAATAAAGCCGATTGAGCCGATTGATATGAGCAGTGACGAACTGCTGGAATATGCGGCATATGCGGAGTCGGACTCAAATCATCCTATCGGACGATCCATACGTGATGCATACGGCAGGGAGATAGACTATTCACTTATAAAAAATCAGTCGGAAACGGCAGGCAGAGGCGTATATGCTGAGGTAAAGGGCATTCCTGTATATGCAGGTACTGAAAATTTCCTGCGTGAAAACGGTGTTGATATTGCAGCCGTTCCAGCGGACGGCACTATCGTGAACATATCAGCAGACGGAAAATATGCCGGGTTTATAAAAATATCCGACACAGTCAAGGAGGACGCAGCCGAAGCTTTAGCCGGACTTCGCAGTGCAGGAGTAAGCAAGCTTGTAATGCTCACCGGAGACAGCCGGGCGAGTGCAGCAACAGTTGCGCAGACGCTTTTGCTTGACCAGGTGGAGGCTGAGCTTTTCCCGGCGGATAAGGTTCGCCGCATGGAGCAGCTGCGGAGAGAGCTTGACGGCAGAGGAAGTCTCATATTTATGGGTGACGGCATGAATGATGCTCCTGTACTTGCCCAGTCGGACGCAGGCGTTGCAATGGGTGCATTTGGCAGTGATGCGGCAATTGAGGCTGCTGATATAGTTATAATGGACGACAAGCCCTCAAAGCTGGTGCTGGCAGTCAGGATAGCGAAAAAGACTATGGCTGTTGCACGTCAGAATATAGTCTTTGCCCTTGGAGTAAAGGCAGTAGTTCTGGTGCTGGGAGCATTCGGGATTGCAGGAATGGAACTTGCAGTATTTGCCGATGTGGGCGTATCAGCAATTGCCATTCTGAACGCTATGAGAGCTGGAAAGGTATGATATGTACTGAAGCAGCAGGCTTATATCAAAAAAGCAGAGGCGGGAAATCAATCCTACCTCTGCTTTTTTATAAATTTGATTTATTTACTTGGGATTCTTGCGATTATTTTGCTTGCAAAGTCGTTGAAATTCTGTGTCTGTAGTATGATTTTTCCCGGACCTGTAAGCTTTGTTATAAACAGACCTTCTCCGCCGAATAAGATGTTTCCAAGGCCTTTAACAGTTTCGATTTCATATGTAACGCTGGTGTCGAAAGCTACTACATTACCGGTATCCACCTTGATGATTTCACCGGGAGCAAGGACTCTTTCAACGAGATCGCCGTCCACTTCAAGGAAAGCCATGCCGCTTCCGAAGAGTCTTTGCAGGATAAATCCCTCACCACCGAACAGGCCGGCTGAAAACTTTTTAGAAAAAGCTATCTTTATATCAACAGACTGCTGTGCGCAGAGAAATGCGCCCTTCTGACATATAAGCTCTCCTTGGGATATATCCACAGGAACAATGGAGCCGGGAACAGTCGAGCCGAATGCTATAGAAGCGTTGTCACGTTCCGCAGTATAATTGGCCATAAATATGGATTCGCCTGTAAATATTCTGCCGAGGCTTCTGCCGATGCCGCCTCTTGCATTGGTTTTCATGGATATACCCTCCGACTGCCATATCATTCCGCCGGACTGAGTAAAAACAGATTCCCCATATGTTAGTATCATTTCAACTGCCGGAACAGTGCTTCCAATAAATCTGTACTGCATAAATATTACCCCCATAAAACAGGAATTCGCCGCAGAGCGACAAAATTCCAGGATTTAATACATATATTATAACACTTATAAACAAGAATGTCAATAAGTTTTGCATAAAATATCATAAGTTTATCAAAAGTGTTATGTAAAGATAACATAAATAATAAATATGATGAACAGTCCCATCATTACACTGACCTGCCGGCGAAGTATTCTGAGGGCGATATTTGATTTGCCAAGATTGTTTCTTAGTTGATCTATTTGTTTTTTGAGTTTTTCATTTTCTATTTTAAAGCTGTTGTTTTCTGATTCGAGGGTTTCGATAATATTTTTTTAGTTTTTATCATATAAAACCATCCGATCGTTTAAATTATTCCGGCGTTCCTGTTCCTGTCGTTTCTGCATTTTATGCCAGTTCAGGAAACCGTATACATCATTTACAAGGAACATCGTAAAACACATGACCATAGGCAGACATGATATATCCTTAACTGAGGC
The DNA here is from genome assembly GCA_944386525.1 of uncultured Ruminococcus sp. Classification (GTDB taxonomy): domain Bacteria; phylum Bacillota; class Clostridia; order Oscillospirales; family Ruminococcaceae; genus Ruminococcus_C. The sequence goes on along the minus strand of CALXBL010000007.1, from coordinate 22,358 downwards.
GATTACCCATAGAACTATAAGCACAACATCATTTGCAGCGTATCCCACAGCATAATACGGACTTCTTATGATACTCATATAAACGGCAAGGAAGCTTGTTGTTACTGATATAGTGCTTGGGATAAGGCTTGCGTTTCCCATTGCCTTTAATATGAAGTAGAATATAGTTGTGACAAGTACTGCAAGCAGGGACATTATGAGCACGTCTTTTTTAGTCATGCGCCTTACGGATACTTCAGCTGTGCCTTCGAAAGGATTTTTCAGCCATGTGACAATAGCAATAACAGCAGCTGGTGAAGTCATAAAGAGATAGGTTATCATTTCCCCGTAATATTGCTGTCGGAATGAGATGATGCCGTACAATACCGAAAATATGAGCGTGAGGAACTGTCCGGCTGCATATCCTTTTGCAACAAATATAAGAGCTGTCACTCCAACGAGCGAGGCTGAAAGAGTCATAATATCATATTCTGGAGTTATCATAAAAGATGCAGCAACAACGGTAACTGATATTATCCAGAGTATCCATTCTGATCGGCTGAGTCCTGAAAAGGGGTTTTTAATTTTCATCATATTCCTCCGAAAAAGAGCATCTGCTGCACATCTTCCAAGACCTAACGATATGCTGCAAATGCTCTGAATTTTCACTACCCGGTGGCAGTTATATTTATTTTTGATATTATAACACAGTATAGGTCTTATGTCAAGACTTTAAGGGTGGTTTAAGCTATTTGTGATAAATTATATACAATGAGTGCAAAACGATTAACTTTTTGCCAAAAATTTACAATATACGGTAGAAACATATGTGACTTTGGGATATTATTATATTAAAATAACGGAATTTTATGGCTATAATCACAGCTGAATGAATAGGAGAGTATACTATGAAAATCATAAAAAGAATTAAATCAACTGCCATAGCCGTATTAACAGCAATAACGGCGGTCACGGCGTCATATTCTGCGTCGGCATTGGATACGACGTCGGAATTCCTGTCCACCATAACGACCAGCTCCACTGGAGAGGTAATAGCAGTATATAATGCAAACGATATGCCTGCGTTTGCAGACAGAACTATGCAAGAGGTAGGCGAAAAGTATTCCGATGCTATATATGGTACATCAACATATGACAACAGACATAAGGATACATGGTATGCGGAAGAACCCTCGCTTGAAGCTCCGTATGACCCCGGTGTGCTTTCGGACGATGCGCAGCAGGCAATGATTGATATGCTCAATTTCTATCGATGGCTCATGGGATGTCAGCCGGCGTCGCTCAATACGGAATATAACGACGAGATGCAGTATGGCGCAATGGTGCGCAATTTCGACTGTAATCACGTTGTAAATGAAATTTACAAGCCGGAGGATATGCCGGACGAGATATGGCAGGCAGGAGCGGACTGCAAAAATAATATACTTGCAAGCGGATTTTCGCCTCAGGGAGCAGTAACAGGCTGGATGAACGAGGGATATGATGTAGAACTGGAAACATGGACTTCGTCCGGTATCGGGCATAGAGCGCTTACCATGAGAATGACATTGTCTGAGATGGCTTTCGGATACAGTGGACAGGTAGCCATAGGCAGACGTACAGCTGCATCAAATACCAATAATCAGCCTTTTACAGCATATCCGTCACCGGGCTATATGCCTTCGCAGATATTGAATGCGAGTATCAGTGCATGGACAGTAGAGCTTAACAGCGATATGTTCGAGATTGAATATGTGGAGGATGTAGTTGTAACTATAACAAACATAGACACAGGTCAGGAATGGGTGCGCACGAGTGACGATGAAACCCTGCTTTTGAGCAGTTTCGGCTGTCTGGCATTTGCCCAGCCAAATGACTATGGTGATACAGGCTACACCGATACTTACAAGGTAACAATTACAGGAATAGACGACATATCACAGAATGTGAAGGCTCAGGTAACATATACAGTAGATTTCTTTGATCTGTATCAGTATGCCGAAACACGTATCGCTTCAGCTGAGACATCAATGAAGTATATGCTTGCACCTGAGATGATGAGCAGTAAGAATCTTGAATATATAGCGTCTATAATACCTGACACAGTAACAGTGCCGGCAGAGAACGGTCAGCTTATAGATGTGCCGGTAGCTGGCAAATGGGAAGTTGACATGGAGAATCAGTGTTTTTACAACAGTGCAAAGATGTCGGGACTGCCAGACAGAGTGAGCGACTATTACGGCTATCTGGAACATATAACTATACCATATGAGGAGAAAGCGGAACTTCTGGTAAAATATGATACTCTTGATATAGTGCCGAACATGGCGCTTTCAGGAGGCAATGTCAGTCTTACTACGTATCGTACGCAGATAACAACAGATACAGTGCATATATTTAAGCTTATAGATATGCCGGACGGAAGCTGCATTAGCATAAAGATGTTCGATTCGGCGAAAACGGAGGAGGGCTGCGATGATGTATTTGTTGGATATGATATAGAGTGTGTTGCTCCAGAGGACAGCGGAAAATATATTTCAGTGTATTACAGTCAGCTTTGGCTTAATGGCAGACAGATAACTCCTGTGTATGTAAGCAGCAACATTGCTGAGCTTAGAGTAAATACCAAATATTACGACCTCGACGGCGATGGAGACATTGGCGTATCCGACCTGGTTGTGATGGAAAAGGTCTTAAGCGGAAATCGTGAGTGTCCTGAGTCGGCAGACTGCGATCAGAACGGTAGGGTAAATATTTTTGATATGATTATGCTCAAGAATATGCTTAACGATCAATTATAAATCAATTATGCAATTTATATAGTTTGTTTTCACAAAATATGTATAAAAAGGAAAATAAGGTGAAAAATATTGACATAATATAACGAATGTGATATAATAAAATCATATTAAATGAAGAGAACTTAAAAATCTTCTCGACAAAATAATTTCATGAAGTGCGGGTGGTGCTGGCTTTAACGAATATCAACGTTCCAGGGATTATGCAAAATTTATTTTATCATTATAATATGAAAGGTGGATTTTATATGGCAACCTATATTGACAACACTTTGGAGAAGAAACACAGCAACAACAAGAAAAGCTTTTCGCTTATTGAACTTATCGTTGTACTTGTAATCATGGCGATCCTCGCAGCAGCACTTGTCCCCACGCTTATTGGATATATCCGTCAGACAAGGCAGTCTGCTGCAAAGAACGAGGCAGCTTCTGTTGTAACAGCATTACAGACTATTGCATCTTCTGCTTGTGCAAGTGATGATGACACATATTACAATAAGAGTGACAGTACTAAGAATATAACGTTAACTAATGGTTATTTGTCAGGCGATGCTACTTGCATGGATGTTGCCGAGGACCTTGCTGAAGTAGATGGAACTGTTGAGGATTTTGCGATTGTTGGTGGAATGGTAACTTATGTGATTTACTCAACAACTAATGGGGAATATGTACTTTACGATATCAGTGCGGCTGAAAAATACCAAGTACAATACACAATGCCGTCGGCTCCTTCAGTTACTGAAACAACAACTTGATCATAATGTAACGATCAAAAATATTATACCTCCTTAAATAAAGCTAACTAAACGAAACTGACTAGCAACTCTTAAAGAAGGCATCCAGCACATTGTGTGTTGGATGCCTTCTTCTGCTATAGAAAAAGCCGCAGTTTGTCTGCTGATTGCTTTAGCGTAAGACCAGCACGTTTTCTGGGTTCTTTTAAAGTTGTTCCGAAGTCAACTATTTTTGACACGCACCTTTCAATTTTATCTCACATTGATTGTCTGGGTTTGTGTCAAGTTTTATTATATGCCATCATATCAGACAGTTTAGGATATTGCTGCATAGGAGTTACCGCAAATATTTATGCCGATGTTCTCAAAAGCACCAAAGCAAAGGTCACTGACCTCGTTTCACTGAAACTGGCATAAACAGAAATCCTCTCCGAATTGCACTCGGAGAGGATTTACATAAACTATTCAGTAAAGACCAAATAAACACCAATATGATAACTTGGCTGCCCCAAACCGCATAAATACAAGGTTTGTAAGGGCTGAAATTATCTCTTGGAGAACTGCGGAGCACGACGTGCTGCCTTGAGACCGTACTTCTTTCTTTCCTTCATACGAGGGTCACGAGTGAGGAAACCAGCTTTCTTGAGTACTGGACGGAGCTCAGGGTTGAATTCCAGGAGTGCACGGGAAACGCCATGACGAATAGCACCAGCCTGACCTGTAACGCCGCCGCCTGCAACAGTGCAAACAATGTCCATGGATTCGAGAGTATCAGTGAGAGCGAGGGGCTGACGAACAATCAGCTTAAGAGTATCCAGACCGAAGTAATCGTCGATTCCTCTGCCGTTGATAGTGATGTTACCTGTACCTGGGTAGAGTCTTACTCTTGCAACGGAGTGCTTTCTTCTGCCTGTTCCATAATAGTATTTAACCTTAGATTCGTACATTTTACAAGCTCCTTTCCTTAGAATTCACAAACTTCCGGCTTCTGAGCAGCCTGCTTGTGCTCTGCACCCTTGTAGGTGCGCAGACGTGTGAGCTGAGCTGCGCCGAGCTTGTTGTGCTGGAGCATACCCTTGATAGCGATCTTCATAGCTTCATCTGATCTTTCAGCCATCATATCCTTATACTGGATCTTCTTGAGGCCGCCGATCCAACCGGTGTGCCAGTAGTAGAACTTCTGCTCCAGCTTCTTACCTGTAAGAACAGCCTTGTCGCAGTTGATAACGATAACGAAATCGCCGCAATCAACGTGGGGAGTAAAAGTTGTCTTGTGCTTGCCTCTCAGGATGTGAGCAGCCTTAGCAGCTACACGACCCATAGGCTGGCCTGCAGCATCAATAATATACCACTTGCGGCTGACTTCAGCAGCCTTAGGCATAGTTGTTGACATAGTCAATTCCTCCTGATAAAAAAATCTTCGCTTCCGATAAGCCTTATGCAAATCGGTAAACCAGGCAGAGGGCAGATGGGTTAGGTCTGCGCTGCCGGCTTTTCGCAAGATAGAAACCGGCGTCTCTGACAGTACAAGCATTATTATATCTTAAAACCGACGGATTGTCAAGCTTTTTTAGCCGAAAAAATGCACAAAATTATTTGTAAAAAATAATAACTCAAATCTGTATTTATATCAAAATTGCTTTGTTTAGCCGATGATTGCCTTGATAGAAATATTACATTCACAATAAAATTGTATATTATGCGGTGTATATGTCTTTGATAGTGGTTCCATAAGGTGATCTGGGCAAAAAAAGAACCCCGGGAATTTCAGACTTCCGGGGATCTCTGTTTAAGTTTATATTCATGCGTTCTCACAATCAGCGCAGATTGACGTTGCAGTATAAGCTGCAGCAGTACCAGCGTCAGCTGCGCTTGTGCAGGAGCTGAGCATAGCTGCTCCCATTAGAATTAAAATTGAAATCAGAATACGATCCTTGCTGCTCATCAATCAGCACTCCTTTCGAACAGAATTATATCAATAAGAATACGTATACATGATATCACAATCGGGGCTGAAATGCAAGCAAATATGAGAACTGTAAAGTTTTATTTTCCGGATTGGAATTCTTTTAACCGTTTTGTAACCGCTGTGTATAAGCTGCATATAATAGGCATATTCAGCAGTATACTGTATTATTCTTCAATTTCCGCAGGAACGGGAGAATTGTTCTCAAGACTTTTTTTAACGTCCAGATAGCGCTGATTGGTGCTGCCGCGGAATCTTATGTCGTAACTTTTCAGGCTTTCTTCAAATCGTCCATCGATGAGAATATCTGTTTCTTTCAGCAGTTCCATCCATTCGGGATGAGCATCGGCACCGGCAAGCAGCTCCTCAAAGGTATAGCCGGAGTAGGTGATTATATTAAGTCCCATATCGTGTATCTCACGGGCGAGGTGCGCCAGAGCGGCAGCGTGGCAGAATGGTTCTCCTCCGCTGAAAGTGACGCCGTCAAGGAGAGGATTTTCCTTTATTTTAGCGATAAGTTCGCTCATATCTGTATCTGTGCCGCCGTTGAAGTCGTGGGTTTGAGGGTTGTGGCAGCCCTTGCAGTTGTGAGGACATCCCTGCACAAAAATAGTAAACCGGAAACCTGGTCCGTCCACAATGGAATCGTTTACGATACCTGCCAAGCGTATTTTCATAATAATGCTCCTTTATCAGACAAAGAAGCTGCCGCATTAAGCAGCAGCTTCCGTTATTCTTATTAGTCCATGGATATACCGTGTTTTACACGATTTTTTTCTTCTGCACGTTTTGCGTTGTTGAATCTGTCGAGAGTACCTACGAGGTATCCGGTTATGCGGCGGATTCTTTCAAAAGAGCCGCTGTCCTCTGTGCGTCCGCACTGAGGGCACTTGTCGCCGATAATGCCGGTAAAACCGCAGCAAGGATCTCTGTCTACAGGGTGGTTGATAGAGCCGTATCCAATACCGCATTCCTTCATATAGCGTACGACCTTTTCAAATGCGGATAGATTCTGGAGCGGATCGCCGTCCATTTCGATATAGCTGATGTGGCCGCCGTTAGTCAGCTCATGGTATGGAGCCTCTATGCGGATCTTGTCAAAAGCTTTGATTGGGAAATGTACCGGAACGTGGAATGAGTTGGTGTAATAGTCACGGTCTGTTACACCGGGAATAATGCCGTACTTTTTCTTATCGATGCGTACAAAGCGTCCGGACAGACCTTCTGCCGGAGTAGCCAGCAGTGAGAAGTTGAGACCGGTGCGCTTAGCCTCCAGATCCATTCTGTTGCGCATAGCAGTTACTATTTCAATACCCAGCTCACGAGCCTCCTCAGTTTCGCCGTGGTGAGAGCCAATGAGAGCTGTAAGAGCCTCAGCAAGACCGATAAAGCCCACAGAGAGCGTACCGTGTTTGAGCACTTCACCGACAGTATCGTCGGGCCCCAACTCTTCAGAGCCTATCCATACACCCTGTCCCATGAGGAACGGGTAGTTGCGCACCTTTTTCTGACACTGTATTTGGAAGCGGTGCATAAGCTGGTCGATGGTCAGATCCATCATTTCCTCCAGCATATCGAAGAACAGACCAACGTTGTGGTCAGCCTTTATAGCAAGACGGGGTAGATTGATAGATGTAAAGCTAAGGTTTCCTCTGCCTGTAACGATCTCATTTTCCGGATCGAAGGTGTTGCCGATAACTCGTGTACGGCAGCCCATATAGGCGATCTCGGTTCTGTAGTCGCCCTCCTTATAGTACTGCTTGTTGAAGGGGGCATCCAGGAAAGCGAAGTTGGGGAAGAGTCTTTTTGCGGAAACTCTGCAAGCCAGCTTGAACAGATTGTAGTTGGGGTCGGATTCCTTATAGTTTATGCCTTCCTTTATCTTGAAGATGTGGATAGGGAAGATAGGAGTTTCGCCGTTTCCGAGGCCGGCTTCTTCAGCGAGCAGGATATTTTCGATTACCATTCTGCCCTCGGGAGAAGTATCGGTGCCGTAGTTTATGGAGCTGAACGGAGTCTGGGCACCCGCACGGCTGTTCATAGTGTTGAGGTTGTGGATAAGAGCCTCCATAGCCTGATAGGTGGCACGGTTAGTCTCCTTGTAGGCGTTTTCGGCAGCAAATTTCTGGAGCTTTTCAGCCTCAGCCTCTGACACCAGCTGCATAAGATATGGCTTTTCAGCCTCCTGGAAACCGTTGTCATTAGCAATGCAGGGCTCAATGCCTTTAGTATTTTTTATTTCATCGGCGTAGCCGTTTACGAAGTCTCTTACATTTTCAGAGTCAGCCATAAGTGCAAGACCACGCTCAATATTGCGCAGGTAGCGTTTGCGGTATGTTTTCTTAACGCCGCCAGCCATAGCGTAGTCGAAGTTAGGTATACTCTGACCGCCGTGCTGGTCGTTCTGGTTGGACTGGATAGCAATGCAGGCCAGAGCTGAGTAGCTTGCAATATCGTTAGGCTCACGGAGAAAGCCGTGACCTGTTGAGAAACCGCCGTTAAATAGCTCGATAAGGTCTATCTGACAGCAGGTGGTAGTCAGGGTGAGAAAGTCGAGGTCGTGAATGTGGATATCGCCGTCACGGTGAGCCTTCGCATGGGCAGGGTTGAGCACTCTCATCTCATAGAATTCCTTAGCTGCAGAGGAGCCGTATTTCAGCATAGTACCCATAGCGGTATCGCCATCTATATTTGCGTTCTCACGCTTTATATCGCTGTCCTTAGCGGAGTCGAATGTGAGCTCGCCCATGATTTTCATGAGATTAGACTTCATCTCACGGTCTCTTGTTCTCTCATAGCGGTAGAGGATATATGCCTTGGCGGTCTGAGCGTGGCCGTTTTCGATAAGGGTCTTTTCGACAAGGTCCTGGATTATCTCAACGGTAGGAATCTCCTTGCCGTATTCTTTCTCATAGAGTTCACATGTTTTTACAGCAAGCTCCATAGCCTCGTTCATATCGGTGCCGCCCACAGCCTGAGCTGCACGGAAAATAGCGTTGGCGATTTTCTCGATGTTAAACGGAACTTTTCTGCCGTCTCTCTTCATGATGTGGATAATCATTTAAAACTCTCCTTTCAAAACACTAAATATTGTATACTCCACGCTGAGATGCAGCGTATATTGTATTTACGTGGCAATTACAAGTATATCCTATTTTTCCTCTGTTGTCAATAGGCGCAGGCGAATTTCTTACTTTAATTTACAAAAAAAATTCCGGACGCCCTAAAGCGTCCAGAATTCTATATTCTGGATATGATTATTAAGTTTTATTCTTAATTAGTTTTAATTCTCAATTATAGATTGGCCTTTATCATATAATAAACAAGACCAACAAGTATGCAGACTATAAAAATAAGGACGATATATCTAAAACGGAATCTTATCTTGGGCTTAATCCTGCGTCTGCCATACTGATTTTGCCGGTTGTAGTTTCTTCTGCTCATAAGGTCTCCTCTCCCGAGTTGTGATAGCTGTCAGCTTTTATTATACGATATAATCTTTTGTTTTGCAAGTAGTTTCAGGAGATTTTTTTTAAATTTGTGATAATGGCAGAAAAGAAGAAAAAACTTGCAGGTATCGGTTGCAAAATTATCGGGAATGTAGTATAATAAAGAGAATGAATATACAGGAGGGAAGTTTTATGTGCGGATTTACAGGATTTACTTACTGCAGCGGTGACAGACGTGAAGTTCTCTCGGAAATGCTTGACAAGATCAAGCATCGTGGCCCTGATGCGGAGGGAACATATATTGACGAAAAAATAGCTCTCGGACACAGAAGACTCAGCATTATCGATGTATCCGAATCAGGTAACCAGCCTCTCTACAGCGACGACGGAAAGCTGGTGCTTGTGTTCAACGGCGAGATATACAATTATAAGGATATACGCCGTGAGCTTATGGATAAGGGATACAAATTCAGAACAAGCACCGATTCCGAGGTTCTTATCTACGGCTACAGGGAATACGGCGAGGGGCTTCTGAATAAGCTCCGTGGAATGTTCTCTTTTGTAATATGGGATAATGACAGCGAGACTCTTTTTGGTGCAAGGGATTTCTTTGGCATAAAGCCCTTTTACTATGCACAGATGGGCAAGACCTTTATGTTTGGCTCCGAGATAAAGAGCTTTCTTTCACACCCTGACTTTGTAAAGGAGCTCAATACCGAGGCTCTTGAAAATTATCTGACATTTCAGTATTCGCCGTGTGCGGAGACATTTTTCAAGGGTGTGTATAAGCTTCCGCCTGCACATTACTTTACCTACAAAAATGGCATAATGAACATAAACCGTTACTGGGAGATAAACTTCGGTGCTGACGAAAAGCCTGGACTTGATGAGTGGGTAGACAGTATATCAAGTACGTTCCACGATTCGGTAAAGGCTCATAAGGTCTCCGACGTTGAGGTAGGTTCTTTTCTGTCGAGCGGCGTGGATTCAAGCTATGTTGCCGCCATTGCCGACGTTGACAAGACATTTACAGTAGGATTCGGCAGCAATGAGCGATATAACGAGATTGGCTGGGCAAAGGAATTTTCCGGCGCTATCGGCATAAAGAATTATAGCAAGGTCATAGAGCCGACTGAATACTGGGAAAAGCTCCCGCTTATCCAGTATCATATGGATGAACCTTTAGCCGACCCTTCGGCGGTAGCGCTTTATTTTGTGTGCAATCTTGCCTCCCAGACGCTGAAGGTATGCCTTTCCGGAGAAGGTGCAGACGAGATATTCGGAGGCTATAATGTTTACAGCGAGCCGGGCGCAACAGTTTACGACCGACTTCCCATGGGTTTCAAAAAGTGCGTAGCATCTGCAGTGAGTAAGCTGCCGGCTAAGAGAGGACTAAATTTCTTCGTGAGAAAGGGCAGGACTTTAGAGGAAAGATTTATAGGCAATGCCTATATGTTTACCCCCAAGGAGAGACGTGAGCTGCTGAAGATCAAGACAAGCGCTCCCGAGCCGTCAGTTATAACAAAGCCTTTCTACGATAAGGTAAAGGGTAAGGACGACGTTACAAGAATGCAGTACCTCGATCTGCATATGTGGATGACAGGCGATATTCTGCTGAAAGCCGACAAGATGAGCATGGCAAATTCTCTGGAGGTGAGAGTTCCGTTCCTCGACAAGAAGGTGATGGCTCTTGCGGAAAAGATACCCACACGCTATCGTGTTATCCATAAGGGCACAGCAGAGGGCATGAGCTATACCACAAAATATGCGATGCGTCTTGCCGCAAAGAAGGATACTCCGCCCCAAACTGCAAAGACAGCCAACAAGAAAAAACTCGGATTTCCGGTGCCTATAAGAGTATGGCTCAAGGAGGACGGCTACTACAACAAGGTGAAGAATGCCTTTACAAGTGAGGCGGCACAGCAGTTTTTCCATACAGAAAAGCTGGTTCAGCTTCTTGATGACCACAGGGCAGGCAGGGGAGATATGAGCCGTAAGATATGGACTGTATATATGTTCCTTGTGTGGTATGATGTATACTTCCAAACCAGTGTAAAATAAATAAAGGATTGATGATATGGCAAGTAACGTGACATATGAGTATATCCGCAGGAATCCCGATATTATGGAGTATATCCGCCGCTCCGACAAGGCGCTTGCGGCTATTGGCTACACGGAGCACTCCTTTGCCCATGTGGAAAAGACTGCTCACGTGGCGTCGATGATACTGGAGAGCCTTGGCTATTCTGAGCGTGAGGCAGAGCTTGCAAGGATAGCAGGCTTTCTCCATGATATAGGCAACATAGTAAATCGTGATGACCACGCCCAGAGCGGCGCTGTAATGGCGTTTAGAATACTTGACAGACTGAATATGCCTGTATCGGAAATATGCTCTATTATATCTGCAATAGGCAATCACGATGAAAAGACAGCACAGCCTGTAGACCCCATAGCGGCAGCGCTCATAATCGCCGATAAAACGGACGTTCGCCGCAGCCGTGTGCGCAATACTATTTTCACATCCTTCGATATCCATGACAGAGTGAATTATGCAGTTACAAGCTCAGAGCTTAAGGTAGCTGAGGATAGGAAAAGCTTTATATTGGAGCTTACTATCGACACAGGTATTTCCTCTGTGCTTGAATATTTCGAGATATTCCTCGATCGTATGCTGCTCTGCAAGCGTGCGGCAAAGTATTTTGGACTGGACTTCAGGATATACATGAACGACAGTATAGTGATGTGATCATAATGTAAGACGCCTCATGCAGAAATCTCTGACATGGCGGTGAAATATATAAGGGAGAAAATCATTCCCAGGTTAAAACACAGGAGGTTTATCAAATGATTTCATCTTATCCTCATCTTATTGACCTTAACGACTATCCGCCCTCATGGTGGAAGGAAGTAGTTGAATTAGGCGAAAAAATCAAGAACAATCCGGAGATCTATTCCGGCGCCTGCAATGGCAAGATCATGGCAACGCTGTTCTATGAGCCGTCAACACGTACACAGATGTCATTCCAGACCGCAATGCTTCGCCTGGGAGGCAGACTTATTGGCTTCGACAATCCGGCGAACTCCTCTGTATCAAAGGGCGAGACGCTTAAGGACACAACAAAGATCGTAAGCAATTATGCTGATATTCTGGTAATGCGTCATCCGGTGGCAGGTGCAGCAAAGGCAGCGGCACTTTCTGCGGACTGTCCTGTTATAAATGCAGGCGACAGCGGACATCTCCACCCCACGCAGACCCTTACCGACCTTTTAACACTGAAATGTGAAAAGGGCAGACTCGACCACCTGACAATAGGACTTTGCGGCGACCTTATCAACGGCAGAACCGTACACTCACTTCTGAAGGCAATGTCCTGCTTTGAGGGTAACAGCTTTGTGCTTATTTCCACACCGGAACTGAAACTGCCGTCATACATCAAGGATATACTTAAAGCAAGCGGCTGTCCTTTCAAGGAGGTATCCTCACTTGAGGAAGTCCTTCCGGAGCTTGACGTGTTGTATATGACAAGAATACAGCAGGAGAGATTCAGCAGCCGTGAGGAATATCTTGCACAGAAGGATACATATATCCTCACAGTAAAGAAGATGAAGGCAGCAAAGCCTGATATGATAGTACTTCATCCATTGCCGAGAGTAGACGAGATAGAGGTGGAGCTGGACGAGGATCCGAGAGCTATGTACTTCAACCAGGCAAAATATGGTATGTATGTACGCATGGCGCTTATCATTACAATGATAAACCTGAAGTCCGAGACAAGACTTTTCCATGGCAAGGTATACAAGGATGTATCCTGTAAAAATCCGAACTGCATTACCTGCACCGAGAAGTATTTGCCTAAGAGCTTTATCCCGATAGGTGATACAATGCTCCAGTGTGAATATTGCAGTGAGAGACTGCTGCTGGAAAGATAACTTATACTATAAAAACAAAGACTGCCGCAGTTATGTAACACTGCGGCAGTCTTATTATATTCAGAATATTTACCGTATTTGACCGCTGCCTTCAATTAGATACTTGACAGTAGTCAGTTCAGTAAGTCCCATAGGACCTCTTGCGTGGAGCTTCTGGGTAGATATTCCTATCTCAGCTCCATATCCGAATTCACCGCCGTCGGTAAAGCGTGTAGATGCGTTTACGTATACGGCAGCAGCGTCGACCTCACGCTGGAAACGTGTTGCGGCGTCGAGGTCTTTTGTTATGATGCACTCAGAGTGCTTAGTGCTGTAGCGTGCGATATGTTCGAGTGCCTCGTCAAGTGAGGATACCACTTTTACCGATATCTTGTAGTCGTTGAATTCGGTATGGTATATTTCCTCAGTTGCCGGCAGCACACATTGACCAAGTATTTCAGCAGTCTTCTCGTCACCGTAGAATGTCACATCATGCTTATCAAGAGCGGCCTTTATTCTCGGGAGAAGCAACTGCGCCATGTCCTCATGAATAATAAGACCCTCAATTGCGTTGCACACAGATGGACGCTGAGTCTTTGCGTTATCCACAATACGGACAGCCATTTCGTAGTCCTCCTCGGTACGCAGGCACTTGTCGATATACACATGGCAGTTTCCTGCGCCTGTCTCAATTACCGGAACAGTAGCCTGATTTACAACAGCCTGTATAAGACCTGCGCCGCCTCGTGGAATGAGGACATCCAGATAGCCGTTGAGCTTCATCATATCAGCGGCAGTTTCACGTGAGGTATCCTCCACAAGCTGAATGCAGTCCGCCGGCAGACCAGTCTCAGCAGCAGCCTCACGCATGATATTAGTAAGGCAGGTATTTGAGTGTATAGCCTCCTTGCCGCCTCGGAGCAGAACGGTATTGCCGGCTTTCAGGCAGAGAGTAGCCGCATCAACAGTGACATTTGGACGTGATTCAAATATAATGCCGATAGAACCCAACGGCACACGTGTTTTCATAATACGCAGACCATTTGGACGAACGCTTCCTCCGGTAACAGTGCCGATCGGGTCGTCCATAGCAATGAGCTGATGTATAGCCTTAGCCATATCCTCAATACGGGCATCGGTAAGACGGAGTCTGTCCTGCATGGCAGCGCTCATATTATTTTCCTTAGCAGCGATAAGGTCAAGCTCATTTGCAGCTTTTATCTCTTCTTTTTTATCAAGGAGAGCATTAGCGATGGCAGCCAAAGCGTTATTTTTCAGCTGCGGAGAGGCAGCAGCCATTTTCGGCGCAGCAGCCTTAGCTTTTTCGCCGAGAGTTTGTGCATAGTTCATATGTAAGTCCTCCTTTAATTGTGCTTTGCAAGAAAAACGGTGCCCACTTCCTTGTTGTCAAAAAGGTCGTAGAGTTTTTCCGGTGTACTGCCGTTCATAATGACCATATCAATGCCAGCCTCAGTAGCGATCTTAGCTGCATTAATCTTTGTAGCCATACCGCCTGTACCAAGTGAAGTACCTGCGCCTCCGGCGATTTCTTTGATATAGCCGTCGATTTCCTGTACAACTGGAATGACCTTTGCGTCTGGGTGGTTGTGTGGATCTGCAGAGTAGAGACCATCTATATCCGAAATGATAATAAGCAGCTCGGCATCGGCAATAGTCGCAACCATAGCTGCAAGGGAGTCGTTCTCACCGATCTTCAGTTCCAGTTCGTCGATGGCAACGGTATCATTTTCATTTACGACAGGGATAACATTCATCTCCAGCAGTCTTTTCAGGGTATTTTGAACGTTGTGGAGACCTGATGTAAGTATGTGTTTTGTAAGCAGCAGCTGAGCGACGGTCACGCTGTATTTACCGAACATATCGTCATATATGTGCATCAATTCACACTGTCCCACAGCAGCAACAGCCTGTTTGGTAGGAGTGTCTTCGGGTCGTGCAGTAAGGTTCAGCTTACCGATACCCATGCCCACAGCACCAGAAGATACGAGTATTATTTCCTTGCCGGAATTGTGGAGATCAGCCAGCACCTCTACTAATTTTTTCATTTTTCTAATATTGAGTTTTCCTGTTTTATGTGTGAGTGTGGAAGTACCCAATTTCAGTACTATCCTTTTTTTTGAAGCAATATCAAGCATAGCTCCGTTCCTCTCTTTATGTCTTTATGGATTTACGACATTTTGCGGATCGCCGCTAAAATATGCCCTCAGGTTGTCACGAGCGATCGTTAGAAGTCTTTCTCTTGTTTCAAGGGGTGCCCAGGCGATATGGGGCGTTATAGTGCATTTTGGAATGTCACGCAGGGGGGTATCGGGCCGCATAGGCTCATGTTCAAGCACGTCGAGACCAGCCGCAGCAATTCTGCCTTCATTGAGAGCGTCGGCGAGAGCCTGTTCGTCTATGACAGGACCTCTTGCAGAGTTGATTATGAGAGCATTTTTCTTCATAAGAGCCAGTTTCTCCCGTGATACCATGCTTTTTGTAGCCGGGGTGAGTGGCGAGTGGATGGTAAGCACATCAGCACGTGAAAAGGCGTCCTCAAGACTGACGAGCTCATATGGGCAGTCTGATGGCTTTGTTCTTGTGTTTACTATGATTTTCATACCGAAGGCATCGCCTATTTTTGCTACTTGTCTGCCTATGCTTCCAAAACCGATAATAGCAAGAATTTTGCCCTTCAGTTCGTAGGTGGGATATGGAAAGTAAGAGAATATAGGTGACTTTATCCAGCCGCCGTCACGAACGTCCTTGTTGTAGACGTGTATTTTGTTGTAGTGGTAGAGTATCTGGGCAAAAACATACTGAGCCACAGCATCGGTGGAGTATGTTCCCGCATTGCAAACAGGTATCCCACGGACTTTTGCGGCCTCGGTATCGATGTTGTTGTAGCCTGTAGCCAACACGCCTATATATTTAAGCTTAGGGCAGGACTTAATTACCTCCTCGGTGATAAGCACCTTGTTGCAGAGGATGATATCAGCATCTTTTATGTTTTCGATGAGCTTGTCGTCGGGAGTGGCAGGGTAGGCAGTTACATCTCCGAATTCGCTGAAGATATCGGGTGAAAGGTCGCCGTTATGGCTGATAGCCTGCCATTCGGTGATAACTATATTCATTTTGTTTCCTCATTATTAACCTCAGTAGGCGAATCCTCAGATTGTGTAACCTCAGATTGTGCATCCTCAGAGGGTGGTGTATCCTTAGTCTTTGGCTCGTCGGCAGCAGTTGCTTCTTCTGGCAGCGGCTGGGTGTCGGCGATTTCCTGTTTCCGGTGGGAGCGTTCGATAAAGGCGAAAACCACAGCACCTATTAGCAAAACAGCCTCAAAAGTGCCTACAGCGTAGAAGAGAGAGCTGTTTTCGGGCTGGATATAGATGCACAGAGATGCAGGTATCCCAATAGCCAGCAGCAGCTGGTAGGATTTCTTGGTGCGCACATACTGCACCAGGAAGAATACACAGGCAAGCACAGAAAAGATCATGTGCCATGTAAGTGAGATCGGAAATGTAGTAGCGTCCATGATATAAGACTCCTTCAAAATATATATTTACTTTATTTTAGCATAATTTTTTGTTGTTGTCAATGAAAATAGACAGTTTGACTCGGCGTGATATAATTGTCATAATATGGAAAAATATTACATTAAATTGTAGAAAATCGTGAAAAACGCCTTGAAAAACTGCGAGATATTCGTAATGTTGCCGAAGAAAATTCTCTTCCATTTTGTTTATAAATGTGATATAATATGTATATATAGATGAGCATAAGTCGTGCCGCTATATGAGGGGGAATTTTAATTTTTCACAAAGAAGGAGGAGGAAAAATGAGCAGCAGTGATATGGCTGTGAAGGAAGACAGCATTGTTCTGAATCATATATCTCCTGACTGCCAGACTGCAGAATGTGAAAGCGAGCAGGCAGGCGGTGTGACGGAATACCCTGTCATTGACTTTGACACTTGCGCTTTGAATGAACTCAGCGGCAATATAAGCGGTTCGCTGGAGTATAGCAGAGTAACTCCCAATGGCGGACGCATTTATCTTGCGGCTAAGAGAGCCTTTGATATTGTATGCTCCCTTGGAGCGTTGATAGTGCTTGCAATTCCGATGGGCGTTGTGGCGCTTATGATATACCGTGAGGATAAAGGTAATCCCATATTCGTGCAGAAACGTCTTACGAAGGACGGAAGAGCGTTTAAGATGTATAAGTTTCGGTCTATGTGCGTTGACGCCGAGGATAAATTCCGTGAGGTGCAGAAAGGAAACCAGACAGACGGACTTGCGTTCAAAATGGAGGATGACCCGAGAATCACAAAGATAGGACACTTTATAAGAAGAACATCTATCGACGAGCTGCCGCAGCTCTGGAATGTGCTTAAGGGAGATATGTCCATAATCGGTCCAAGACCGCCGCTTCCGAGAGAGGTGAATCTCTATACACCTTATCAGATGCAGAGATTGCTTGTAAAGGGCGGCTTGTCGTGCTACTGTCAGTGCAACGGCAGAAGCGATATGCCCTTTGACGAATGGGTCGAGAGTGATCTTAAATACATAAAGGAACGCAGTATGTGGGTAGATATCAAGCTGGTATTCAAGACTGCCATTGGTGTTTTACGCAGAAAAGGTGCACGATAAAAGTTTATAAAACTGCGTAATGAAACAGGCTGTTCTATTGCAGGACAGCCTGTTCTTATGATAGAAGAAAGAATGAGACAAGGGAGAAGAAAAATGATGAAATGGAAAAGAGGTATTGCTGTTCTTGTAGCGGCAATGAGCCTGTGTACAGCTTTTTCCGGCTGTTCAAATGAAAATGAAAGCGGCAGTTCGTCTGCTGAAACTACCGCAGCAACAAAGGAGACAGTAACTGACGCTGCAACTACAGAAGCTACAACTGAAGCTCCTACCGAGGAGATTACAGAACACGTAAGTCCTGTTGAGACTGTAAGCTCCACACTGGGTGCTGAAATATCCGGGATAGATGCCATACTTGACCGTGACGGCGAAAATACCTACAAGGCAAAGCTTTCTGATATGATAGAGGAGGGCGACACAGTCCACTCATTTACATTCATATTCTATTCAGCCGACGGCGATTCCAATATGGTAAGCTACAAGGGCGGCTGCGGAATATCAGTAACGAGCGACTGCAAGGCTGCAACTGACGAGGGCTGGTATCAGTCTGAGGATTTTGAGTATTCTGTAAACGGTGCATACGCAGAGATAACATGGAACGTTCCTGCTGATGTGGCAGAGTATATCGACCCCACAGGCGAGGTGCTGATAGGCTACTGGTGGAGCGAGGTTCAGCAGGTACGCCTTAGCAGTATCATTTGTAACTACACACGTACCGCAGAAGTTCCGGTGGACGCAATCACAAGCATTGAGCCGGCAATTACGCTCAGCTATGCAGAAGAGGACTCCAAAACTGGCCACATCGACCTCCAACCGCTGCTTGTTGAGGGAGATACTATCCAGACAGTAACGTTTGATATTTCAGCCGGCGGTTCTCTTGGAAAGTTCACAGGTGCGTTTGGCATCTCACTTGATGAGGGCAGCAAAGCTGCAACTGACGAAAACTGGTATCAAAGCGGCAATGTTGCAGTCATAACCGACGCATCCAGCTTGTCGCTTACATGGATAGTTCCCGACAATGTAAAGGAAGATGTATACTCCGGCGGACAGGTAATGCTTGGATTCTGGTGGAGTGAGCAGAGCTCAGTCACTATCGACCGTGTAACAGTCCGCAGCAGCAATCCAAACGGCGAGGTTGCACACGAAAATGTAGTGGAGGATACAGCAGAGCTTACTGGCAGCGCAGGTACAACAGCCTCCTCTGAGGAAGTAAATTCCATGACCTCAGCAGAGATAGTAGCTGATATAAAGGTCGGCTGGAATTTAGGCAATACCCTCGACAGCCACGATACTTATGGTTCCGATACTGAAACAGGCTGGGGCAATCCCAAGACAACGCAGGAAATGATAGATACCGTTCAGGCAGCAGGCTTCAACGCAGTTCGAGTACCTGTCACCTGGGCAGAGCACATCTCCGACGATGGAACTATTGAAGCGGACTGGCTTGCAAGAGTCAGGGAGGTTGTGGATTATGCGTATAATAATGGTATGTATGTAATTCTGAATGTACACCACGACGACGCATACTGGCTTGTTCCAACATACGATAAGCAGGCGACTACAGAAAAGATACTTGTCCGTATCTGGGAGCAGCTCTCCGCAGAGTTTGCAGACTATGACCATCACCTGATATTCGAGGGCATGAACGAGCCGAGAGTTATAGGTTCTGCTACTGAGTGGAGCGGAGGCACTCCTGAGGAGAGAGACGTTATCAACCAGCTCTATGCAAAGTTTGTGGAAACAGTCCGCAGCACAGGAGGGCTCAATGCTGACCGTACCCTTGTAATCTCCTCACACGCCCAGTCCATTACCGAGGCGGCAGTAAGCGCAGTGAAAGTTCCTGACGACGACCATATCGTTGTGTCTATCCACAGCTATGCGCCGTGGGATTTTTGCGGAACAGACAGCTCACGTTCAACATGGGGCAGTGAGGCTGATAAGGCTGAGCTTGACAAGAATTTCAAGTATCTTTCCGATACATTTATAAGCAAGGGCGTACCCGTCATTATTGATGAGTTTGGTGCGGTAAATAAGGGCGAGAACACTTCCGACCGTGCGGCATACTACGAGTACTATATAAAGAGTGCCAAGAGCTTTGGCATCAAGTGCTTTGTATGGGACAACGGTGCAGTAAATGCCGACGGAGATAATGGCTTTGGACTCCTTAACCGCAATGAATGCACATGGTATTATCCATCCATCGTGAATGCAATTATGCGTGGTGCAGAGTAGACTTATAAGCAATAAAACAAAGCTGATTGAAGGTTATCTTGACAAGGTGCATAATCGAGTGGTCTTTTTATTGTTAAAAACGCTGAAAATCAGCTATCATAATAAAAATTTTGAGTTTTTTAGTGATTTTTTAGTCTAAATATGCTATAATGGAATAAATTGATAATTGTCACAATACGAAAGGAGCATTAAAAGTATGAGTAATCGTATCATTACAATCGAAAGAGAATATGCAAGCGGAGGACGTGAAGTAGGACAGAAGGTAGCCGAAGCGTTAGGTATCCCGTTCTATAACAGAGAGATACTGGAGATGGCGTCTGAACGCTGCGGCGTATCTGTGGACTATCTGGCAAGCGCTGAGGAGGCAGCACCCAAGAGTTTTCTGTATACACTTATGCTGTCATCCAATCCAACACGTTCAATAGAAGATAATCTGCCTCTCTCCGACAAGGTGTATATCGTGGAGACGAATATTATCAGGGAACTTGCTGAAAAGAGTGACTGCGTTATAGTCGGACGCTGTGCAAGCTTTATTCTCCGTGATCTCGACAGAATGTTCAGTACGTTCATCTACGCTGATACCGATGCGAGAGCAAAGCGTGCCGTTGAGTGCTATGGAATAGAGCCAAGACGTGCTGAGGCT
The DNA here is from genome assembly GCA_944386525.1 of uncultured Ruminococcus sp. Taxonomy (GTDB): domain Bacteria; phylum Bacillota; class Clostridia; order Oscillospirales; family Ruminococcaceae; genus Ruminococcus_C. The sequence continues at coordinate 2,000 of CALXBL010000007.1, read as the reverse complement.
ATGCTGAGAAAGTCTGATAAGAGGCGTGAGACATTCTACAGTATCAATACAGGTGGAAACTGGTATGACAAGTCGAATTACGATCTTTGTCTGAAGAGCAATTCACTTGGTATAGATTTGTGTGCGGAGCTTATAGTCAACGCTGTTAATAGAATTGTTGGATGATATTGTTGTACTGAGCCGTCATAGCTTGCTTATGCTAAGGCGGCTCTTTTATTATGTGCGAAAAAAGGACTGCCTGTAATAAGGCAGTCCGTTTGGTTTAAATATTCATTTGAAAGATCAGAGTTTCTTTTTCTGGTTAGCGATCATATCCAGTAGATCATCGACAGAAGCGCTGTCAGCCTTGCTCCTGGAGCTTTTAGAGAAATATTCCTTCTTTGGAGCAGGCGCAGGAGCAGGTTCCTGTGGAGCTTCATGAGCAGCTGAGGAAACTCTTGCTACTGGGTCACCGTTCAGTATATCGTCAATATTCGGCTTTTTGAAAGTAGAAGTAGAGCTGCGGAAAACTCTGCCGCCGGAAGTGCCATCAGCCTCATGAGCACCCTTGTATACGGACTGTTGACTGTAAACGTTTTCGCTTTCATAGAGTGATGGAGCTTCAGAAGCTGAATGGATAACAGGAGCGTCGGCAGAATACTTACCAACATAACCGGACTGTTCAGCCGACTGAGGCTGTTCGTATGGTGCAGAGCCGAGTATCGGAACGTCCTTCTGAGCCTTGAACTGCATTGTACGAGCCTTTTGGTAAGGCGAGTTGGGATTTACAGCCTTGGGGGTGAAATTCTGAGCTATGGAAACACGCTTGCGGTCAAGAGTGCTTGTATTGTTCATATCGGAATCATAGAGAGGAGTCTGTTCGTTTTGATATGATTCCTCATAATTGTATTCCTCGGTTTCGACTTCTTCTTCCTCAGCGTAGTCCTCGTCGTAAACGTCCTCGCCGGGAACTTCGTCATAGCTTTCTTCGAAAACGTAAGCATTTTCATCAAGTCTGCGGTTTCTGTTGCGTATGATTTTGGCGATGAGCATAGCAATAAGCAGAATGCATGGGAGTGCCAACAAAAGCAGTATGCCAGGCAGTGTCTGGACAAAGGTTACATATGAATAAAGACCTGCGTGTTCAAATTCACAAATACCGAGAATAGAGCTGCTTGTTATAGCGGGTTCAGTGCCGATGCGGTCAGCCTGCATTGTGGTGGGGTAGTAGAGGAGCTCACCGGTTTCCTCATTTGGTTCGATGCGTAGGATACGGCGGATAGCGTAGCCGTTTGAATCCTTATCCTCGATCGGAGAGGAATCGTCCGGTGCCAGCACACAGAGAATGGCATTGTTTACCGACAGAGGATCGGTACCGTTATATTCCTTTGCAAAGACAACAGTATTTGCATGGATAGAAGCTGTTGTATCAGATGAGTCGGTAACTTCCATAGCAGAACTTTTCTGGAGATACATATAATAACCAAAGAGTTTTGGTGTATCCTGCTTAGAGAAAAGTATAGTAGTAAACAGAGTTGCAGCAACAACGAGAATAAGTATGATTGAAACTATCACTCCAATAGCGGAGACGGCTTTATTTTTCTTTTTCATGATAAACCTTCCTTTAGACTGAATAATTAGTTAAACTTATTATACCATACTCCGCAATAGAATTCAATAACATTTTTAGAATTTCTAAGTTTTTTTGTAGAAAAATCCAGAGAACGCCTGATTTTAGTTAAATTCCTGTCAAAACGCCGAAATGTGATTGGAAAACTGTCTGAAAATAAAGTGGAGCGCAAAATGTGAAAACTATGTACTGGAAAATCGCCTTGACAAAAGCATCTGGGTGTGATATAATATATAAAGTTTAATATGCTGGTGTAGCACAGTGGTAGTGCAGCTCATTCGTAATGAGCAGGTCGCAGGTTCAAATCCCGTCACCAGCTCCATTTAGGTGAACCAATTTAGATCACCAGCACGAAAAGCCCGATTTATCGGGCTTTTTTGCTATCCAAATG
>CALXBL010000006.1 GCA_944386525.1 uncultured Ruminococcus sp. | reverse complement strand
TAGAAAACGGAGTAGTTAAGGAAGTACTTACTGCAATTACAGATGGCGAAGTTGAAGTGTCCGCTGATGGTAAAACACTTATTGTCAAGGACGAGAAGAAGTCCGAAATAACAACTACAGCAACGACGACTACTACAAAACCTACGACTACAACTACTACAGCAACAACGACACTTACGTCTATCGGGCCTACAACACCTACCACAACATCAACAACAACTACAGCAACGACTACTACTACAAAGCCTACAACTACAACTACTACAGCAAAAACGACACTTACGTCTATCGGGCCTACAACACCTACCACAACATCAACAACAACTACAGCAACGACTACCACAAAGCCTACAACTACAACTACTACAGCAACAATGACACTTACATCTATTGGGCCAACAACACCTACCATAACTTCTACAACAACTACATCAAGACCTATAATATCCGATACGACAACGGCATCTGGCACCACAACTGTTATTACAAAGGATACAGATGATACAACTACTTCAACTACTACTGCAGCAACGACCACAACAACTACTACAACGACAACAACTACTACTACAATTATTACTGAGGCAACAGTAAAAATTGACATTGCCAAGGTGGGTATTGTAAATGGTGAAGTAGGCGAACCTGTAGTAGGTGCATATCTGAAGGTTACTGCAGATAACGGTACTGTAATTGATGCATGGCATAGTGACGGAACTCCTCATGAGCTTGTTGGTCTGAAAGCAGATGTTATCTACACATTGTCGGAGGTAGCACCTCCCGAGGGATACTACTATGCACAGCCTATCGAGTTCAAGGTTATAGGCGAGGAGATTTATATAATCAACAATGACGATACTATGACGGCAACAGGCGGAAGTATCATCATGTATGATGAAAAGATTGTTCTTACTACTACGACAACTACAACAACGACGACTACAACCACAACTACCGGCATCGAAACTGAAACAACTGCTGAAACTACCGATACAACAACAGAAACAACCACACATCCGATAATTCACATGGTAAGCATCAACAAGCTTGAACTTAGCGGTGATACGGCTACAGGTAATCATGTTTCAGGGGCTGTGCTCCAGATTCGCAGCAATAACAGTGTAGTTTATGAGTGGACAACAAATGGAACATCTTATCAGATAGCTGATCTCAGTGAGGATATAGTTTATGAACTGGTTGAAGCATCAGCACCTGAGGGCTATGAACTTGCTGATCCTATTGAGTTTGTGATAAATGATGACGTTCTCTACATCTTTAATGAAGATGGTGAAAGAGTTGCGCAGGCAGATATGATAGTAGATATGTATGACCGTATTAGTCAGGCTGCCGAGACAACAACAGCTACTACCACCACAACCACTACAGCAGAAACTACTACCACTACAGATGGCTCTACTACAACGACAACAACTACTGCCACATCCAAGACTACAAAGAAGACAACTACAAGAAGAGGCGGTACAACATCATCTCCTCAGACTGCTGATGATGTAATGCTTCTGATTCCTATCAGTGCATCTATAGTAGTAATGGCAGCAATAGCTGCTGTTAATAAGAAGAGAAGATAAGCATAAAGCTAATTTCTAATATGCAAAGGACTGCGGCGAATTTGTTTCGCTGCGGTCCTTTTGCATATACAATGATAAAGCCGGCTGAATGTATAATTCAGTCGGCTTTGACTTTATTTTATTAAATCTTTTATGACCTCGCCTGCAAGTATAAGTCCTGCAACAGGGGGCACAAATGAAATGCTGGCAGGTATCGTTTTTCGAAGTTCAGTATTTTCCCCGGAATCGCATGACGAAGTCAATGGCAGTTCTTTAGAGTATACGACTTTAAGTTTTTTTACTTCTCTTTTTTTTAGCTCACGTCGCATAACCTTTGCAAGCGGACAAACTGATGTCTTATAAATATCCGCCACTTCAAAAGCAGTGGGGTCAAGCTTATTGCCTGTTCCCATAGAAGATATTATGGGCGTTCCTGCCGCCTGAGCCTGCATAACGAGACCAATCTTTCCGGTAACTGTATCGATTGCATCTATCACATAGTCAAACTTGAAAAAGTCAAATTGACCGGCAGTTTCAGGAGTGTAGAAAACGTCGTGAGTAACGACTATGCATTCTGGATTTATGGAGAGAATACGCTCCTCTGCAACATCAACCTTTCTCATTCCAAGAGTTTTGTGTGTAGCTATTATCTGTCGATTAAGGTTAGTCAGAGCGACATCGTCATTGTCTATAACATGAATAGTACCGACTCCGCTTCTTGCAAGAGCCTCCACAGCATATCCGCCCACGCCGCCTATACCGAAAACTGCCACGCAGGAGTCTTTCAGCTTACTGAGAGCTTCAGTACCGATAAGCATTTCTGTTCTTGAAAACTGGTGTATCATAACTCAGCGTTTCCTTTCTTTTTATTGTTATAGTTAATAGTTATCGAGGAAATGTGTATAGTTATTGCCTTTGTGATAGGAGATTATCGTATCCAGATTTACGTTTTCAACACTCCGGAAGATGTTTATATCCACGTTTGGGTTTATATTTCTATAGTAGGAGATAAGTTTCTTCATCTCCTGACGTTTGGAGTTGCTGCCGCCGTTTTCGTAGTCGGTGTAGCTTTCTGTAAACCGGCAGGCACACTGGATAAACTCCAGCTTATTATAGTTCTGCCAAGCGATAATATCGGCCTCTTTGACCATATAAAGCGGGCGTATAAGTTCCATGCCCTCAAAGTTGGAGCTGTGGAGCTTAGGCATCATAGTCTGTACCTGTGCTCCGTACAGCATACCCATAAGGATAGTTTCGATAACATCATCAAAGTGATGCCCGAGAGCAATTTTATTACATCCCATAGCCTTAGCGTGGCTGTAAAGATAACCTCGTCTCATGCGAGCGCAGAGATAGCAGGGGCTGTCCTTAATGTCTGCGACAGCGTCAAAGATGGTGCTTTCAAAAATTTTTATAGGCACACCCAGAAGAGCGGCATTTTCCTCAATTTTCTGTCTGTTTCTCGGGTTATAGCCTGGATCCATAACAAGATACTCAGCCTCGAACGGAACATCGCTGTATCTTTGAAGCCGCTGTATACACTTAGCCATTAGCATGGAATCCTTGCCGCCGGAGATACACACAGCAATTTTGTCTCCTTCCTTAATGAGTTTATATTCTTTGATGCCCATGATGAAGCGATTCCAGATGACTTTTTTAAATTTTTTGCAAATGGATAACTCTATATCGTGTTCTCTGTCCATAAAAACATTCCTTTTTATTAGTGATACGACAATTATATCATAGTTTGAAGATGAAATCAATAGTAGGATACTGTGATACATTGAAAGAATTGGGCGTCAAGCGGCAGATGAACGTGAAATATGTGTCCTCTTCTTATTATGTCGGCACTGATGGAGAGAAATTCTATCAATACACAATTCTCGTTATTCTTTATTGGTTTCATATCATTGACAAATATACAAAAATCATTCTCTTAACAAATTGCAGATAGAACGATAATATAACAGCCATCCGGCTTTTGATACCGGATGGCTTGATATTAAATATTATATCTTACTCATCATCAGCAAGTTCAAAGGTTATACTATGCATATCCAGTCCGCTTTGAGCAAAGTAAAGACGGAAGGTTGTGAAATGTGAAAACATCGGCAGCTTAGTAGTAAAGGAAACCGGCTTACCGTTTGTACCGTTCCATGTAAAAGTGCCGCTTGCTGTACCCATGCAGAAGATAGTTACAGGTATCTGGGCAAGCTCACTTTGGGAGGAGCTTGCTGTCATTGTAACGTTATAAAATCCAGGCTTATTAACTGTAAGTGCAAAGCTGTAGTTAGTGCCCTTTACAGTGGGTATTTCACCAAGCGGAAGAGTCAGTTTGCCGTCGAGATCATAGAACACAACGGGTCCGTCACTGCTTGTCTCATCTTCAGGACGATTTACTACTTCTACTGAAACGTCCTCACCCACAAGCCGCTTCATTGCATTGGTTTCCATAAGGAAACGGCATATATTAGCTGCATTACGCTGGAGCTCACTACGCTGCAAGGTTCCGTTTTCAAGACTATCGAGAGTGTTGTCGTCATTCTTTCCGCCATCAGCACAGACCATATAAAGATCGTTTTGAGCTTTTGCCATTGCTGCAAAATTATTTCTTGATACTGGAACATTACGCTCATTTATATTCGCCCACCAGTCAGTCATGGTAATGCCTGAAAATCCCCATTCATTGCGCAGTATCTGAGTGTTCAGGTCATAGCTGCCTGCCGTCCACAGTCCATTGACAGAACCATATGTTGTCATTATAGAGTCAGCATTTCCCTCTTTTACAGCTATCTCAAAGCCTTTCAGGTATATCTCTCTAAGGGCACGCTCTGAAACAACAGATTCCAAAAAATGACGGTTGCTTTCCTGATTGTTGCAGCATAAATGCTTGATAGTTCCGGTTACACCTACGGTATGAAGTCCACGGAGTTCTGCTGCGCCTATTGTTCCTGTAAGGTATGGATCTTCAGAGAAATATTCAAAGTTACGTCCATTCAGAGGGTGACGGTGTATATTCATGCCGGGTCCGAGCAGACATTCTACATTATTTGAAGTCATCTCAAGTCCCATATATGTGAACAGTCTTTCAGTCATCTCGCAATTGAAAGTGGACGCAATGAGCGTGCCTCCCGGCAGACTAAATGCCTTTGTGCCGCAGTCCAGACGCATACCAGACGGACCGTCAGAGCAGCATGCGCATGGTATGCCATATTTTACTAAAGAATCACTTACTCCGCCGAATGCGGACGCAGTACCTGCCGTAACACGAGGACTTCCCATGCCTTCACCACGTATTATGCAGGACAGATCGTAGTCAGAAAACTGAGCAATAAACTCCTCCATTGAGTGATTTCCATCACGAACGTCAGCAAGCTTTATACATTTATCTCCTGTATATGGTATTTCAGCCGGGATAGAGTCTTTGTGTCGCTGTTCTTCATCCACTTTATTAAGCGGAACAAGTTCATATGACAAAGTCAAGTTTCTGTCAGCATCAACAGCTGGACACATACGCTCGAATGAAAGCACCGGAGCCATAGCTTGAGTACAGCTTTTAGTCACAGTGGTTTCAGCAACATTTGCTATATAGGCAAGCGATGCACTTCTTACATCTGTGCCTGCATAGAAATGATATTCTCCGGATTCCAGTACAAAACAGAATGGGTATCCTGTAATGCCGCTGTCGTCATAGGACGCAATATCACTGAGCTTTACAGTTATTGTGACTATCTGCTCTTCGCCGGGAGCAAGTGTGTTTGTCTTTTTATATCCACATAAAACTCTTGAAGGCTTGCCGAGCTTACCCTGAGGAGCTCCACAATAAACCTGAACAACTTCCTTACCGCTGTATTTTCCAGTATTTTTCACGGAAATATCAAGTGTAATTACTCCGTCAATTTCTGATGATGCGATCACCCTCACATCAAAGCTCGTATACGAAAGACCAAAGCCAAAGGGATACAGTACCTTATCCTTTGCGAAAGTTTCAAAATATCTGTAGCCCACATATATATCTTCCTTATAAAAATTGCGCTCAAGATCTCCGAAGCAGCTGTGCGACGGATAGTCCTCGATAGAATATGCAATCGTATCCGTGAGCTTGCCGCTGGGGCTCACCTTGCCGGTGAGAACGTCGGCTGTACCGGTGCCGCCCGTCATACCGCCCTGCCATACATAAAGCAGTGCGTCTGGTTCGCATTCACTGAAGAAACTCATGTCAATAATATTGCCCACATTTAGTAGTACGACTACCTTTTCAAAAGCATTTCTTACCTTGCGAAGCATATCCTTTTCGCCGTCGGTAAGTAGATATGAGCCTGCCTCCATGCGGTTGTCTTGCTCCTCACCGGCAGTTCTTCCAATCACAACAATTGCAGTCCGACAAGATGCAGCAGCCTTTTGAACAACAGTTTCTTCCAGCGGCATCTCAATCTGGGACCATGGCTCATTGCCCCAGCCGTTTCCCATATCAAATGGATGAGCTGTATCCCATTTTCTGTAGGTATCCAGCAGCTCCTTATTTATCTTTATGCCGTTTTCAAGCAGTCCGTCCAGAATATTTGTAACTTTTGATACATTTACAAGTCCGCCTGAGCCCGTACCGCTTTTATAATAGTGAAATTGTATGCGTCCGAATACGGCTATTTCCTCGCACTTATTGAGAGGCAGCGCATTATTGTCGTTTTTCAGCATAACTATGCCCTCAGCTACCGTTTCAGCAGCAACAGAGAGGTATTCGTTCCAATCGAGTATATATTTCATAATTGATACTTCCTTTCCAGTTGACTTCTGAAGTCAGTCAGAATGATTTCTTCTATTTGGTGGTTTTATTATATCCTATACCGTCGAGAAAATATATAATATCCATTGTTTTTTTATCATATTTGTGGTATAATCAAAAAAGATATTATAGACAAGAGGTGTAATGCTTTATGATAAGCGAAAAGAAAAAGGTCTCAATTATCGAAAAATATATCAGTCGTGAAACTACAGCGGATATGCATAAAAATGAAATGCGTTTCTATTCGCTTGTAAAGCTTGGCAGAAAAGAAGAGGTTCTGCAGATCCTGAACAAGGGAGCTTTTGCCGCTAACAAAGATAAAAAGCTTTCTGAAGATCGTGTTCAGAGCCTTAAATATCATCTTACCATAACGGCAGCTATGCTGGCAAGATTTTGCATAGAGGGCGGCATGGACTGCAATTGTGCATATGAACTTTCAGATATTTACATTTGTAAAGCCGACAATGCGCTTACTGAGACTGAAGTTATAAAGATAAATACAGAAATGTGCTTAGACTACGTAAAACGTATGGAAAAGCTGCGAAAGGATAAAATATACTCAAAGCCGATAGTTATGAGCATCGACTATATTTATTCAAATTTGCACAGGCGGCTGACAGCATCAGAAGTTGCATCTGCTGTAAAGCTGAATGAAAGTTATTTTTCAAAATTATTCAAGCGTGAGACCGGCGAATCCGTAAGCCGGTATATTATACTTCGAAAGATCGAGACTGCCCGTAATCTGCTGCTCCATTCAGATTACAGCTGTCTTGAAATAGCAGAACTTCTTGCATTTTCATCACAAAGCCATTTTATATCGTGTTTCAAGCGTGAATGCGGAGTTACTCCGCTTGTTTACAGGAATCAGTATTTCAACAGCACTGAACTCGACAACAATATATGATAAAAGGTTTTATAATAAGTGTCGGGTAAGCTTAATAGAGCTTACAAAATAAAAAACGAAAAACACGACTATCGTAGATAGAAACTTAAGGATATTTTAGTATTTGGAAGAACTGCCTTCATTTATGGAGTATACAAAAAGTGCGTACCCTCAAGGATACGCACTTTTTTCATATCAAAATGTATACAGATCAAAGATTGAACATGATGTTGTTCATGATACTTTCCAGCATTTCCTGACGGCCGCTGGTGAGGGAATCTGTAACCTCGCCCTTTTCGAGAGCATACTTTTCAAGATCTTCAATAGTAACCTTACCATCGATTATGTCCTTACCGATGCCAGTGTTCCAGCTTGAATAGCGGTCTTCAACAAACTTATCGATTCTGCCGTCCTGTATCATCTTGTCGGCAATACGCAGACCCAGAGCAAAAGCGTCCATGCCAGCGATGTAGCTGAGGAAGATATCTTCCATAGTGTATGAGCCGCGGCGAGCCTTTGCATCAAAGTTGAGACCTCCGTTAGTAAATCCGCCAGCCTTCAGCACTTCATACATACACAGAGCAGCATCGTAGATGTTTGTAGGGAACTGGTCTGTATCCCAGCCAAGGAGAGTATCGCCCTGGTTAGCGTCGATAGAGCCGAACATATTATTTGTTCTTGCAACTCTCAGCTCGTGCTGGAAAGTGTGCTGAGCGAGAGTAGCGTGGTTAGCCTCGATATTCAGCTTGAAGTCGTCAGCCAGACCATACTTGTTCAGGAAACCTATAACTGTAGCGGAATCGAAGTCGTATTGATGCTTTGTGGGTTCCTTTGGCTTGGGTTCAACATAGAAATCACCAGTGAAGCCTTGGCTTCTTGCGTAGTCAACAGCAAGATGCATCAGACGAGCCATATTGTCTAACTCAAGACCCATATTTGTATTCAGCAGAGTCTCATAGCCTTCACGTCCACCCCAGAACACATAACCCTGACCGCCAAGCTTGATAGTAGCGTCGATAGCGCTCTTGATCTGAGCAGCAGCGAAAGCGAATACGTCTGCACTTGGAGATGTACCTGCACCGTGCATATATCTTGGATGATCGAAGCACTTAGCAGTACCCCAGAGGAGTTTTTTACCAGTCTTGTCCTGGAGTTCCTTGCAGAGGTCAACTATCTCAGCAAGCTTAGCGTTTGTGTCAGCAAGGCTGCCGTATTCAGGAGACAGATCTCTGTCGTGGAAACAGTAGTAGTCAATGGAGAGCTTGTCCATAATCTCAAATGCTGCATAAACCTTAGCCTTTGCGCGCTCAGTAGGATCAGTCTCACCCCAGGACTTATCAGTTGTACCGCAGCCAAACATATCAGTTCCGTCACCACCCATGGTGTGCCACCAGGACAGGGCGAACTTGAGCTGCTCACGCATGGTCTTGCCGCCGATCACTTCATCGGGGTTGTAGTACTTAAATGCAAGCGGATTTGTTGAGTCCTTACCTTCGTAAGGGATTTTCGGGATTTCTTTGAAGAATTCTTTCATGATAACCTCCATAATATTTTCATTCATTAGTCTTTTATATATAAACATCCATAAGGATGCTTAGAACACGGAAGATACACGCTCTGACGATGAGAAATATTCTTCCAGAACTGCTATATATGAACGGAAACATGGTTCACCATTCAGATAGAGTACATCGGTCTGAGAAGGTACGCCAAGCTTTGCCAGCGTATTGTCAGAAAGGTCTCTAAGATAAACGTTTGCATCTGCAGCATAACCTAAAGCTTTTTTTGTTTCTTCTGAAAGAGCTACAGTAGTGCTGTCGGATATTTCACAGAGTTCTGCTGTAACTTCCTGTCGGCCCATAGTTTTCCATTCGAGAGTGATCTCTTGCTGCACAGGGCGTTCAACATATATGGTACGTTCATATCCTTCAGCAAGGAATGATATTACTGAGAAGTTTATATCCATATCATTTGGAGTAATTTCCACAGTAGTGCTGCCTCCGGAGCTGTCCTCAGTATTTATAAGGGAGTAGCGGTATGATCCTGAATCGGATACACGTGACTCCAGAAGAACAGATGTGCTGTTTGTTGAAAAAAGTGATACTGCAAGAAAATATACGAGTGAACCCAGCACATAGAGCAGAAGATACACAGTTCCCAACACCGTTTTTGGAGTTTCTGCAACGCCGCAGAAGAAAAACATCAGCAGACAGGTTATTGCCAATGGCACTATCAAAGCCCATTCGCCAAAGTTCAGCAGCACGGTCGGCAGCAGACATGGCAAAAGCAGCATACAGCTGAATTTAGTTATAGGGTGAGTGCGTGAATAGAGCATAGCTGAAACTGCCAGAACACCTATAAGCAACAAAACTACTGCCAGCAACAGGTCGTTAGGTATGCTTACTGTATACAGTGCGGAAAGCACACTTATTGCGCCTACTATGAATAAATATATAAAGCTTACAACAGAGAGAAAAAACTTAGTTATTTTTGAACGAGACTGATCCATGGTCCAATAATCCCCTGCACAGTGCAGGACTCCTTTCATTCACATTAAGTCAAGTTTATTATACCATCTTTTTATGACCTTTGCAAGTGATTTTTTAAAATTATTACTCTTTTAACATGTCTTCTTGCATATGTGTTTATGTAATAATAGTATAATATAAACGCAAAAACAGATATCCTGTTGCTGATATGCAACAAAAATGCGTTTATTTGCATGAAAAAAACGCTTGACAGTCCGTAAAATTATGGTATAATTATAACATATGTATTTATGCGTAAAAGTACGCATATATTTTTGGGAGGTAGAATTAAATGAGTTTTTGGAAAAAGTTTTTAACGTGCTCTTTAGCAGGTGCAATGGCACTTTCTATGGCAGCGTGCAGCAATGATGACACTTCATCATCAACTGATGGCAGTGATGCTTCCAACACAGAAAACGAAGCAGCAGTACAGTATGACGGTGATTTTACTGTACCTGTAGCAGATATTGCTGAAGATATGGGCGCTGGCTGGAATCTTGGCAATCAGCTTGAGGCTAATTCAAATCAGGTTCCAAGTGAAACAGCATGGGACAACCCTGTTGTCACACAGGAGCTTATCTCTGCTGTTGCAGACGCAGGATTCAAAACTATCAGAGTTCCTGTATCATACCTCAGCATGATTGATGACGCCAACGGCTATGCAGTAGATACAGCATGGCTCGACCGTGTAGAAGAAGTTGTACAGTACTGCTATACAGAGGGGCTGTATGTAATCATAAATGTGCACGGTGACGGCTACAACACTATCGATGGCGGTTGGCTGCTCTGTAATGGCGACAATCAGGAGTATATCTGTGAAAAGTATGAAGCTCTGTGGAAGCAGATTGCTGAGCGCTTCAAGGATTACGATGAACACCTTATCTTTGAAGCTATGAATGAGGAGTTCGATAATACATACACTGATCCCAACAGAGATTACTATGAAAATATCAATAAGTACAACCAGATCTTCATAGATACAGTAAGAGCTACAGGCTCAAAGAATGAGCATCGTTATCTGCTCATCACAGGCTGGAACACAAATATCGACTACACAGTAGGTGACTACGGCTTTGTAATGCCTACAGATGAAAAGTGCACAGCAGGTGAAAACCGTCTTATGATGTCTGTTCACTATTACGATCCGTGGGATTACTGCGGCGAAGAGAATATCAAGACCTACCTTTGGGGCGCAAGAGGACAGGCTGCCATCACAGCAGGTGCTTCTGCTACAGGTCTTGGCAACTGGGGTCAGGAGGATTATCTCGATGGCCAGATGCAGAAGCTCTATGACAGTTATGTAAGTAAGGGCATACCGGTTATCATCGGCGAGTACGGCTGTATCGACAAGTCTACAGCAGACCCTAACTTTGCAGGCGAGATCCTCTCCAACCGTGTATATTACAACGGCTATCTGGCAGGCAAGGCAGCATCTCTTGGTATTATCCCGATCTACTGGGACAATGGTGTAAATTCCACATATGGTTTTGGCGTATTCGACCGTACTACATATGAGCAGACTCAGCCGGAAATTATTTCTGCAATTATCGAGGCCGTAGCAAACAAGGATCCTCAGGCAGGTGCAGATGCAGCTGTAGAGACTACGGTTGAAAAGTCCTCCGAAGTTCACGCTTATATTGGCATTCAGACAGAAGTGTATACATTCCGCAACGCATACAACGACGCTTCATACGGCGCATCAACAGAACACTTCAACACACTTATTAAGTGGGGCGAGAATGACGAGATAATCGACACAGGAGCTACATTTACCGATGCTGTTATCACTGGTGATGGTACTTATAGCGTGTCAGTATCTGGTTATGATTTCTCTCAGGACAGTTCAAAGCTCAATATGCTGTTTGTCAGCACGGACTTCCTGTACTATCCCACAATGCACGTAAGCAATGTTGTTCTCAAGTATGACGACACAGAAATCTCGATAGAAAAGCCTGTAGTTATGGCAGACGCTCAGGGCAATATGTACATTGAATTGATTAATATCTATAATACTGATCTTGCAGCACTTGATTACACAATGCCTACCGACAGCTTTACAGTTACATTTGATATAACAGGCACATCAAACGTAATTGGCTAAAATATAATATAATAGAAGTATCCGGGCACTTTTCGTACAGACGAGGTGTCCGGATACTTTTATAGATGATATCGCAAATGTTGGGGTATAGAAATTTCTCAATGGATCGTCAGTCCCTCACGTTTAGCAGAAATCAGACTTTCATGTGTGTTGCAGAATATTATTAATTGTGCAAGCCGCCGGCTTTATTCTGAAATGCGATTGACTTTATTCGCCTATTCTGATATAATAAGCTTTACAATTACTATAAATACGGAGGATTCTATGGCTAAGGATAAATTCGATAAAACTAACGCTATGCGCATACTTGATAGGGCTAAGGTAAGTTACATTCACAGGAGCTGGGAGTCGGCAACTGCCGAAAACACTGGCGTTGAACTTGCTGTCGCTCTCGGGCAGAATCCGGAACAGGTGTTCAAAACTCTTGTAACTCAGTCGAAATCCGGTTCCCACTATGTATTTATGATACCAGTAGCGGAAACCCTTGACCTTAAAAAGGCTGCTGCTGCAGTGAATGAAAAGTCTCTTTCAATGCTGAAGTCGAAGGATCTGCTTCCTATCACTGGTTACGTTCACGGCGGCTGCTCTCCTGTGGGAATGAAAAAACAATTCGTAACAACTATACACAGCTCTGCTCAGGATTTCAGCACTATACTTTTCAGCGCAGGAAAGATTGGCCATCAGCTTGAAGCATCACTTGACGACCTGAGCCGTGCACTTCCTTTTTCTTTTGCGGATATTGTAGTCTGATGACCTTGTGAGGGAGGCGGTTCCAAGGTATATAAGGACTGCTGATATAAGGTATATGACTGCGCTTACAATACTGTCCGCCGGATGTATACCTGTTAGTTTCATAGCTGTAAATGGTAGAAAGAATGCTGATGCGGCTGTAAACAATGGTCTCAGCACCAAGCCTTTTATATCAAAATTCATTTCTGTAATTTGGAATATCTTGCAGAGCCGCATACAGTTTCCAACGATATTGCTTGCATAATAGGACGCCACTATACCATAGAATCCTATAAGCGGTATCAACACGAGAACTGCTGATATACGGACCGCATACTCAAAGAGATAATTCATGGATGAGAACTTCTGGTTTCCGCTGCCTTTTATTATTGCCTCCAGAACTATTTCAAGATATATGAACGGCACGACGGGTGCGAGAAAACATATCATTCTGCCGGCAAGAGGTTCAGCTCCCATAAGTTCTGCAATTTCACCGCCCAGTACAAGAAGTACGGCTGATATGAAAACCGAAAACATCATTGTGAACGAAAGCGCACGTCCTGTAAGATATTGCAGGCGTGTTTTTTTGCCTCCTGCCTTTGCCCGAGCCGCCTCGGGAAGAAGTATCCCCGAAAGCACACACAGTACTGTTGACGGAAAGAACAGCACTGGTATTACTATTGCCTCGAATATGCCAAACTGCGAAAGTGCGGATTCGGTTGAATTTCCGTATTGACGAAGAGTAAACGGAATAAGGGCGTCGTTTGCTGTGCTCAATGCCGATGTAAGACAGCCACCAAGGAATACAGGAACAGCAAACCTCAGATACTGATGAAAGGACTTCGTGGGTGCCTGGGAGCTTTTTATCCGGTGACGGGAAAAATCCCATAGCAGAAAAACTAGGCTGACTACATTTCCTGCGGCCATGCTTATTGCTACTGCCATGCATATACTGTGGGCGCTCACATAGCTTGCATTTGTAAGATATATACCTAAGACTGCCATTCTTATCAGGAATTCCAGTACATCACAAAATGCTGCCACGCTCACTCGGCAAACTGCATTGCACCAACCCTTGAAACAGGCTGATGCTCCGCCTATTGGAAGTATTAATGCAAGTATACGCACAGGTTCAGTCATATCACTGCTCTGGAAAAAGTGCTCACCTATGAACGGTGCTGCTCCAAATATCAATGCGGCAGCCGGTATTCCGAGCAAAAGGCTGAAGCCTGCACCATATTTTAATATGCCTTCGGGATCGCCGTTTTCCTGTCCCAGCTCCTCAGAGACAAAACGACTCGCACATATATAGCCGCCTCCACCCGATGCCACCGATGCAAACTGGAAAAACGTTCCCACTAAAGCTATCATGCCTACTGCGGCAGAACCAGCTTTATGTGTTATCCACAGATTCAGCAAAAGCCCCATGCACTCCATTGAAAACTGTATTATGGTAAGTTTAATTGTATCTTTCCGGATGCTTCTTGACTGCATTTTAAAAGCCTCCTTTATATCACAGTTCATCATTACTATCCTATGCACTGTCATAGTATTATAAGAACACTATTAAATTCCGAGAAAATAAAATTATTTCGAAAATGTACATTTGCAGAGGGAATGATTTTTTTCTTGCAATGTAAGTGGATATGTGTTATAATAAAAAATGAAATGTAAATCTGCAGAAGAAGGAGGAACCATGAACTATACTAAATCACGATATCTGGAGCAGTTGTCTGAGGCCTATCCCACTATTGGACGTGCTACCACAGCGATTATAAATCTGCAGTCTGTTTTGAATCTTCCCAAGGGGACAGAGCATTTTCTGTCTGATATTCATGGCGAATACGAAGCATTTTCCCATGTGCTGAGGAATGGCTCCGGCGCTGTAAGAAAGAAGATAGACGACGTTTTCGGGCATACTCTCGGCACGGGGGAAAAGGTTGCGCTGGCGTCTTTAATATATTATCCAAAGGAAAGGATAGAGCTTGTACGTGACAGTGAACCTGATATGGAGAACTGGTACAGAGTATCGCTCTATAGGCTGATAGAGGTGTGCAAGGTGCTTTCTTCCAAGTATACGCGTGAAAAGCTCAGGCGTGCACTGCCGGAGGATTATGCCTACGTCATCGAGGAGCTTATAACTGAAAAGCCTGAGGTTCTTGACAAAAAGGCATATTATGATTCCATAGTGGATACTATTATAGAGATAGGCTGTGCGGAGAACTTTATTGTGCGCCTTTCAAGGCTTATACAGCATCTTGTAATTGATCATCTTCACATTTTAGGGGATATCTACGACAGAGGAACAGGTGCACATTTTATAATGGAGCGTCTGTGCAGTTATCATTCGCTCGACATTCAATGGGGAAATCACGATGTTTTGTGGATGGGTGCAGCTGCTGGTCAGACCGGCTGTATTGCGGCTGTTGTTAGAAACAGTCTTCTCTGCGGCAATTACGACACACTTGAGGACGGCTATGGAATAAATCTGCTTCCGCTGGCAAGATTTGCTATGGAGGTTTACGGAGACGATCCGTGTACACAGTTCAGGATAAGAGGAAAGGCAAAGGAGCGTAACGCTGAAATAGGTCTTGCCATGAAGATGCACAAGGCTATGGCGATAATACAGTTTAAGCTTGACGGTCAGATAATTGCAGCTCATCCCGAATTCGGTATGGATGACAGACGACTGCTGCATACTATAAATACTGAAAAAGGAACGGTCTTCGTTGAAGGCAGAGAGTATGAGCTGCTCGATACAAGTTTCCCGACAATAGACCCAGATCACCCATATACGCTTACAGATGATGAGAAATCAGTTATGAAAAAACTCCAGTCTGCCTTTGTTCACTGCGAAAAGCTTCAGAGGCATATACAGCTGCTTTTGAAAAAAGGCGGACTTTATAAGGTATATAACGGCAATTTGCTTTACCATGGCTGCGTGCCTATGAACGAGGACGGCAGTTTTCGGGAAGTTACGGTATGCGGTAAAAAATATAAGGGTAAGGCTCTTTACGATGCTCTGGAAAGCTGTGTCAGAAAAGCGTTTATTTCCCTTTCGGAAAAAGAAAAGGAAACCGGCAGGGGTATAATGTGGTTCTTGTGGAACGGACCCGATTCTCCGCTTTTCGGCAGGAGCAAGATGTCCAATTTTGAAAGATACTTTATAGCCGATGAGGAGATCCACAAGGAAGCTAAAAATCCATACTATTCATTTATGGATAATACCGATATAGCTTTAAAGATACTGGCGGAATTTGGTCTTACCGGTGAAAATTCGCATATAATAAATGGGCATGTTCCTGTGCATCAAAGCGAGGGCGAAAGTCCTGTTAAGTGCGGCGGAAAGTTGCTTGTTATAGACGGAGGCTTTTCAGAGCACTACCACAGAGTTACCGGTATTGCAGGATATACCCTTATATACAATTCATACGGACTTATGCTTACAGCGCACGAGCCTTTTGTATCACGGGAAAAAGCTGTGAATGACTGTACCGACATTGTATCCAGACGTGTTGCTGTTGAACACACAGCAAGACGTATCTCTATAGGAGATACCGACGAGGGCGCACGCATAAAGATGCGTATTGAAGAATTGAAATCCCTGATATCTGCCTATCGTGAAGGCATTATTCAGGAACGTGATGAATAAAAAGGAGAATTTATCTGATATGAAGGATTATGGAAATTCTGTAGCACTTTTTGCATCCTTAGGCTGTATGGTGCTGCTTATTGTGAGCATGAGTTTTGCTAAAAATGATGAAAAACCGAAAAATGATAAAGCAGGAGCTGAGATTGTGCTTAATGATGACGATACATCTAAATCTGGCACAACAACAACTGCTGCTGCCACGACAAGCGTCTATGCTGATATCGACAGTACAAATACAACTACTGTAACAGGTGTATCAGGAGATATGTCCCAGACTTCTGTTACAACTACTACCGCTCCTGTTTTCATCGGACCATACAGCAAGGAAGCTCTTGCTGATATGACTACTACAGTTTCAGTAGATGCTGCTATTCTCCATGAGATATATCCCGAGCAGCTTTCGATTCTTGGTGACTCAATTGCAAGTGGATTCGGTGCATATGAGGTGCTAACAAATCCATACGATTTCGCAACAGGGAATCTTGCCTCATGGAGCATAAATGACTACACATTTGAATATGAGGGTACATCAGGCACATACAAGGACGTGCTTGCAGCTTCACAGCCGGGATATATCTACATTTCAATGGGTATGAATGATGTAAATATGGTAACATCGGATCAGTACGTGGAGAATTACCGTCAGATAATCACTGATGTACAGACAGCTTGTCCGGAGTCGAATATCATTGTGGCAAGTATAACACCTATTGCGTCAAGCTCCAGTTTTGCTGCAAACAGCACAATAGTAAAGTTCAATGAAAAGCTGCAGGCACTGGTTGAGGAGTTTGGTTCAGCGAATATCCGTTATTTTGATGCACACAGCATTCTGATTGATTCGGCTTCGGGCGCACTTGCAAGCGAAAATGATGGCGGTGATGGCATACATCTTTCCTATTCAGCGTACTATTCTATCATAGAGAATTTGTATACGATCTTTGACGAAATGCCTGTTCCGGCTGCCATACTTGATGAAGTTAATGAAGTTTCCTCATCTGTTACTGAGACGGTGACGGAAGAGTCCACCGGAGAAAGCACTGATGAATCCGATGCTGATTCAAACTCATAAATCATAAAACAAAAACTGCGGAGACTATCAGACAGAAGTCTCCGCAGTTTTGTTTGTGCAGGTATTAGTCGAATGAATCGAAGTCAATACCGTTGAGAATATCCTTCAGTGCCATAACTTCCTCAGCAGAAAGTGTAACACCCTTTCTCATTCTTGTGTGGTCGGCATTCCAGTCACGCAGGTCGTACTTAGGCTCACGCTCGTTCCAGCTTACAAGGTTAAGCTCCTTAGTCCAGCCGCCTGCAAGCTCAGCCAGATCGCCGATGTGCTCTGTGATCTCGTATTTGAGTTCAGCCATTTGTAATCTCTCCTCATTATTAAAAATACTGCCATGCAGTTTCTTATATTATACATTAAACCATTTGAAATATCAAGCTGTTTTTTCCATTTTTTTCTGCATGTGAAAATAATTTTCTGAGATTATCAAATTTACTAAAACATTTAAGGTTGGTTTAAGTTACCTCATATATAATAACAAATGTAAGTTAGAGATGCGTAAAATCGCAGTTAAGTATTTGTATGAGGAGGTGACCTTTATGGCAATTCAAACATTTGAACGACGTGAGATAAAGTTCCTGCTTTCAGCTGAGCAGTATGAGGCGCTTAATGAGGTGCTGGAGCATTATATGAATCCCGACCCTTATTGTACAGATGGCAAGACCTATGGCATATATAACGTCTACTATGATACAGTGAATGATGACCTTATCCGTCAGTCGATTGAAAAGCCATATTACAAGGAGAAGATACGTCTGAGAAGCTATATGTCCCCAACAGGTCCGGAGGATCGGGTTTTTCTTGAGATAAAGAAAAAGATAGGTGGGATCGTAAATAAGCGCCGTGTCACCATGACTCTGCAAGAGGCTGATGAGTATATCCGCAATGGCACATATCCTGCCGACAACGGGAAGTATATTCAGCGGCAGGTCTTGAGAGAACTCGACGTTCTGCTTGCACGCTATCCTGTAACTGCAAAGCAGTATATAAGCTATGAACGTGCTGCATATTTCGGCAAGGACGATAATAGCTTCAGACTTACTTTTGATAAGAATATAACAGCAAGACGCTACGACGTCGCACTCGATAAGGAGAGCTATGGCGAGCTGCTCATACCTGAGACTGCACGTCTTATGGAAGTAAAGATATCTGATTCAATGCCAATGTGGCTTGCAGATCAGCTGGCTGCACTTAAAATTTACAAGATAAGCTTTTCAAAGTACGGAACGGCTTATAAAAACGAGATCCGCAGATTGCAGGAAAAAAGGAGTTTAATGTCTTATGTTTAATAATATCCAGACCATGGCTGCCAATGCAGCAGATTCATTGTTTTCAGGTACTACCGCCGTAGCCTCAGCCGGAGCAGGTGAGCTGCTTTTAACACTTGGACTTGGTGTGCTTATGGGTTTCCTTATAAGCGGACTCTACATTTTCACACATCGAAGCAGCAGCTATTCATCAAGCTACGTGCTTACGATACTTATTCTTCCTGTTATCGTATCAGTAGTTCTTGTGATGATAAATTCAACAGCAAGCGCACTTAGCCTTGCCGGCGTATTCACATTATGCCGATATCGTACAGTTCCGGGAGACCCCAAGGATATCACATATGTTTTCTTTGCAATGGCAACCGGCGTTATTTGTGGTATAAACCGTGTCTCTAACTTATGGTTTTTGTTTGTGTTTTTCATTGTTATTGCAGCCGTTCTTGTAATTACTGAAAAGGTCAAGTTTGGTCAGTGCAAGACCAGTTCAATGACGCTGAAGATAACAATACCCGAGAACCTTAATTACATAGGGCTCTTTGACGGTATCCTTAATCAGTATACAACAAGCTGGAAACTCAGAAGGATAAAGACAACCAATTTTGGCTCGCTCTTTGAACTGGTATACAGCCTCGAGGTCAAGAACGATGCTGACCAGAAGCAGTTCCTTGATGAGCTTCGCAATCTGAACGGAAATCTGACAGTAGTACTGACGATGTTCCGATATGACGATAAGGTTTATGAGCAGGTGTAAATTTTGCCCTTTAGGGAAATTTATAGAGGAGAATCTGGATGATGAAATGGAATCGTATGTGCGCATATGCATTGAGCTTTGCGATGCTCATGGGACTTTGTGCCTGCGGCGGAGATGAGACTGCTGAGGATACTGAAAAGATAGTAGCTCAGAAGGTCACTATAGTTACCGGCAATGATGTGCCTGAGATAGAGGATACTGAAACTTCTGCCGGAAGCGGTAGTGTTACGACTGCGGCAAAGAGTACTAGTACTACAACGGCTGCATCTGCGATATCAACATCAAAAACAACGGCAGCCGGAACGACTGCGGCAACCACTAAAAAAGTACAGTATGCAGGCGGAAATTCCAGCGGGGGAAGTTCTGGCGGCGGCAATATAAGCAGTGGTAATAATCCTGGAGGTGGTGCGGCTGCAACAACTGCTCCGAAAGCTACAACAGTTACAACAACTACCACTACTGAGTATATAGCACCTGAAGATGTTGACAAGTATGTTGACTTTAGTGCTGTCAGCAGCGGAGACGGCTATACATATGATGGAGCTGTGCTTAATATATCTGCGCCAGGCACTTATCACCTCACAGGTGAGCTCACCGGACAGATATATGTAAATGTCGGAAATGAAGATAAGGTGAAACTTCGCCTTAATGGTGTGGGTATTGTAAACACAGGTGCACCCTGTATACAGATAGACAACGCCGACAAGGTGACAGTTAATGTAGTAGACGGTTCCAGTAATTATCTCGAATGTTATACTACAAATGCAGATGCAGATGCTGCGTTATACAGTAAGGACGATTTAAAGATAAAGGGCATGGGCTATCTCTATGTGTTCTGCGACAACGAACATGGCGTAGCCTGCAATAACGACCTGGAGATTGAGGAGTGCGAACTTGTAGTTGACGCTGAAAAGACAGGTATTTCCTCACATAAGACAATTTTTATAAATTCTGGAAATATAATTACAAACGGCGATAACTGCGGCATAAGATGCTGGGACTATATAGAGATTGCGGGTGGCAGTGTTGTTGCCTGCGGCGGCAAGAAATCTGCTGCGGACAGAGGCGGAATTATCTCCGATACAGGTAATTTCTATATCAACGGCGGCACAGTTTTTGCTGTGGGTATGAATCAGACTGTACCAATAGGACAGATGTCGGCTCTTGTAGCATTTCCGGAAGTGCTTACGAAGGATAATGTTGTTGCGGTATCAATAGACGGTGTGTCTCTTGCGTCGGCTGTGCCTAACAAGAAGTACAGCACCATTCTTATTAGCGACCCGACCCTCTATTCCGGAGGAGTTTGTGATGTGTGGCTCAACGACGCACATTATGACAATTTTACTCTGGTAGATGGAGTGACCCAGGTTACACTTGACGGCGTCGTGTGATCAGACTTTAGCTTTTTCCTTTCTCACTATACAAAACGTGCGTTTATTAGGCTTTCACCTTTTAAACGCACGTTTTTTTAACATCTTGATTTATAAAATTAAAATTTGCAAATATAGTTATATAATACTGTTGACAAATTCAATAAATGTGATATAATATTAAGTAAGATAAGAGTAGATGAGAAAGGGTGAATCCCAATGAAGAAAAGTGTGTATAGTATAGTCTTGTCAGGTGATGTGGTGGAGGCTGTCGACCGGCTTGCAGTACGGCAAGGCATGAGCCGCTCTGGACTTATCAATCAGATACTTGCTGAAAGGCTCTGCTGCGAAACTCCGGAAAAACAGATGCAGTCTGTTTTCTCAGTACTTGAAAAGCAGATGAACGATTTGTTTCGGATACAGACTCAGGCGTCTGACGCTATGATGTCTATGCATAGCGCACTTCGGTATAAATACCGTCCTGCACTGAGGTATAGCGTAGAACTGCTGCGTGAGCCTGCTGAGGGACAGCTCGGCTGGCTTAGAGTGGCGTGCAGAACTCAGAGCAGTCCGCTGCTTGCGGCAATGGAGGAGTTCTTCAGGTTCAGGATACAGCTTGAGATAAGCACAGAGCCTGAGCTTGGAAACATCACAGGTATGTATGAGCTATCACCGGGAAGAATGACAAGACGGATACTTCGAAAGGGAATGAGTCCGGAGGAATCCGGCAGAGCAATCAGCAGATATATTAACCTGTTCGATGAAATGATGCAGGTCTATTTCGCTGGACTTAATGAGGGGATTCCAGTAGGCGTATTGAGGCAGAATGCTGCTAAAAGCTTTGCTGAACAGTATAATCAATACGGAATGCTCATCTGAAAAGAAAAACAATGAGAAAAACAGGAGGTAATTGTTATGAATGCACAGAAGCTTACAGAAAAATCAATGGAAGCTATCCGCAGCGCAAACCAGATTGCAGTGGAGTATAAGCACAATGCAATCGGACAGGAGCACCTACTTTATGCGCTCCTTGCTCAGGATGGCGGTTTAATACCCCAGCTTTTGCAGAAGATGGGAAAGAATAACGAAAGTCTCAGACAAGCTGTAAAGCAAAAGCTTTCAGGTATTCCGTCAGTCAGTGGAGGCAGCAGACCTGCTGACAGTGTGTATGTATCTCAAGATACAGACAGTGCCCTCAACGAGGCTGAAAAGCAGGCCGACAGAATGAAAGACGAGTATGTGTCGGTAGAACACATTATGCTGGGTATTATGGAAACAGCAAACAAGAACCTCAGCGAGCTATTCAGGACTTTTAATATTACAAAGAATGATTTCCTTAAAGCCCTTATGGAAGTTCGTGGTAATCAGAGAGTTACCGGGCAGAATCCGGAGGAAACCTACGATGTGCTAAAGAAGTATGGTCAGGATTTGGTGGAGCTTGCAAGAAACAACAAGCTTGATCCGGTTATCGGACGTGACAGCGAGATAAGAAATGTTATACGCATACTCTCCAGAAAGACTAAGAACAACCCTGTGCTCATAGGCGAGCCTGGTGTAGGTAAAACAGCGATTGCAGAGGGTCTTGCCCTGAGAATAGTGCGTGGAGATGTGCCGGATAATCTTAAAGAAAGAAAGGTGTTCTCACTCGATATGGGCGCACTTATTGCAGGTGCAAAGTACAGAGGTGAATTCGAGGAGAGACTGAAAGCAGTTCTTGCGGAAGTCAAGAAGAGCGAGGGAAGAATCATACTGTTCATTGATGAACTTCACACTATCGTAGGCGCAGGCAAATCGGATGGCGCAATGGATGCCGGCAATCTGCTCAAGCCTATGCTTGCAAGAGGTGAATTGCACTGTATAGGCGCTACTACTCTTGACGAGTACAGACAGTATATTGAGAAAGACGCTGCCCTTGAAAGACGTTTTCAGCCAGTGCTTGTAAATGAACCTACTGTGGAAGATGCAGTCTCAATTCTCCGTGGCATTAAGGAGCGATATGAGGTTTTCCACGGTGTAAAAATTCAGGATCAGGCGCTTATTGCAGCAGTTACACTCTCAGACAGATATATATCCGACCGTTTCCTGCCTGATAAGGCTATCGACCTTGTAGACGAGGCGTGCGCACTTATAAGGACAGAGATGGACTCCATGCCTACTGAGCTTGATGAGATACAGCGAAAGATAATCCAGCACGAGATCGAGGAGGCAGCCCTCAAAAAGGAGGACAGTCAGCTTTCAAAGGAACATCTCCGTGAGGTGCAGCAGGAGCTTTCTGAGATGAGAGAAAAGTTCCACGAGATGAAGGCAAAATGGGAAAATGAGAAGAATGATATCTCCAAGGTACAGAAGCTTCGTGAGGAGCTTGAAAAGCTTGGCGGAGAAATCGAAAAGGCAGAGCGTGAATACGACCTTAGCCGTGCAGCTGAGCTAAAATACGGCAGACTTCCTAAGCTCCAGAAGGAGCTTGCCGAGGAGGAGGCAAAGGCTGAACAGAATAAAAACGGTAGCAATCTGCTTCGTGACAAGGTGACAGAGGAAGAGATCGCTAAGATTGTTGCCCGCTGGACAGGTATCCCGGTATCAAAGCTTATGGAGGGCGACAGAGAAAAGCTGCTCAATATGGAGGGAATACTTCACAAGCGTGTTATCGGTCAGGACGAGGCTGTTGAAAAGGTAAGTGATGCTATACTGCGTTCACGTGCCGGCATTCAGGATCCTAACAGACCTCTTGGATCGTTCCTGTTTTTAGGACCTACAGGCGTAGGTAAAACAGAGCTTGCAAAATCTCTTGCAGAGGCACTCTTTGATGACGAATCAAGCATGGTTCGTATCGACATGAGTGAATATATGGAGAAACACAGCGTGAGCCGTCTTATAGGAGCACCTCCCGGATATGTAGGTTACGAGGAGGGCGGTCAGCTCACTGAGGCTGTAAGGAGAAAGCCATATTCAGTTATCCTGCTTGATGAGGTCGAAAAGGCTCACCCCGATGTATTCAACGTACTGCTGCAGGTTCTCGATGACGGACGTATCACCGATTCTCAAGGCAGAACGGTGGACTTCAAAAATGCTATCATAATCCTTACTTCAAATATTGGATCACACTATATTCTGGAGGGTATGGGTGAGGACGGCTCTATCTCAGAGGAGGCAAGACGTCAGACCGATATGTTGCTGAAAAACACATTCAGACCAGAATTCCTCAATCGTCTTGATGAGATAGTATTCTTCAAGCCTTTAATAAAGTCGGAGATATCCAGTATCATTGACCTTATGCTGGAGAGTCTTAGAAAGCGCCTTGCTGAGCGCCAGATAGGACTTGAAGTAACAGATGCGGCTAAGGAATATATAGCTGAGCATGGTTATGATGTGAACTATGGTGCACGTCCTCTCAGAAGATTTATTCAGCAAAAACTTGAGACTCTTGCAGCCAGACTTATTATTGCTGAAGATCCGGCTCCGGGAGCTGTAATTCTTGCGGATATCGGCGAAAATGGTCTGACTGCTGATTTGAAGTAAAATCACGTGTATTTTTTTCATAAAAAAAAGCAAAAAATATAGCCATATTCAGTACAAATGTCAGTTTTCTGCGAAAATCTTGACAAATCGGATGGAATAGTATATAATTCCATTAGACTATTATTTTTGGAGGAAACTACAATGACTAAAGCAGAACTGATTCAGGCAATGAAGATAAAGAATGATTGCACAAAGGCTGACGCAGAGCGTGCAGTAAATAACGTATTTGCTGTTATAACTGAAGCTCTTGCTGCTGGCGATAAGGTGACAGTATCCGGCTTCGGCTCTTTCGAGGTACGTGATCGTAACGCTAAGGAGTGCAAGAATCCGAGAACTGGTGAAACTATCCAGGTTCCCGCATCTAAGGCGCCTGTATTTAAGGCAAGCAAGAACTTAAAGGAAGCTGTAAACAACGACTAAGTTTTATGGAGGTATTGAAAATGGCTGCAAGAAAGAAGACTGTTGCTGCTGCATCAGAAACAAAGACTGTAGAAACAAAGTCTGCTCCGACTGTAGAGGTTAAGGCTGCTCCGACTGCTGAGAAGAAGTCTGTTCCGGTTGCTGAGAAGAAGCCTGCTGCAAAGAGAGCTTGCAAGAAGGTAAGCATTGAACTGCAGTTTGGCGAGAAGTGCATTGATGTTGCATCTCTCGAGGGTATGGCTGTTGCTGCGTGGGCAGAAGCTACCGGCAAAGCTAAGACAGCTGCAAAGGCTATCAATCTGTACGTAAAGCCCGAAGAAAATATGCTCTATTATGTGATTGAAGGCGAATCCGGTAAGGTTGAGCTTTAAGTTCAAAAACTGAATTGTAATTGTATTGGCTGCACTGACGCTTATTTTAAGCTGTCGGTGCAGTCTTTTTTTGTTTGTTCTAATATCAAGTCGTACGGCATAATATTTACCAATAGCTTATCCATAGCAGAAATCAAAGGAAAGAGTGATGCAAAACGGAAAATATAAGAACTGGTAATACACTCGTAACGCTCATGAATTACTTGTCTCCCAGGATAAGAAGTGCTGTTCAGTCAATTGATGAGCAAAGCTTAGAGAACCTTCAGGAGATAAGGCTGCGTGCAGGCAGACCGCTGGCGGTCTCGATAGCAGGTAGAGAACACTTTGTAACATTAGCCGGCAGACTTACAGCATATCCAGAACAAGCTGTAACAGTGCTTAGAATGGAGGTTCAAGAGACGTTTCGTGCGCTGTGTGAGTATTCTGTATACAGCTATTCACAGGAGTTGAGAGAGGGGTATATAACTCTCAAAGGCGGTGCACGTGCAGGGATTGCAGGTACGGCTGTATATGAGGATTTCCGGCTCAAAAGCATGAGGGATATAAGCAGCATATGTCTGCGCATACCAAGGCAGGTCAGAAATTGTGCCGATGCACTCATAAGGCAGACTGTGGCAAGGTCGGACGGTGGACTTATAGTTTTTGGCAGAGCCGGCAGTGGTAAAACTACCATACTTCGTGATATGTGCCGTATATTAGGCGGCAGATACAGGGTATCTCTCATTGATACAAGATGCGAGATAGCAGGTACGCTCCATGGTATGCCTCAGTTTGATGTGGGGCTTCATACAGATGTTTTCGATGGTATGCCCCGAGGTGAGGGCGCAGTTATGGCTCTTCGTGCAATGACTCCGGAGTATATAGTTTGTGATGAGATAAGCACTCTGGATGAGGCCGAGGCACTTATGCAGGTAAGCGGCTGCGGCGTAAGGATAATAGCGTCAGCACATTCCGGCAGCATTGAGGATGCCATGCGCAGAAAGTGCATAAAGTTGCTTGCCGGCGCCGGAGTTTTTGAATATGCGGCTTTATTGGGCAGCGGTACAAGTCCCGGTGTGCTGCGTGAAGTGGTGAGGCTCGAAAGGTCATGCTAAAGCTGATAGGTATTATAAGTATCATTCTATGTGGAACAGCAGCAGGTTTTGCAGGCTCTGTAAAACTCAGGCGCCAGACAGAATACTGCCATGATGTGAGTAGACTTTTGCATGAGACGGCAATGCTTATGCATTATTCATGCGACACCTTGCCATCGCTTATAACGGAGCTTTCGTGTAGGGAGTGTTTTAGTCAGCTTATTTTTCTTGGGAATGTTTCGGAGCTCATTGAAAAAGGTACGCCTTTTCCTCGTGCGTGGGAGGAAGGGATAAAAAGTGATAGTTTTCTTTCGCCGGAGCTAAGGCAGCTTATATCACCTCTTGCGGACAGCCTTGGGGTCAGCGATATTGAAGGTCAGCTTCTCACGCTCAGGCGTGCAGAGGAGGAAACACAAGAATTATATATTCGGACCAATGCCCAGTATATGAAAAAGGGCAGGCTTTACAGATGTCTCGGAGTGCTGGGAGGAATGTCAGCGGCACTGCTGCTGTGCTAAAAGAAAGGGAATTCAAGTGGAGATAGATCTGGTATTTAAGATCGCTGGAGCCGGTATAATTGTGGCAGTACTGAATCTGGTGCTCAGGCGAGCGGAGCGTGAGGAACAGGCTATGATGACGACTCTCGCAGGACTTATAGTTGTGTTGATGCTGCTTGTTGATGAGATAGGAGCTTTATTCGATAGGATAAAGTCGGTATTCGGATTATGATTGCCGATGCTGGAAGTACAGCAGCACTTTGCATAATAGGAGCTGTAACAGCCGTGCTGCTGAAACAGTACTGCCGTGAACAGGCGTTGTTTTCGAGTCTTGCGGTGTGTGCGATAGTAACTGCGGCGGTGCTGTATGGCATGACGCCTGTGATAGATAAGCTGGAGTTTTTATTTGAGCAGACAAGTCTCGACGGCAGTTATCTTAAGATCCTGCTTAAAGCCATAGGTATATGCTACATAACTGGGATAGCCGGAGATATATGCCGTGACAGCGGAGAACAGGCTCTTGCCTCTGCGGCGGAGCTTTGGGGGAGAGTGTCGCTGCTTGTGCTTGCGCTGCCGCTTATTGATTCGCTGCTGTCGCTTATAACGGGAGTTTTATCATGATGAGGATATTAAAGACAGGAGCAGTAATATTCATATGCACCCTTATGCTGGTGCTGATGCCGGCTGTCGTTTCAGGTGAGGAAGCCGCTGTGCCAGACAGCCTTATCACTTCAAGCGGAGCTGACGATATAACAGAAAGTCTTGAGCCAGAGGTTCGTGATGTCCTTGAAAAATATGGCATAGAGGCTGGGAATCCCGAAGCTGTAAGTAAAACTGGAGTGTGGGATGTGCTGAGCTCCGTTGTGTCTGCGGCAGCGTCGAAGCTTGATACACCTCTGAGGATATTTACACTTCTTACGGCAGTTACGGCATTTTCGGGATTTGTGGGAGCTATGCAGGGCGGACTTAAAAACGGAACAGACCGTATAGGCAGCATGGTAATAGCAATGGCAGGAGCTTCAGCTGCCGTCCCTGAGATATGCAGCAGCTTTTTGAGAGTGAAGGAGATTCTCACTCAATGTACTGATTTTATGACAGCATTTACGCCTGTATTCGCCGGAATTATCATAACCGGAGGAAATCTCGGCACAGGTATAAGCTACTACACGGCCGTATATGCGCTTGTGAATATTATATTGAATGTTACGGGCACTATATTGCTGCCGGTGCTCAGTATGTGTATGGCACTGGCTGTGGCTGATGCAGTAAGTCCTGATGTAAATATGGGAGGAATTCTCCGGTTTATGAAGAGCTTTGTCACATGGAGTCTGGGACTGCTTATGACAATATTTTTAGGTGTACTGTCGGTGCAGGGGATAGTTCGGAGTTCTACGGATACTTTTACAACTAAAACTGCGAGATATGTGGTATCGAATTTTGTGCCTTTTGTAGGAGGTGCAGTCTCAGACGCATATAGTACAGTTTTAGGCAGCCTGAGGATACTCAGAAGCACCACAGGATATGTGGGGATAGCTGCGATATGTATACTGTTCCTGCCGGTGCTGACAGAGCTTATATTGTGCAGGCTTGCTGTATGCGGAGCTGCTGCAGTGGCTGAGCTTTTTTCCGTTGATGTTATAACAAAGCTGCTCAGGGGAATAGAGCTTACACTTCAGATGACGCTTGCAGTGCTTATCTGTTTTATGGTAATGTTCCTTGTGGCGATTGCTATTGTGCTTATGGTATCAACGGGCAGCTATGGAGGTTAGAAATATGGATTCGGTAAAGGAAATGGTGTTGTCCATATGTGCAGTAAGCCTTGTGATCGGCATAGTGAATACGATAAAGCCTTCGGGGAAATTCGACCGTCAGCTGGGGATAATAACAGCGTGCCTTATGCTTGCAGGAGTTCTTGCGCCTGTGTATGACGGACTCCAAAACATAGATGATTATACGGATACTTCACAAGCAGAGGAAAATGCAGCAGCTCTCGCCGGAGCGGCAGATGAGGAGGTTGTCAGAATGGCTGAGGAGGAATTGGAAACTGCATTGAAACGCTCTCTTGCAGACAAGGGCATACCCAGCAGCAGACTTGAGGTGGAAATGAATACTTGTGATGATACGAGCATAGATATTAGCAGTGTGACTGTTGTTAGCACACGTCATGATGAGGCGGAGACAGAGCTGCGCAGTCTTCTGGGAGAGGAAGTGAAAATATATGCCAGCAGCAATTATTGACAGACTTAAAGGTATTATGAGAAGTGAAAAAGGCATAAAACTCATAGTATCTCTTGGACTTGCAGGACTGCTGTGTATTTTGTTTTCCGGCTTTATTGATACGGACGAAAACAAAGATGAGAGGACTTCCGCTCAGAACAGCACATCTATACATCAGCTGGAGTGTGACGAATATGCAGAAGAGCTAGAGGAAAGGCTTGCGGATATGCTTATGAAAACTGAGGGCGTTGGAAAATGCAGGGTTATGATAACAGTATCCGGAAGCCTTGCGTTCTCTTATGCTCAGGATTCAGAGCAGTACGCAGATGTGGAGTCCCATGAGATAAAGCAGGAGCACGTTATCCTGAAAGAAGATACGGGAGATGAGCCTTTGGTGGAATATACTGAAAACCCCGAGGTGGTGGGAGTTATTATTGCCTGTGAAGGAGGCGGTAACAATGTGGTAAGAGAACAGGTCTACAGAGCAGCGGGTGCAGTTCTGGATATATCATTAGATAGGATATGCGTGACTAAACTAATAGATGAAAGCGAGGAGCAAACATGAAGAAACCATCATTTATAATTGGAAAAAAGCAGATAATCCTGTCATGTCTGACGCTTATGCTGGCGGCGGCAGTATATGTAAACTATGCTGTTACAAAGGGCGACACTTCACTCAGTACTAAGGAGACGGCTGACCTTAAAGGAACTGTATCCTATGGTGATACGGAATTTGTGAGTGCAGGAACAGCGGCGGATATAACTGCTGAAGCTGAAACGGAGGAGACTACAGTTGCAGAAGGAACAGAAGATGCTGACGACAATGCCATAGCTGAACTTGATGAGATGCCTGCTGAACAGGCAGAGGGTCAGTCGGCGGAGGACTACTTTGCAGAGGCACGTTTGCAGAGGACTGCAAGCCGTGATGAAAGCGTTGCAACGCTTCAGTCCATAATGGGCGGCGGCGATCGGACAGACGATGAGCTGGTAACAGATGCCATCGCCGCTGTTGAGACATCTCAGCTTATAAAGAGCGAGAGCAACATAGAGTCTATAGTCAAATCAATGGGCTATGAGGACTGTATTGTGTACTTAGATTCCGACAGTGCCAAGGTGGTAGTCCAGACAGATGGGCTTGATGCGGCAAAAGCAGCGGCGATCAAGGACGTTATTCTCGGAGAGGTTACAATTCCCGCAGAAAATATTCGACTTTTTGAGGTTAAGTAGTTGTAATTTCAAAATTTTTTTGGTATAATAGAAGTGTGCGACTCTGCAAAAGCAGTTTTTATGATCATGCAGTCAGTGCAAGTGCGGAGTGCTGTAGCAAAGCGCAGCATATCCGCAGCCTTGCAGGACGTTAAATCAGGAGGTAATTATGGCAAATAATACAGCAATGACAAGACATGAGATCCGTGAGAGTGCTTTTCTCATTCTTTTTGAACTGGCATTTCGTGAGGATGAGACATTAGAAGAAATGTATGCTCTGGCTGAGGAGGTACAGGATCTTTCAGTCAGCGATGCAGTAAAGGCAATGGTAGAGGGTGTGCTTTTACATAAGGACGCTCTTGATGAGATAATCGCTAAATACAGCACTAAAAGAAGTGTGGCACGTCTTCCTAAGCTTAATCTGACTATCCTCAGACTTGCTCTTTTTGAGATAATATATGACGACACAATGCCCGATAATGCGGCTATTTCCGAGGCTATAAATCTTTCCGGTGTGTATACCTACCAAGAGGATACAGCCTTTATAAACGGTGTGTTGGGTGCATATGTCCGTGAAAACAGACCTGTCGGAGAGGCTGAAGATAATGCCTGAATATCTGGGACTCGACACCAGCAACTATACCACATCATGCGCTGTGTTTGAGAGTTGTGAATTTACCATTCGTCAGGAGAAACAGCTCCTTCCGGTAAAACCGTGCGAAGCCGGATTAAGACAGAGTGACGCAGTATTTCACCATACAAAGCAGCTGCCGATTCTTATGGAAAAGCTGTTGCCTGAGAAACTATGCAGTCTTTCTGCAATAGGCGTTTCAGTAAGACCAAGAAGTGTTGAAGGTTCATATATGCCCTGTTTTCTGTGCGGAGATACTCTTGCCAGAGGTATAGGAGCAGTTACAGGGGCAAAGGTTTACGGAACATCTCATCAGGTCGGTCATATACTTGCCGCCCTCTATTCAGCTGGGAAATTAGAGATTATAGAAAGACCGTTCATTGCCTTCCATGTGAGCGGCGGAACTACCGACTGTCTTCTTTGCGAACCGGACGAGGAGCTTGTCATAAGGATAAGCGAGCTTGGAACGTCGCTTGATCTGAAGGCTGGACAGGCTGTTGACAGAATCGGACTTATGATGGGACTGCAATTTCCGTGCGGTAAGGCACTGGAGGAGCTTGCTGCAAATAGCGACAGGGAATGGAAAATAAAACCCGTTATCAAGGATGGCAGCTGCTGTCTGTCGGGACTTCAGAACCAGTGCGAAAAGCTGCTTCGGGACGGCGTATCACAAGGCGATGTTGCCCTTTACTGCCTGAGAGCCGTTGAAGCGGCAGTTTCAGCTATGACGGAGTACGCTCTTGCTAAAGTCGGGGATATGCCTGTGATATATGCTGGAGGCGTTATGTCAAACAGGCTCATACGGCAGGTGCTTGAAAAGAGGTTTGGCGCATATTTTGCAGAGCCTCAGTTTTCCTGCGACAATGCAGCAGGAACTGCTGTGTATGCGGCAATAAAGGACGGAGGTATTCAGTGTGGCAATACTTACAATATCACAGCTTAATCGTTACGTTGCGTTCAGACTGAAAGAGGACAAGGCAATACAGAGCATACTTGTACGGGGCGAGGTGTCAAACTTCAACCGAAACGCACGCTCAGGACACTGCTACTTTACTCTGAAAGACGAGGAATGTGCAGTGAAGGCTGTTATGTTTCGCTCATCAGCTGAGCGTATAAGGTTTAGTCCGCAGGATGGTATGCACATTATAGCAGCAGCCTCCGCAAGCCTGTATGAGCGTGACGGAAGCTTTCAGCTCTATGTTACAGATATGCAGCAGGACGGCATTGGTCAGCAGCAGCTTGCGCTCCAGAAACTCCGTGAGAAACTTACGTCAATGGGAGTATTCGATCCGGCAGGAAAGAGAAACATTCCTGTATATCCCAAAAAGATCGGAGTTGTAACATCGGCAGCAGGTGCAGCCGTACACGATGTCATAGAGGTCATAGGCAGACGATATCCTATAGGAGTGTTGGAGATATTCCCGGCTCAGGTACAGGGAGAGGCAGCTCCTGCGTCGATAGCAAGGGCAATTGCTAAAGCTGAGGTGTCTGGCTGTGATGTGCTTATCGTTGGCAGAGGAGGCGGTTCTTCGGAGGATCTGAGTGCATTTAATACGGAACAGGTCGTCATGGCAGTATACAACTGCTCAGTGCCCATCATATCAGCAGTGGGACATGAGACTGATGTAACTCTTACTGATGCAGCAGCAGATCTTCGTGCACCTACGCCGTCGGCGGCGGCAGAGCAGGCGGTGCCTTCGATTGATGAGATGAAGCAGCTTATCCTTTCAAATAAGCTTAAGCTTATGCAGACATTTTCAGCTTGCATTGAAAAGAATGAAGATCGCCTTCAAAGGCTTACGGAGAGATTGAAGTTAAGTTCACCTGCTCAGAGACAGGCTCTTGCTCAGCAGCAGCTTGAAACCTTGAAAAAAAGATTTATAACAGCGGCAAATGCGAGGATTGGTATCAGCGAAGCATTGTTCCAGAAGGAACTTGCACGCCTAGACGCCCTTAGTCCGCTGAAGATATTATCAAGAGGATATGCCCTTGTGTATAAGGAGGATGTTCTCCTTAGAGACGCAGCTTTGTCTGAACCTGGAGACGAACTAAATGTGATTCTTGGCCGTGGAAAGCTGCATGTAAAGGTACTAACGAGAAAGGATGATAATGATGACATTTGAGGAAAATCTCAGTGCTCTTGCGGATATAACAAAAAAGCTTGAGGAGGGAGCACTCACACTGGAGGAATCTGTGGAGCTCTACCACAAGGGAATGAGCCTTTCAGCAGAATGCTCAAAGCAACTTAAAAAGGCAAAACTTCAGATAATTCCGCATACGGAAGAGGGGGATAATGAATGAACTGCATAAACGCAGAGATCATGAAAAAGGATATAGATGTTATAGAAAATGCACTTAGAAATTATCTGCCCTATGAGGAGAGCATAAAGCGTCAGGAAAAAGTTGTAGACGCAATGCGTTACTCACTTGAGGCAGGCGGCAAGCGTATAAGACCAGTGCTCACAATGGAATTCTGCCGTATGTGCGGAGGAGATGTATCAAAAGCTGCTGCACCCGCAGCTGCTATTGAGATGATACATACGTTTTCGCTTATCCACGACGACCTTCCGGCTATGGATGATGACGACTACCGCCGAGGCAGAAAGTCGTGCCATAAGGAGTTTAACGAGGCAACGGCGATCCTCGCAGGCGATGCGCTCTCCATTCATGCGTTTTCCGTTATAGCTGATGATGATAAGCTTACGCCTGTACAGAAGGTGAAGCTTATGCAGGTGCTTGGCGAATGCTCCGGCTACAAAGGGATGATAGGCGGACAGATAATCGACATGGAGAACGAAAAGCGTGATGATGTGGACGAGGAAAATCTTCGTGCAATGTGTGCAGGAAAGACGGGGGCACTCATTCGCTGTGCCTGCGTAATGGGCTGTATTGCAGCAGAAGCAGACGATGAAATTATTGCAGCGGCAGACAGATATGGAGCTTGTCTGGGACTTGCATTCCAGATAGTTGATGATATACTTGATGTAACAAGCACTACTGAAGTTCTGGGAAAGCCTGTCGGAAGCGACAAGGAATCAGGCAAGACGACATTTGCAACGATTATGGGACTTGAAAAGGCACAGACTCTTGCGAAAGAACTTACTGATGAAGCTATAGGAATTCTTGATAAATTTAAGGAAAATGAATTTCTGGCAGAGCTTACACATGAGCTTTTAGTACGAATAAAATAAGGGGAAAGCGGAATAGAGTCCGCAGCTAAAATAGAGTATGAAAACCACAGTTGATAACAGATCCTCCTCAAGAGATGCAGGTATGCTTGAAAGGCTCCATCTACCGGAGGATGTTAAAAAGCTTAGTCCGGTACAGTGCGAAAAGCTATGCAAAGAAATACGTACCAGGCTTATTTCCACTGTATCAAAGACAGGCGGACATCTGGCATCTAATCTTGGTGTTGTGGAGCTTACAGTTTCACTTCACAGGATATTCGATTCACCGAATGATCAGTTTGTCTGGGACGTTGGTCACCAGTGTTATACACATAAGCTTCTCACAGGGAGAAACAACAGCTTTGATAAGCTCAGACAAGAAAACGGTATTTCTGGATTTCCTAAGCCAACTGAATCGGAGCATGATTCTTTCATTAGCGGACACCGCAGCACCGCTATTTCCGTAGCGGCAGGAATTGCCGAGGCAAACCGTATTAAAGGCAGTAAGAATTACACTATCGCAGTAGTAGGCGACGGTGCTATGACAGGCGGCCTTGCATACGAGGGGCTTAACAACGCAGGTAAGAATAAGGACAACAGACTTATTGTAATACTGAACGATAATGGAATGTCCATATCACATAATGTAGGAGCAGTAGCTAAGTATCTTTCTACCATAAGAGGTACTGAAAATTATGTTAAAACTAAGAAACGTGTTGAAAAAAAGCTTACCAGCAGTGCTATCGGAGTACCGGTTGCTAAATTTATAAAAAACTCCAAAGATGTGCTGAGAGATACAGTTCTTGGCGTTTCGACGATGTTTGAGGATCTGGGATTCGTATATCTGGGACCTGTTGACGGTCATAATATAAGAGAGCTCGACGAGGTGCTGCTGGCAGCTAAAAGCTACAGCTGCCCTGTGCTTGTACACGTGAATACCGTAAAAGGCAGAGGTTATCAGCCGTCTGAAAACAACCCCGGGGAATATCACGGCGTTTCAAAATTTAACATAGAAACAGGCAATCCGGAGGCTGCCTGCAGCGACACTTTCTCTGATATGTTCGGAAAGTTCCTTGTGCAGCTGGCGAGAAAGGATCTTACCATTTGCGCAATAACAGCAGCTATGGAACATGGAACTGGTCTCCATCATTTTTCGAGAGCATTTCCTAAGCGCTATTTTGACGTAGGCATTGCTGAGCAGCACGCTGTAACATTTGCTGCGTCTCTGGCAAAGCAGGGATTTTTGCCGGTGTTTGCCGTTTACTCATCATTCCTGCAAAGAGCATACGACCAGCTTATACACGATGCAGCTATCAGTGGAGCGCATATTGTGCTTGGGATAGACCGTGCAGGCGTAGTGGGCGAGGACGGGGAAACTCATCATGGTATGTTTGACGTGGCATTTCTTTCGAGTATTCCCAATATTGTTATATATTCTCCCTCATGCTATGAGGAGATGCTTTTGTGCATGAAAAGGGCGATGTATGAGGATACAGGTATAGCCTGCGTACGTTATCCAAGAGGCGCAGACAATACCACATTTGATAAAACGGTTTTGAATACGGATTATACTCATATATCCGGCACTAGAACGGATATTCTGCTTGTCTCATACGGCAGGATATATGACAATATGTACAGAGCGTACAAGATCGCCGAGGAACAGGGCATAAGCTGTGATATGCTGAAGCTTACAAGGATATTCCCCATAGATGATATGATTGCAGAGATAGTAAGTTCATACAAAAAAGTCATCTTTTTTGAGGAAGCATATAGTCAAGGCAGTATTTCCCAGCAGTTAGGCTCAATTCTTATGGAAAGGGGCTATAGCGGAGTATATAAGAGAGTAACTGCAAATGGCTTTATACCTCAGGCAGCAATGATGTCCCAGATTCATAAGATGGGTCTTAGTCAGGAGGCAATGCTTGAGACTATCAAGGATATATACGGAAAGGACACTGAAAATGGCAAGGCTTGATGCTGAACTTGTAACAAGAGGCATAGCCGCAAGCCGCAGCAGAGCTCAGGAGCTTATAACAGCCGGTCAGATATCAGTTGAGGGCAAGGTCTGCACAAAATCCTCAAAGCAGGTTAAAAGCGGTACTGATATCACTATGCAAGGTGAGGGATTACGATATGTTGGCAGAGGAGGACTGAAGCTTGAGCGAGGACTTGCCATTGGCAATGTAGACCTGAAAGGCTGCATCTGCATGGATATTGGAGCCTCAACGGGCGGATTTACCGACTGTATGCTCCAGAATGGAGCTGCAAAGGTCTATGCTGTCGATGTGGGACATGGACAGCTTGCCGACAGGCTCTGCAATGATGAACGTGTAGTCAACTTAGAGGGTACGGATATCCGTATGATGGATGATAGTGTTGTAAAGGAACCTATCGACTTTATATCTGTTGATGTATCCTTCATTTCCTTAAAGCTTATACTTCCATATGCTGTAAAGTATCTTAAAAATGGCGGAGCAGCCGTATTGCTTATAAAGCCTCAGTTCGAGGCAGGCAGAGAAAATATCGGTAAGCATGGTATAGTGAGATCACAAAAGGCACACATCAAGGTGCTTAATCAGATAATGCAGGAGCTTCAGCAAAATGGCTTGTCTCTGAGAGGTCTTTGTGCGTCGCCTGTAAAGGGCGGTTCAGGCAATGCGGAGTATCTTGCGTATGTTTTACACTCAGACCAGCCGGCGGCAGTTGTTGATATTGTAAGCATATCTTCCGAGGCTCTTTCCGGGAAGTAATGAAAGGAGCGTAAAAATGAAAGCTGTAATATTTCCCAACCTTAAAAAGGTAAATGCGCTTTCATGTGCAAGAAGTCTTTGCGATGTGTTGCATAAAAATGAATTTGAGGTAATAGCCGATCCACAGCATCAGGCGCTGTTTTACGACAAATCATTTGTGGAGTACGCCCCCTTTGATATCGCTGCAAAGGAAGCAGACTTTGCCTTTGCCGTGGGCGGCGATGGAACGATACTACGATGTGCAAAGGTACTTATTGGTTCGGATACAAAACTTCTGGGAATAAATACCGGTAGACTTGGCTTTATGGCGTCGATGGAGCCGTCACAGCTTGCGGATATATCAAGACTCAACACAGGAGATTACCGTGTGTCTGAGAGAATGATGCTCTGTGGTGAACTGACTGATGAAAATGGTTATGTATGCCAGCATTTCAATGCTCTCAATGATATAGTTCTTGCAAGACAGTTTGCAAGAGTAATAGATTTTTCCGTATACAGAAATGAAGTGCTGCTGGGTCAGTACCGTGCAGATGGAGCTATTTTCAGTACACCTACCGGCTCAACAGCATATGCACTGTCGGCAGGCGGCTCAGTTATCGAGCCTGAGTTTTCGTGTATAGGCTTTACACTGGTGTGTCCTCATTCGTTGGCATCACGTCCTATATTATTTTCGCCGGAGAGTCGTCTTTGCGTAAAGCTTTCCAACCGAGATGATGGCAAGGTTTATATTTCATCAGACGGAGAAACTCCTGTTCCGATAGACCTCCACCACCAATTGGCGATATATCGTTCGGAGCATACCATCAAGCTTATAGATTTAAGCGGCAATACATTCTTTGATTCCCTTAACCGCAAGATAACTCATTCACTAAAGGGTTCGTGCGGAACAGACGGCGGAGGATATATATGAAAAAGGAAAGGCATACAATAATTCTAAGAATAATTGCGGAAAAGGAGATTCGCACTCAGGACGAGCTTCAAAGACTTCTTGCGGAGTATGGCGTAGAGGTAACGCAGGCTACACTATCTAGAGATATACGAGAGCTAAGGCTCACCAAGCAGCATATAGGCGGCAGTGTCCGCTATGTCAGACCAGATACTCCTGCTGCAATGGACGGCATTATACGTGAGGCTGTCATTAATGCGGACTATGCAGGTCACATGGTAGTTATACACTGCCGTTCTGGAATGGCGCAGGCTGCGTGTGCCGCATTTGACGCTATGAAAATAAGCGGCGTGGTAGGTACTATCGCCGGCGATGATACAATATTTGTCCTCATGAGAGAGGAATGCGAGGCTCTGGCTCTTTCTGCTCAGTTCAGAGCCGGAGCATTTGGTGAGACAAATAAGAATTGAGGCATATTCCTATGTTGACAGAAATATATATTGAGAATCTTGCAGTAATCGAAAAGGCACATATTCCTATAGGCAGCAGTTTTAACGTATTTACAGGTGAAACGGGTGCTGGTAAGTCTATCCTTATCCACGGAATAAACGCAGTTCTGGGACATCGTACATCTAAGGATATAGTGCGTACAGGTTGTAACAAGGCGGTGGTGTCTGCACTTTTCCAGAATATCGGAGATAATGTGCGGAGTGTTCTGAAGGAGCTTGGCATTGAGCCGGAGGATGAACTGCTGCTTACACGTGAGATATTTGCCGACGGCGGAAGCACTGCGAGGATCAATCATAAAACATCCACAGTAAGTGCTCTTAAACGTATAGGTGAGCTTCTAATCGACATTCACGGACAGCACGATACACATCTTCTTATGTCAGCCGATCGTCATATGGAGATGATTGATCGATTTGGCGGGAATATGGACCTGCTATCGGCTTATCAGGAGAGCTTTCGCACTTTACAGAAAAAGGCTAAGCGTCTTAGCAGTCTTGTAAAGCAATCGCAGGAGCAGCAGCAAAAGGCTGAACAGATGAGGACTCTTGTGGCAGATGTAGACAGTCTGGGTCTTAAAATGGGTGAAGAAGATGATATTGCCGCACAGCTTGAACGACTTGAACAGGCTGAGGGGATAATTGATGCATTCAAGTCAGCTTCATCAGCACTCGACAATGATACGGCGTCAAATGCTGTACAGCTGATAAGGGATTCTCAAATCATTCTTGACAGGTATATGGAGCTTATTCCAGAAACCGAGGATATATGTGCAAGGCTTAAGGCAGCTGAGCTGGAGGTAAGGGACATAGCCGATACTCTTAGCAGAATAGCCGATGATATGGAGCTTGATGAGGAAAGATTCTCAAAGCTTCAAAGCAGAAACAACGCAATAAGAGAGATTACCCGTGCATACGTGTGCACAGGTGATGAACTTGTGGAACGCTGTAAAGAGGCAAAGGAGTTCCTTTCTAATATGCAGAGCAATGCCGGTGAGATAGAGATTCTTAGAAGTGAGAAGGCAAAGCTTTTGGAGGAGGTCTCTGAGAGGGCAAAGGATCTTAGCAGATACCGGAAAGAGACTGCTAAGAGATTTACTGAATCTGTGGCAGAGCAGCTGCAATTTCTTGATATGCCTGGAGTACGGTTAGAGGTTGCACATACCACGGGAAAGCTTACACTACAGGGTATGGATTCAATGGAGCTTATGATATCAGCCAACCGTGGCGAGGCGCTTAAACCGTTGGCGAAGATAGCATCCGGTGGTGAGCTTTCGCGTATAATGCTTGCACTCAAGTGCGTCATAGCCGGCAAGGATAGCATACCAACAATGATTTTTGACGAGATAGATACCGGAGTAAGCGGACGAGCAGCCCAGAAGATAGGTTTAAAGCTCAACGAGCTTGGCAAGGTAAGGCAGGTTTTGTGTGTAACTCACCTTTCGCAGATAGGCATAATGGGTGATTATCACCTTAAAATTGAAAAGCGCCTTGAAAACGGCAGGACATGCACCAAAGTAACTCCTCTTGATTTTGAGGGCAGGGTTCAGGAGATAGCACGTATAATGGGTGGAGAAAATCCAAGTCAGCTTATCCTTGAAAGTGCAAGCGAGGAGCTTATAAAGCATCATCCTGAGCTTGCCAGAGGGGAGAGCAGTTAATGTGAAGCAAGGATTCAAAAAGGGATTTATCCACGGTATACCAATAGCGCTTGGATATTTTTCGGTATCATTTGGATTTGGAATAATGGCAGTACGTGCAGGACTTTCAGTATTTGAGGCGGTCTGCATATCAATGACAAATCTCACATCAGCAGGTCAGGCGGCAGGCGTAGGCATAATTGCAGCCTGCGGCACATATATCGAGATGGCAGTAACTCAGCTTGTTATAAATATACGATATGCGCTTATGGGGATATCTCTTTCCCAGAAGCTGGACAGCTCATTCAATACGAGACACAGGCTTGCGATCTCGTTTGGCATTACAGATGAGATATTTGCAGTGGCGTCCGCTCAGCCGAATAAGCTTAGACCTGATTATATGTACGGTCTGATCCTTATATCATTTCTTGGCTGGAGCGGAGGAACTCTCTTAGGCGCTGCTGCCGGACGTGTATTTCCGGAGGCAATAACTGATGCTATGGGAATAGTCCTCTACGGAATGTTTCTTGCGATAATCATTCCGGAATCAAAGAAGAGCCGGAGCGTGTTTTTTGTTGTGATAATGGCGGCAGCTTTAAGCTCCGTCGCCTACTATCTTATACCAGCGCTTAGCAGTGGATTTGCAATTATCATATGTGCAGTTGTAGCGGCAGCGGCAGCAGCTCTGCTGTTTCCTGTACCTTTTGAGGAGGAAAGCGAGTAATGAGCACAGCTGTATATATTGCTATAATGGCAGCAGTTACATATCTTGTTCGCATGATACCGTTCACCCTTATGCAGACTAAGATAAAGTCGCGATTTCTGAGGAGATTCCTTTATTACATACCGTATGCAGTACTGAGTGCAATGACGATACCGGCAATATTCTATTCTACAGGAGACATGATAACTGCGATCGTAGGCACAGTGGCTGCTATAATCCTTGCATATTTTGAACTTCCGCTTATAGTTGTAGCACTTGTAGCGGCAGGTACATCTTTTGTAACGGGTCTGTTCATATGAACAAGAAAAGCTCTGACCTTTAAGGGGGAAGAGCTTTAGCTATGATGGCACAAAAAAGGTCTGACTCATACGAGTCAGACCTTAAAAATTATTTATTTTCAGCAGCCTTGCGCTGTTCGAGCTCAATAAGAGCGTCCTTACGTGAAAGATTGATCTTGCCGTCTTTCATTTCCATTACCTTAACTACAATTTCATCACCTACGGAAACAACATCCTCAACATTTTCAACACGGTTCTTGTCCAGCTTGGAAACATGGACCAAACCGTCCTTGCCAGGAGCGATCTCAACGAAAGCACCAAACTGCTTTATTGAAACTACCTTACCGCGGTAAATTGCACCTATCTCAGGATCCAGAGCAATAGTGTGAACTATCTGGAGAGCCTTCTGGCAGCCTTCAGCGTTCATACCGCTGATAAATACACCACCGTCCTCGTTTATGTCGACCTTAACGTCGCACTCAGCGGAGATTTTCTGTATAACCTTGCCGCCCTGACCAATAACCTCACGAATCTTGTCTACCGGTATCTTTGTCTGGAACATCTTGGGGGCGTATTTATTTACAGTTTCTCTTGGCTCAGGGATAGCCTTAAGCATAATCTCATCGAGAATATAGAGACGAGCTTTCCTTGTCTTTTCGAAAGCTTCCTTAATGATAGCAGGAGTAAGACCGTCGACCTTGATATCCACCTGAATGGCTGTTATACCCTTATGAGTACCGCCAACCTTGAAGTCCATATCGCCGTAGAAGTCCTCGAGGCCCTGAATGTCTACCATAGTCATAAAGTCATCGCTGTCGGGCATAGTGATAAGACCGCAGGATATACCAGCAACAGGAGCTTTTATCGGAACGCCAGCGTCCATAAGAGCCAAAGTAGAGCCACAGATAGAACCCTGAGAAGTGGAACCATTAGAGGAAAGAACCTCAGATACAAGGCGCATAGCGTAAGGGAATTCTTCAACGGAAGGGAGCACCGGCACAAGGGCACGTTCTGCGAGAGCACCGTGACCGATCTCACGTCTGCCCGGACCTCTGCTTGGCTTAGTTTCGCCAACGGAGTAGGAAGGGAAGTTGTAGTGATGCATATAGCGCTTTGAAGTTTCCTCATCAAGACCATCGAGCTTTTGAGCTTCGCTGATCGGACCGAGAGTAGCAATAGTCATAACCTGAGTCTGACCTCTAGTGAAGAGACCAGAGCCATGAACTCTTGGCAGGAGACCAACTTCAGCAGCAAGCGGACGAATCTCATCAATGCCTCTGCCGTCAACACGTTTGCCCTCATAGAGCCAGTTGCGAACAATTTTCTTTTGGAGCTTGTAGAGGCACTCAT
This sequence comes from uncultured Ruminococcus sp., assembly GCA_944386525.1. Lineage (GTDB taxonomy): Bacteria > Bacillota > Clostridia > Oscillospirales > Ruminococcaceae > Ruminococcus_C. The sequence goes on along the minus strand of CALXBL010000006.1, from coordinate 1,579 downwards.
CAATCATAGCGCCCTGCTCAGGATAAGCTTCATCAAATTTTTCGTGGATAGCGTCGGAGATTGGCTGGAGTCGTGCATCTCTTTCGTTTTTGTCGTCAGTATCGAGAGCAACTTTTACCTGCTCAGCAAATTCAGCCTCCATAGCGTCGAACAGATCGTGATCAACATCCATAGACTGGAATTCAAACTTAGGTTTACCAATAGCTGCACGTATCTCATTTACGAAAGCTACCATCTTCTTGATTTCCTCGTGACCAGTCATAATAGCTTCGAGCATAAGGTCGTCGGGGACTTCGTTTGCGCCTGCTTCAATCATAACGATCTTTTCCATAGAGCCGGCAACAGTCAGCTGGAGGTCGTTGTGAGCTCTTTGCTTCAGAGTCGGGTTGAGGACAAGCTGACCGTCAACGAGACCAACGCTTACACCAGCGATAGGACCGTTCCACGGAATATTGGAAATGGAGATGGCAATTGAAGTAGCCAGCATACCAGCGATTTCAGGAGAGCAATCAGGGTCGACAGCAAGAACTGTCATAACAACGGAAACATCGTTTCTCATATCCTTTGGGAAGAGCGGACGAATAGGACGGTCTACCATACGTGATGTAAGGATAGCCTTTTCGGAGGGCTTGCCTTCTCTTTTGGTAAAGGAGCCGGGGATTCTGCCAACGGAGTACATACGCTCCTCGTAATCAACAGAGAGAGGGAAGAAGTCAACGCCTTCTCTTGGCTTTGCGCTTGCTGTGACGTTAGCCATAACAACAGTTTCGCCATAGTGTACCCAGCATGAGCCGTTTGAAAGCTCACAGGTCTTGCCTGTTTCAACAACAACAGGACGGCCTGCGAAAGTGGTTTCAAATTTTCTGTAATTCTCAAACATTTTAAAAAGTCCTTTCTGTATCGTGTTTTTTGATACAGCGACAGTTTAGCAGAAAATCCTACATCCCTATTCAAATCAAGATGCCGAGGGATGTACGGGATGTACGATTTCATGCTAAATAGCCGCCGCTGCACATAAAATCAAACACGGAAAGGCAGAGGGAAAACCCATCTGCCTTTTGCCGTATTGTTTCGTAAATTACTTACGGATACCGAGCTTTTCGATACAAGCACGATAGCGGTTGATATCCTTCTTCTTCATGTAAGCCAGCAGATTTCTTCTGTGACCAACCATTTTGAGCAGACCACGTCTGGAGTGATGATCCTTCTTGTGAGTCTTCAGGTGTTCAGTCAGGTCGTTAATTCTCTTAGTCAGGATAGCAACCTGTACTTCAGGAGAACCTGTGTCTGTCTCGTGGAGACGATTCTGCTCAATTACGCTTGTTTTTTCTTCTTTCAGCATCATGATAAATTCACCTCATTAAAAATTTCATCATGAACATAGAAACGGGCAGGTGATGCTCCGCTTGGCGGTTTATTCCCGTATCCAAGTACATGACTTATATATTATACCACACATTCATCTGTTTGTAAAGTTACAATTTTGTGAATTTTATGGTATTGTGTAGGATTACAATAGATGTGAGACAATTTACAAAAAAAGGTAGCGGAACAGCATAGACCTGTGTTACAGTTAAGT
>CALXBL010000005.1 GCA_944386525.1 uncultured Ruminococcus sp. | reverse complement strand
CAGGCTCCGGGAGCTCCATGGATTCCAGGATAACCGGGTGCTTTTCATCACAAAGTGTGTCACCTGTAGTTGTATTCTTAAGACCAACAGCCGCTGCGATATCACCAGAGTAGATGATGTCGATATCCTTTCTGTGGTTAGCGTGCATCTGCAGGATTCTACCCAGACGTTCCTTGTTGCCCTTTGTAGCATTCAGAACGCTTGAACCAGCTTCTATAACACCGGAATATACTCTAAAGAAGCAAAGCTTACCTACGAACGGGTCAGTTGCGATCTTGAATGCCAGAGCTGAGAACGGCTCATCATCAGATGAATGACGAACTACTTCCTCGCCTGTGTCAGGATCTACACCCTTGATTGCAGGAACGTCAAGAGGTGACGGCATGAAGTCAACGATTGCATCAAGGAGCTTCTGTACACCCTTGTTTCTATATGAAGTACCGCATACTACCGGTACCATTGTGTTTGCTATAGTTGACTTTCTGATGCAAGCCTTGATCTCATCAATAGTGATCTCTTCACCTGCGAAATACTTTTCCATCAGATCGTCATCCTGCTCAGCGACGTGTTCCATGAGCTCTTCATGGTACTGCTCAGCCTTTTCAACCATGTCTTCCGGAATGTCCTCAACACGGATATCCTTGCCAAGGTCATCGTAGTAAACATAAGCCTTCATCTCTACCAGGTCGATAATGCCCTTAAACTCGTCCTCAGCACCGATAGGGAGCTGGATCGGAACAGCATTACACTTAAGTCTGTCTCGCATCATCTCTACAACACGGTAGAAATCTGCGCCCATGATATCCATCTTATTGATATAAGCCATTCTCGGAACCTGGTACTTATCAGCCTGACGCCATACTGTTTCAGACTGTGGCTCAACGCCGCCCTTTGCACAAAGAACTGTTACAGAACCGTCCAGTACACGGAGCGAACGCTCTACCTCAACGGTAAAATCAACGTGTCCGGGAGTATCGATAACATTGATTCTGTGGCCTGCCCAGTAAGCAGTTGTAGCAGCAGAAGTAATTGTGATACCTCTCTCCTGCTCCTGTTCCATCCAGTCCATTGTAGCAGCGCCTTCGTGAGTTTCACCGATCTTATGGTTTACGCCGGTGTAGAACAGAATACGCTCTGTTGTGGTTGTCTTACCAGCGTCGATATGAGCCATGATACCAATATTTCTGGTATTTTCAAGTGAACAATCTCTGCCCATATTTATCCTCCTATATTTTCACGGGGCGGTTACAATTACCAACGGTAATGTGCAAATGCCTTGTTTGCTTCTGCCATCTTGTGTGTATCGTCACGCTTCTTGCAAGCACCGCCAACATTGTTCAGTGCGTCAAGAATCTCACCGGCAAGTCTTTCCTTCATTGTCTTTTCGTTACGCAGTCTGGAATACTTTGTGATCCAGCGCAGACCCAGTGTCTGACGACGATCAGGTCTTACTTCCATCGGAACCTGATATGTTGCACCACCCATACGGCGAGCCTTAACTTCCAGCTGCGGCATTACATTGTCCATTGCCTGCTGGAACATTTCCAGTGCGTCATTGCCTGTCTTCTCAGCTACGATTTCAAATGCACCGTATACGATTTTCTGAGCGACACCCTTCTTACCGTCGATCATTACATTGTTGATCAGACGTGTAACGAGCTTGGATTTGTAGATCGGATCTTCAAGCACGTCACGCTTTGCGATTTTACCTCTTCTTGGCATTTTCGCTTCCCTCCTTCACATAATTCATGAATTCACAGGTACTCGTTCAGGCGGCCTTTTTGATTTTACCGCCGACCGTCAGGAGCCAGGCAGAGGATCGCAGCGCTGCATTTTGCAGCAATCTATATGATCTCCACATGTTTCCTGTGGTTGTTATTGTCCTGTTCTTACGTTGTTTGGCTGTTATTACTTCTTGCCAGCCTTCGGACGCTTTGCGCCGTACTTAGAGCGAGCCTGCATTCTGTTTGCAACACCCTGTGCATCCAGTGCGCCTCTAATGATGTGGTAACGTACACCAGGCAGATCCTTAACACGGCCGCCTCTGATCAGAACAACGCTGTGCTCCTGCAGATTGTGACCAATACCTGGAATATAAGATGTTACTTCGTAGCCATTTGTAAGCTTTACTCTGGCGATCTTTCTCATAGCGGAGTTAGGCTTCTTAGGTGTAGCTGTACGAACAGCTGTGCACACGCCTCTCTTCTGCGGTGAACTCTGGTTAGTGGTTACCTTCTTCTTAGAATTGTAGCCCTTCTGAAGTGCCGGAGCAGTTGACTTATCCTCAAGCTGCTTTCTTCCCTTACGTACCAACTGATTAAACGTAGGCATAATCTTCCTCCTTTTCAAAAAATATAAAAGATGGTATGCGTATTGTTCCGCATACCATCTCATTATATACCTATATTATTCCTTTGTCAAGCACTTTTTTATAATTTTATCTTTTTGCCAAAAAACACTCATTTTACCGCCGGTTTACTGCGCATCACGCCATTTTTCGAAGCTTTGGTCTATAAGTCCTGCTCCAACGCCTGCGTAGTACCTCAGCAGCATCTGTGCATCATCAAGATCTACAACACTATTCATATCCACATCTGCTGACTCTGCCTGTTCATCCGTCACATAAATATTTGCAGCTATAAAAGCATATGTGCTCAATATATATGATGAATCATTCAGTCCTATACTGCCGTCTCCGTTGACATCACCCGGAACATTTTCCGTTGTTGTGGCAGTTGTTGTCATAGTTGTCCATGTAGGTGTTGTTGTAGTCGTTATCATTATTGTTGTGGTTGTCCATGTAGATTCCTTTGTTGTCATTGTTGTCGTGGTCGTTGTTAACCATGTAGGTGTTGTTGCAGTTGTTGTCATCGTTGTTGTCGTCGTCCATGTAGGTGCAGTTGTGGTAGTGGTCGTTGTCATTGTTGTTGTCCGTGTAGATTCATTTGTTGTCATTGTCGCAGTCGTTGTTGTCGTTGTTGCCGAAGTAGAAGTTGTGGTAATATTCGAGCCGCCGGATATTATTATTGCTCCGTCAACAAGAGTGCATATTCCAGCTCCTTGTTCAGTTTCGATCTCCTGATAGTTGTCGTTGTGGTTCACAAGAAGCTTTATTTCAAAGACATCTCCTGGTTTTGCACAGCGGTCTACCGTAAACTCAATATATGCAAACACGCCGTCTGGACAGCTTACACCCGCATATACGCTTGGCAGCACTGAATCCCATACTATACCCTTCTCCGCATTTATTACAGGAAAATTTTTAAGTTCACCCTCGGCTGCTGCCACCTCCTCGGCTGCTTCAGGACTTACATACACCCTTTCGGCTGTAAGCACTGCAGGGTCATAGGAGAAACCATAACACAACGCATACCAGCCTCCTGTATCCTCTGCCGACACCGGAATTACCACACTGTAATCCGAATTCTCCAGCTCCGAAATGCTTATCTCCACTGTACCTGCCACAAGAGTTCCTATCTCAGCAGATGTTTCACTACCCGTAGTTACAGTTGTGCTTACAGTATTGCTGGATGTGCTTACACTCGTTGAGGTCGCTACAGTGGTCGTTGTCATTGACGACGAGCTTGACGTTGTTGACAAAACCGACATACTGGTTGTAGCTGTGGCGGAACCCGTACTTGTTGAAGAGTAGGAGTTAGATATATCAACAAAAGGATTTCCATGCTCCTTGGCATAATAATACGCAGTCGAATTTCCATAGCCCCATATCTCCGTTTCTGCCGGTATACAGCCTGCCGCAAGTGCGCACTCAGGATTCTCTATCCTGATCTTTGCCAGCCGACCGCAGCCCTCAAACGCTCCGCTCTCTACACCTGATACAGTTTCAGGCAGAACTATACTTTCAAGCCCCGAATAGCTGAATGCAAACTGACATATAGTCTCCACCGTACTGCTTACCAACACACTGCCAAGGCTTTCGCAGCCGAACATCGTTCCCTCCTGTATTTCAACAACTCCCTCAGGAAAAGTCATTTCCCTGAGTGATATGCAATCCCAGAAGGCATAGGCTCCAATGTATTCTATACTGCCTGTGCTAACCACCTGCTCCAGAGTCCACAGATTATCGAAAGCATATGAGCTTATGCTAGTGACTGTATCCGGCAGGCATATTACACTTATAGTTTCATTTGCCGCAAATACCGCTCCGCCTATTACCTGTATGCCATCGGGTATCTGTAGATACTGATCCTCACCATAATATCCAAGCAGAACTCTGCCGTCATAAATAACGAAACTACTGTCACTGTCGGAAGCACGCAGACTGTTGTAGAATGTCGTATCGAAAAATGCATTTACGCCTATATCTATAACACTCTCAGGTATATTTACATTTCTCAGACTCATGCATGACTGAAACGCCTCGGAGCCTATATACTTCACTGTATCCGGGAGTGTGACGCTCTGCAATGCGGTGCACTTATTGAATGCACCTGAGCCTATCCTAACTATATCTCCGTCCAGCACAACATTATAAAGGCTGGTGCAGTCCTTGAACAGATCATCAGGCAGTTCGGTCATTCCTCCCAAGATAGCTGCATACTGCATACCCGTACACTTACTAAACGCTGCTGTTCCGATCACTATTGTGCTGTCGGGAACAGTTATCTCCCTGAGTGATGTGCATTCGGAAAACGCACTGCTTCCGATCTTTAAAAGTCCCTCACGGATAGTTACCTGCTGAAGCTGCGTACACCTTATAAACGCTCCCTTGCCTATAGATAAAACTGTAGATGGGATCACTACTGTGGCAAGTGCACTTTCTCCGAATGCATAATCATCAATATTCTTCACATTACTTGGAATTATCACACTTGTCAGAGCACTGCAGCCGAAAAAGCTCTTTTTGCCTACATATCCCGTGTTCTCTGCAAGCTCAGCCGACATCAAAGACGTATTCCCCATACACGCCTCGTCTGCGACTACACGCACCGTATCCGGCAGCACGATGTTCATTGCGGAATCTGAAACTGATACAAGCAGTATCTCGTCCATTATCATCATCTGATCTTCTGAATGTGCTGCACTCCACGCTGTTTCAGCAAACGCATCTGCACCTACTGACTGAAGCGTATTTTCAAGGCTCACTGTCTCCAGACTGCTGCAGCCCTTAAATGCTTCTGCGCCTATTTTCTGTACAGTGTCCGGAATTACCGCATCAGTTATACCTGATTGACCGGCAAAAGCTCCGATTTCGATCTCAACTACCTTCATGCCATCATACTCAGACGGTATCACAAGACTGCCTGCTATTTCCGTATCTGCACACACTACACTGACCGTACTCATACCCTCCGTCCGACGGTAGTTCAGAACGCCGTCAGACACTATGCCATTACTCCCATCTGCTGCTGCATGAAGCAAGCTGTCATACTGAACGGCTGCTGTCATCCACATAAGACACACGCTTACTGCAATTGCAAGCATTCGCTTTCCTTTCTGTATTATTTTCATAAAAACACTCCATTCACTTCAACTCATTGCATTACTGATTTACTGCACTCTGCGAATATATCCTCAAAACCTCTGTGGCATCATCTATCCCGATACTGCCATTGACGTCTAAATCGCCGGCAATCAGCTCAAAATCACTTATTTCATAAGCCACATTTGATGCGGAATTTGCATATATACCGAGTATTATCACCGCATCGTCAAGATCTATTGTACCATCTTCATTCAGATCTCCTGCCATAGGCACGGCAAGTACAAACTGACGTGAATAACTCTGAGCATATCTCTGGGCTGTTGATTCACGCAGTCCGTATATAACTGCGTTGGGATCAACTGTTGCACCGGAATCTGCTATAAAACAATCACTGTTAAAGAAAACTATCCTCTGCATACCCGAACAGCCGGAAAATGCATCTGTCCCCACCGAAGTTACAGTCGAATTCAAAGTGACCTCGCTTAGAGAAACACACCTATAAAATGCCTGACTTGATATCTCCGAAACAGATCCAGGTATATTTATCGTAGTCAGACTGGAGCATTCATAAAAGGCTGCCGTTTCGATTCGCTGAAGTCCCATTGGCAGCTTTATGGAAATAAGGCTTGAACATCCGGCAAATGCATGGTTTCCTATAGTAGTCACACTATCGGCTATATCCACCTTCTGTAGTGCGGCGCACCAGTGAAATGCATACGATCCTATTGTCTCGGTGCCATAAGGTATATTGCATTCCGTCAGTTGTGTGCAGCCGGAGAATGCAAGCCCTCCTATCTCCCTCACTGTTTCAGGTATCTCAACGGACATCATAGAAGTACACCCTTCAAAAGCGCATCCGGCTATTATCTTTACTCCATATGGTATCACCACATTAGTTTCACTGCCCGTATATGCTATCAGGATATTGTCTCCCGCTATAACGCAGCCCTCCGGCTGACTTTCAAGCCATGGCGTACTCTCAAGAATATTCCACCCTATGTATTCAACTGAATCAGGTATCTCAACTGTTTCAAGTCTTATGCACTGGTGAAAGGCATAATCTCCGATCGTTTTTATTGTATCGGGTATTATGACTTTTATAAGACGTGTTCTGTCACGAAAGGCACTGCCTTTTATTTCAGTAACTATCCTGCCGTCAATCTCTGATGGTATATCTGCTTCAGTCACCGAGGCTCGTGAACGAGTTATAACTACATTCCCATATTCGTTTATCTGATAGTATATATTTCCATTGTAAAGATATTCTTCCGTATCATCCGCCACGACTCCTGCGTTCATCGTCAGCATAAAAATAAGAACGCCTGTTAATATATATATAAGTATTTTTTTTAGCAGATTATAATTCATATGCAAAAGCAATGCCTCCTTTCCATATGAGATTCTCTTGAAAAGACATATATATTCAGCACTTTCAACCAAACATCCTTCTTTTTATATGTTACCACAATCAAACCTAAAAGTCAATGAAAACAAAGAAAAAGGGCGAATCCCGCAAAGAGAAACGCCCTTATAATAAAGCTGTTTATTTAATTATCAGTCTACAGTTACGATCTCGCCCATCAGGTCTGGAGTTGCGCTGATAGCATTTGACTCATCTGTATCAATATGCATTGCTGCTGCATACTTTTCTGATACACGACATACAACATCGCCCAGAATAGCCTTTCTGCCGTTTGTATCTAACTTTACCCATACAACATCCTTGTCCTTAACACCCATTTCTGCTGCGTCCTCAGGTGTAAGATGAATGTGACGCTTTGCTATGATAACGCCCTCGCTTATCTCGATCTCGCCGCATGGACCTACAAGCTTACATGAACCTGTGCCTGCAACATCGCCGGATTCACGGATAGGTGCTGTTACACCGATAGTACGTGCATCGGTAGCAGAAAGCTCCACCTGTGTTGCCGGACGAAATGGACCCAATATAAGTACCCCTGTAAGTTCCTTCTTAGGACCTACTACTGTGATTCTCTCCTCAGACGCAAACTGTCCCGGCTGAGACAGCATCTTCTTTACTGTCAGCTCCTTGCCTTCACCAAACAGGGTTGCAAAATCCTCTGCTGTAAGGTGTACGTGTCTTGCTGACGTTTCTACGATGAATTTCTTGGACATTGGAATTACCTCCATAATATTTATTTCCAGTACTATTTTACTACTTTATTTCCGATACGTCAATAGGTCTTTTAAAATATTCCCCTTATGCGTTCTGTATGGATATATTTATAAGTGCCATTGCAAAGTGAAACACTGCTGCAGCAAGCAGCCATGGAGATGTGAGCAGTATTCTTACACCACGGTAGCTCTGCTTTATTGTATTTGCCGGGAGCCTTGACTTTCTTACCTCTTTTATCCAGAATATAAGACCTATCACCGCTATCAGATAATATATAACATCAACTGCTACTATAGCCACATAGCCCATTCCCTCCATGGGAACAACTGTATATATCCAGTTTATCAGAAAAGCAAGTGTATTTACTCCAATATGCACCGCTATGGACGGCAGTATGGAATTATACTTTATGGTGAGCCTTGCCATGAATATTCCCACAGGCATTGCAAGGATAAACTGGGCTATATTCTCGTGGGCAAGTCCAAAAAGAGCAGCACTCACGATTATTCCAAAATGCTGACTTACCCTCGAAAGATTTTTCAGAACAAATCCACGATACAGCAGTTCCTCCGTTACAGGTGCAACTATGCAGCTATATAGTCCTGTTGCTATGATAGTCTTAGCGCTAACGTAGGTATCGATATCTGCAGTGTAGTCCTGAACTCCGAGGCTCTCCAGAAACCAGTTTACAATTGCATATATCACTCCGGTAAGAGCCTGTATAAAAATACCTATCAGCACATAGCGTACGATCGTGCTCTTTTTCTCCTTAAACGGACGAAAATATGACCTCACCCTTATACCAGCAGCATGGCTGCCCACTACTGAGACAAGTATATTTGCAGCCATAAACAACAGTCCATTCATTGCTATAAGTATAGATGAACCATAATTCATATATTCCTCTGCTGCCAGCAGTTCCTCGAACGAGCCGCTTCCTGTCATGCAGAATTCCAGGATCATAGTTAAAAGAACAAATACCACATAAAGTCCCGTTACACCAATAAACAATGCAAGTCCAGTCATATTAAAATATCGCCGTATCTGCTTTCGCTCTGCTTTCTCCGGCTCCAGCGGCAGAGTGTATCCACATTTATCCACATCAGCTACTACATCCCTATAATCAAGACGATATGCACAGTTCTCAGTAGGATTGTCAAAGGGATCATATGGATTAAGCCTTCTGTCTTTTATATCATTCATAATAATTCAATACACTCCTATAAAGTCTTTTCTAACATTATATCATACTTTTTTAATTTCGTAAACTGTTTTTCCGAAAAATATTTCATATATTTTCCCTGACAGCAATTATATTTGAAATATCTCTTGTATTGTGATATAATAAAATACACCAGTACTTATGAAAGGATGTACTTTTTATGCAAATTATTATTCTCATTTTACTGTTCATCACCATAGTTATGCTGACTGCCATTCTTACTGTGATACTCAGGAAGAATAAAGACGCAGGCAACGAAAACTACTTGACGCAGCTGCAGAACAGCCTCCTCGATTCTATGAGCAGAATGAAACAGGAAATTGACGTGTCAACTGCCCGTTCCGTTGAGTCTATGGGCAATATGCTTGCAAGGAGCAGTGCTGAGTCATCCCAGCTGCAGCAGGAAAACATAAGAATATTAACTAATTCTGTAACCGCTCAGCTCCGACAGTTTGAGGAAAGACTCAAAACTCTGGAAATGACCAATCAGCAGAAACTTGAGGATATGCGCCTTACGATCTCACACCAGCTCACCCAGATACAAAACGATAACTCCCGTCAACTGGAGCATATCAGGAACACTGTCGACGAAAAGCTTCAGAAAACTCTTGATGAAAAAATGTCACGCTCTTTTCAGCTCGTCAGCAAGCGTCTGGAGGAGGTCTATAAGGGACTCGGCGAGATGCAAAACCTTGCAATCGGCGTAGGCGACCTGAAAAAGGTCCTTTCAAACGTAAAAACCCGCGGAATTTTAGGCGAAATTCAGCTTGACGCCATCCTTACAGAAATACTCGCTCCCGAACAGTATGACAGAGAAATCCCCACTATCCCGGGCAGCAGCGAACACGTTGAGTTCGCCGTAAAAATGCCTGCTGCTGATAAAGGCGGTCATATCTACCTTCCAATCGACAGCAAGTTCCCGGGCGATACTTATGCAGCCCTACAGGACGCATATTCTTCCGGCGACCGAGAGGCTGTGAAAGCGTGCCGCAAGCAGCTCCAGACTGTTATAAGAAAATGCGCCAAGGATATCTGCACTAAATATATCGAACCGCCATACACAACAAATTTTGCCATTATGTTCCTGCCCTTTGAGGGCCTCTACGCCGAGGTTGTCAATATGGGCATGGTAACTGAGCTGCAGCACGACTTCCATGTAAATATAGCAGGTCCGTCTACAATGGCAGCTATGCTCAACTCACTGCAAATGGGATTCCGTACCCTCCAGATACAGAAAAGAAGTAATGAGGTCTGGCAGGTGCTGGGTGCTGTTAAGACCGAATTTGAAAAGTTTGAAACAGTCCTCGCCTCTGCTCAGAATCGAATTCGCCAGCTCGATGCCGAACTCGATAAGTTAGTTGGCGTCCGCACACGCACTATCACCAAAACTCTCAGAGACATTGAACAGCTCGATGACTCCCAGACCGAAATAATTCTAAACCGCTCCCTCGATGAATAAAGCTGCTGTTGTGAAATTTTCATACGAGTTTCATATATCTCCAATCTTTACTATAGACAAAACCGGAAAAATGTGCTATACTAAATACAACATAACATTTTTACGAAAGGAGCCGCCTTTATGTACCATGAGAAATCATGCGGTGCCATTGTCTACAGAAAGTTTCACGGAAATACTGAGATATTGCTGATAAAACATATCAACAGTGGGCACTGGTCTTTCCCAAAGGGCCATATGGAGGGCAATGAAACTGAAGTGGAAACTGCTCTTAGAGAGATCAAGGAGGAAACTTCCCTCGATGTTCTCATCGACCCCACATTCCGTGAGACTGTATCATACTACCCTAAGCGTGATACCCTTAAAACTGTAGTCTACTTTATTGCCCGTGCCAGAAATTATGACTTCACTCCTCAGGCTGAGGAGATCGCCGAGATCCGATGGGTCGACATAGGCTACGCCTCGAATATTCTTTCATACGAAAACGATAAGAATATTGTAAACAAGGCTAAAGCTGCTATAGCATGAAAAATGCTGTCCGATATGATCGGGCAGCATCTTTTTATATCATATAAAAAAGAGCCACGACAAACGCCGTGACTCTTTTAATTTTAAAGAAATTATTCCTTTACGCCGCCAAGTGCTACGCCGCCTACGATAAACTTAGAAAGGCAGAGATAAATAACAACGATAGGAATGATCGAAAGAGCAACTGCTGCATACTGAGCACCTGCATCAGGATGCTTATCCTGACCAAGTACGTTCTGAATCATGATCGGCATTGTGTATCGATCAGTATCACTCAGGATGATCATGTTCTGTGTATAGTAGTTGTTCCAGTTTGCAACAAATGCAAAGATTGCCTGCACTGCAATAGCCGGCTTACACATCGGTATTGCAATTGAAATGAATGTACGGAATTCTCCGCAGCCATCAATACGTGCCGCTTCAACTATATCCAGCGGGAATGAGGACTTCATATACTGACGCATATAGAATACGACAGCCGGAGCCGCAATCGCCGGCAGAATCAGCGGTATGTAGGAGTTGGCAAGTCCCAGTGTACCTACCATGAACTGTACGAAACCTGTAGATGTTACCTGTACAGGAATCATCATAACTGCAAGAATAAGTGTATATGCACCATCACGAATCTTAAAGTTGTAAACAGTCAGACCATAAGCCGTCATTGCAGAGAAAAATACAGTCAGAATTGTAGAACAGCCTGCAATAATCAAACTGTTTCTGTAACCAGTAAAAACATTAAAGTCCGGGAACTGCGCCATTTCACCCTTAGAGATATTATAGAAATTCTCGGCAAAATCTCCGCCAGGAATAAAGTTGATTGGAGTAGTGCTAAGATGGAAACGATCCCATGTAGCATTACAAATCATTACCCACAACGGTACCAGGCATATAGCAGCAAGTAACAGACATACAATAAAGCAGCCGATGGACTTGATTCTCTGAATCAGCATATAGTTATCCTTTACGCCGACATGTTCCATTAGTCAAGACCTCCATTCTTTGCAAGCTTCTGCTGTCTCTTGTATTCCTTAACGAGTTCTTTGCGTTCCTTCTTCTTACGGACCTCATCCTGGTCACGATTCATACGGAATACAAAAATACCCAGAATAGCTGTTACAATAAACAGCATGATAGATGCCGCACCAGCTACACCATACTGCGGATTGTGTACGTTATTACCAGCACGGAACTGTTCGTAAATAAATACAGCTACTGTACGCAGATGATCCTTGATATCTCCGGCTGCTGTATGATACAGGAACGGAATATCAAACATCTGCAGACCACCGATCATAGATGTGATCAGCGTGTATACAACCATTGGTTTGAGCAGAGGAAGAGTGATCTTTCTCAGCGTCTGACCGCTGGACGCACCGTCGATGTTTGCAGCCTCAAACAGAGATGGATTGATGCCCAAAATACCAGACATCATCATGATCATGGTATTACCAAACCACATCCAGGTTTGAATAAACATTACAATACCGCGGCTCCATGTTGGATCGTTTTCGAATTTAATAGGTTCATTACCCATTTGAGCAAGAATAATATTTACAGCACTTGTCTGGCTGTTTGAGATAAATCTCATGAACAGAGCTGCAACAGATACAGCTGTTATAATGTTAGGAAGATACATTACTACCTTGAAAAATCCCTTACCAGGAATATGCAGCTTGGAATCTGTAAACCATACTGCAAGCAACAGTGACAGGAAAATCTGGGGAATAAAGTTACCTACCCACAATATTACTGTGTTAATAAATGACTGAATGAATGTATCATTCAAAGCTCTTGATCTACGATTATCGCCGCCAAATAAAAGTGTCTGGTAGTTTTCCAGTCCTACAAATTCACTTGCAGCATCACCATTGCCGTAGAAACTCAGTATGAATGTATTAATCAACGGCCAGATCTGGAAAAAAGCATAGACAATAAAAAATGGTGCGATAAACATATAGCCATACTTAGCATAGCTAATGGACTTAATACGACTCTGTGCAGTCGATGCCATCATAAACACACCCTCTCAAAAATTTAGTAAAATAGTAGAAGTGATAAAAAAACAAATATACACCTGCATGGCATACACCATGCAGGGTATATAATGTTTAAAGTGAATTAAAATGATATTCCCTTACAATTATTCAACTGTAACGTCTGTCAGAGCTTCAGACAGCTTGTTCAGGAACTCGTCAACACAATCTTCTTCAGAAGCGATTGTGCCTTCGCAGTAAGCCTGTACTGCATTCTGCAGTTCTGAGTTGATTGTAGCATCATACTGAGTAGCAATGCTCATATCGATGTTAGCAGCGGAGTCAGCCAGTACAGCGAACTGATCCTGACCGCCAAGCAGCGGGTTGCTGTTTGTGCCGTCTGCAACAACTTCAGCCATAACAGGCTTGTTGTTTACGAAGTCGCCCTTAGACTCAACATATGCCTTCATAGATGTAGCATCTACAGTCATAGCATAGATGAACTGACCAGCCTCAGTTGCGTTATCTGTCTTAGGAGATACGCAGATCCAAGAACCGCCCCAGAACCAGCTTGTAGGACCTTCACAGATGTTGTACATACCGTATGTAGAACCTTCTGTACCCTCTTTACCCTGAGCCTGTTCCAGAGATGAGTTCGCACCAATTGCCCATGTCGGGAAGAAGAAGCCGAATGTCTTGTTAGCCTGAGCACCAGCGCTCATACCCTGTGGCAGCCAGTCATCTGTCCACTGAGTAGCTGTGCTGATATAGCCAGCGTCATAGTTTGTCTTAGCCATGGAGATGAAGTCACCCAGACAAGCTGTTGCATTGTCTTCTGTGATTGTGCCATCCTGTACCCATGCTGTTGCTCTGTTACCGTTAGAATATGCTCTCCATACACCGCCCAGAGAGTCAGTCATAGCTGTTACTTCGCCGGAAGCTGTGTATACTTCAGCAGCTGTTGCCCAGAAAGCATCCCAGTCGCTGATCATAGCCTGCATATCTTCAGGAGTTGTGATACCAAGATACTGCTCTGCCAGGTCTGCTCTGTATACATAGCCGCCTGCTGCTGCCTGCCAAGAAGCACCCTTCAGAACGCCGTTGCTATCCTTACCCATTGCTACTGTATACTCATATGCATTTGCATACATATCTTCTGTGATACCTACAGCAGACAGAGGAGCAGAATACTCATCGTTGTTCTGATAAGCCATGTTCCAGTCAGCGTCGCAGAAATACAGGTCAACGTCTTCGTCAGAAGCAAACATCTGTGTATACTTTTCGTTAGCTTCTGTACCGTTTGCACCTACGTTCTTGTAAACCATCATAGACTTGTCCATGCCGCTCTGGTTAGCAACAACGTCGTACATGTGAGTCAGGTCATCTTCTGTCCAGCAGAGGATTGTCAGAGCGTCGCCGCCCTCACCCAGTGTACCGTCAGGTGTGCCCAGTGCAGGAACCTCAGCAGCTTCACCAGCTTCAGTAGTCTCTTCAGCTACATCACCTTCAGTAGTCTCTTCAGCTACATCGCCTTCAGTAGTCTCTTCAGCAGCTGTTGTTGTAGCCTCAGTTGTAGATGATGAAGTATCGTCGTCACCGCAGCCAACGAATGCTGTAGCTGTCATAGCCAGAGCAGCCATGAGAGCCAGTGTCTTCTTCAGATTGTTCATTGGAAATTTCCTCCTTAAATTATATATTATATTATGTAAAAATAATATAATTGGCTTTATACCGGATATGCCTTTGCAGCATTATCCAAGTATTCCTTTGATATGCTTAATATACACCAATTCTTAGATAATGTCAATAAGGTATACCATTCATTCATTATTTTCAGTTTTTACGCTGTCTTTTTTCAACTTTTTTTGTGCACTTCGACGATGAATGAACCCATTTTCAGGCAAAGGTTACAAAACGGTTAAATTCTTTTCAGTCATTTCGACTGTCATCCAAGTGATTTTGCACATCACATTCAAGAAAATCCATTATTCCTATGAATATTTCACGTGTCATTCCCTCTGCATAAAGCAGCTCCCTTATATTTGAAAAGCCTTTTATCCTGGTGCGCAGTTCTACGATATTTTCACCAAGTTCCAGATCCACCCCAGGCAGCTTGTCGAAATCCTCAGCCGTTGCATCGTTCACATCTATTACTGCCGGAACAGATTCTTCAGTAGTTGTCTCCGTCTCAGCAAATGTATCTTCCTCAGCAACTGGCGCATTGGTTGAGATATATCCTTCTATATAAATGAATCCGCTTATGCTCTCAAGACGCTTTTCGCCTATGCCCTCCACTTCTGAAAGCTGCTCTATACTTGTAAAGCCGCCGCACGCCTCTCGATACGCCAATATCCTGTTGGCTATAGTCTCGCCAATACCAGGAAGTGCCATGAGTTCCTCTATACCTGCCGTATTTATATTGATGGGGAACACCACCTCTTTATCAGTCTGTACAGCTACGGCTGACGAAGTTCCTTTCTCCGCAGCATCTGTATATGAATAGTCTGATACAGCTGTGTAAATCTGCGAGCTCTCCGCAGATACAACAGATGTTCCGGTGGTGACAGTAGTTTCCATATAAACTACGATAGCTGTTTGCTGTGTCGAAATTTCCCTCGTCTCTTTGGTGAGCATGAGAATAACAGCCACTGCGCCTGCAAGCACAAGGCATATCAGTGCAATGATCTTCACCTTAACACTCATTAGCATCACGTCCCGAAACAGAGTAAAAAAACGCAGCGACTGCGTTTACACAGTCACTGCATTTGAACTCAGCTTATTCAGCGTCTTCCTGCATAGCGTCGATAACGCTGCGCAGTGCCTTTGCGCTATTCTGGAGTGCTTCGAGCTCCTCAGCTGTCAGAGGAGGTGTTATGAAACGCTCAACTCCGCCTGCACCTACTACGCAGGGAAGACTCAGGCATACATCTGTAACACCCTCGTAACGGCTGCCATCCTGTAATGTAGATACTGTGAGCACAGTCTTTGTATCACGGAGAATCGCTTCAGCGATCTGCGCTACTGAAAGTGCGATAGCATAATATGTTGCACCCTTGCACTTGATGACCTCTGCGCCTGCCTCTCTTACTTCCTTTACGATAGCATCCTTTTCGCCAAGATCCTTTACACACTGGCAGTAATCATCAAAAGGCATACCGCATACAGATGCAAGCTTCCATGGAACCATGGAAGAATCACCGTGCTCGCCAAATACATAAGCGTGTACATTCTTAGCATTTACATTAGCATGGTCTGCCAGGCACGCACGGAGACGTGAGGAGTCGAGAACTGTACCAGAACCGATTACCTGACTTGGATTAAGGTTAGAAACCTTGAGAGCCTCGTATGTGAGAACATCTACCGGGTTGCTTACGATAATATAAGAAGCATTGGGAGCATACTTTGTGATCTCTGGCATTACTGAAGCGATGATCTTTGCATTGATCTTGCACAGGTCAAGACGTGTCTGACCTGGTTTTCTTGCGATACCTACAGTGATGATAACCAGATCAGAATCTACTGCGTCTGGATAATCTCCATCTCTGACGTCACACGCTGGATAGAAAGAATTGCCCTGCATGATATCCATAGCCTCACCCTTTGCCTTTGGCTTATTGATATCAATAATCAACATCTCTGAGCAGATGCCCTTGATAGCCATTGCAAACGCAATAGACGCACCTACATTTCCCGCACCCAGAATCGTTACCTTTTTACCTTTTTTTACTTCGCTCACTTTAATGTTCCTCCTAATACCTTATACTATAATATTTTATTTAGAGCCATATCCAAACACTGCACCTGCCATTGGCATTCGGTTACAATGTATCACTTACATTATAACACATAACCAGTTATTTTGCAAGCAAGTTTCTCGACTCCCGAATTTTTTGTGCATTTACAACAGATTATTCTTTTAAAACCGACTGTTTTACACAAATCAGGAGCAAAATTCTCCACAACCTTTAAAATTCATTCTCCAGCGGCTCTGAAGTGTGCAATTGTATATAAAATACATCCACGGTTATTGAATCTAATGTAAACAACTGATAAATTTTTGAAAAAGCACTTCCATTTTTCACTTAAGCGTGTTATAATATCAAATAGATTACAAATTAATTACAAAAGGTTTCAGACCGGTACGACAACAAAACATTTATTCTTACAAAAGGAGTGCGATACATCCGCAGCTGAAATCAATTATAATGTCAATTATAATGTAAAGTAAATTGCGGCAAACCTATGAAAGGATATTTTTCTATGAAATCAAAAGTATGCAAAATCGTGTCCGTCATTACAGCTTCAATGCTGCTTATGACTACTGGATTTATTACAACCCGCACCACCGTGGCTGAGGCTGAGGACGTTGTACTCCAGCAATACGGCAATGAGTGGAGCAGCTATCCCTATGGCGATGGTAACATCGGCAACAGCGGCTGCGGTGCTATGGCTATCGTCAATTCCGTACGTTACCTGACAGGCAATACCATGGATATCTATGCACTTGCTGACTGGGCATCGGCAAATGAATACATCTGGGGCGTTGGCTCAAGCTTTTCTATCGCTCCCAACGCTGCTGCAAAATTCGGCAGCCAGTATGGTTTCCAGCTTGATACCCACTACGGCTACAGCAGCTATGTCGGCAACTGCTACCCCGGTTCTGAGGCTGCCTACGACGCTGCGTGGGATATGCTCGTTTCAAAGCTCTCAGCAGGTGAAACTGCTGTCGGCCTTGTGCACAACCACTTCATCTCCATAGTTGATTACGACAGCGCTACTAACAGAGTCCTGGTTTACGATCCGGGCGCAAGTTCCAAACGCCAGACCACCAAGTCAGGCGACTGGAAAACATACGACGAACTAAACTATTGGTCAGACGCTGGTACTTCCTACCTGAAGCTGAGAGGATATCTTACATTCTACTTCGCTACAGGTACTGGTTCATCGTCGGGTTCTGTTTCAACTACTGTAACTACAGAGTTTGACGGAACTTCCGATGCCGCTGGCACTTATATTGTTGATACCGACGGTACACGCCTTAATATGAGAAGTCAGCCTACCACCTCCAGTGCTGTTCTCACAAGAATTCCAGACGGCTCTGAAGTTCAGGTGATTGAATCAAACGGCTCATGGGCAAGCGTAACCTATGACGGAATAAGCGGTTATTGCAGCATGGACTACCTTGTACCGGCAGATGAAGTTGAAACTACTCCATCTTCATCTACAACTGCTGCAACAACAACTACTACTACAACAAAAACCTCCGCCACTGTAACTGACTCCCTCTCCGAGGAATATGCAGGCGAATACGTTGTTTCTGCCGGCGGCTCTTACCTTAATATGCGCAAGGGTTGTGGTACTTCCTATGACATTGTCGCCCAGATACCCGATGGTTCAGCCGTTACTGTAACTTCTGCTGACGAAAAATGGGCTGCTGTTACATGGGACGGCAAATCAGGCTATTGCAGCATGGACTACCTTGTAAAGGCTAACAATGCGGCTGATACAACAACGACTGCTGCTGTCACTACAACACGGACAACAACTGCTGATTCCCAGGAAGCATCAGCAAATACAACCACAACCGAGACAACCTCTACTAAAAATACTACTACAGTCACATTGCAGACTACAACATCATCTGAACCTGCAAACGACTGCACCGGAGCTTATAAAGTCAAGACAGATGGCTCACGTCTAAACCTGAGAGCTGCTGACGAACTTGATGCCGAGATCCTCGCACAAATCCCCAACGGCAGCGAATTGTTTGTAATCTCCTCCGACGGCGAATGGTCCAATGTCTCCTGGAACGGTATCGTTGGCTATTGCAAGTCTGAGTATCTCACAAAGGTGATAATCGAGGCAGACCAGAGCGCTGGTTCTATTGCAAGCGTTAATCCGGATTATGCTGTTCTCTACGGAGACACAAATCTGGACAGCGAAGTTACTATTGCTGATATAGTTCTTCTCCACAAAGCACTTACCGGTGCTATTACGCTCAACAGAACCGCATCAGCTAACTCCGACTGCTACAGCGATGGAACACTCAACACTGTTGATACCACAGTTATAATACAGCACATTTCGGATAACTGTGCTGTTCCGATAGCTCCTATCGCCTGAGAAACAAAACAGCCTGAGAAGAAAAAACTTCTCAGGCTGTTTTTTTGCCATATGATAAAGCCGCCCTGACAAACGTCAAAGGCGGCTTATTTACATTACTTATTCAGCAAGAGCCTTTTCAGCAGCTGCAAGCTTTGCACTGCATACGAATACATTCATTGCCTTCTGGAGTTCTTCCTCTGTCGGGAACGTGGGAGACAGACGGATGTTCTCGTCCTTAGGATCCTTGCCATACGGGAAAGATGCTCCTGCACCTGTCAGGACTACTCCTGCTTCCTTGCACAGAGCTACTATCCTGTTTGCACAGCCAGTCTGGTTAAAGGAGATAAAGTAGCCGCCCAGCGGATTCGACCAGTTAGCAATACCCAGATCAGAAAGCTCTCTCTCCAGAGTGTTTTCAACTATCGCAAACTTGGGAGCGATAAGCTCCTTATGCTTCTTCATATGCTCAACCATGTTTTCAAACTTGCCTTTGAAGAAACGGAGATGTCTGAGCTGATTCATCTTATCGTAGCTGATAGTGGCAAAACCTAATGCCTTTTTCAGATACTTCATGTTATTCTCACTTGCAGCCATAACAGACACGCCTGCGCCCGGGAATGTGATCTTAGATGTGGATGCGAACATATAACAGATATCCTCGTTGCCAACCTTCTTTGCCTCGTCCATAAGGTTTGCCTGTACCGGAGGATTGTCGGTAAGGTGGTGCATACAGTAAGCATTATCCCAAAAAATACGGAAGTCGGCAGCCTTTGGCTTGAGTGCTGCAAAACGCTTTACAACTTCGTCGCTGTATACTACACCGCCGGGATTGGAGTACATGGGTACACACCATACGCCCTTGATGCTGTCGTCCTCAGCCACAAGCTTTTCGATCATATCCATATCAGGACCGTTTTCGTCCATAGGAATGTTGATCATCTCCATGCCGAAAAATTCGCTGATCGCAAAGTGACGGTCGTATCCGGGAACAGGGCAGAGGAACTTTACCTTTTCCAGCTGACTCCAAGGCTTGCCGCCCATTACACCGTTTGTCATTGCAACGGACATTGACCAGTACATAGCATTAAGACTTGAGTTACCGAAAATGATGGTCTCAGACGGCTTTACGCCAAGCATCTGTGCGAAGAATTCCTTTGATTCCTGAAATCCGTCCAACATACCGTAGTTACGGCAGTCAAGACCGTTTGCGTCCTTATAATCCTCACGCTTCAGACAATCCATAAGATCCATGCTCAGATCAAGCTGCTGCGGAGAGGGCTTTCCCCTTGACATATCAAGCTTCAGATTCTCTTCCTGATAGCCAGCATACTCAGCCTTACACTTTTCCAGAAACTGTGAAAGATCTTCCTTGTTCATCTCTGATAACTTCATCTCAACCACATCGGACTCCCTGAGGGAATCCTACTCCTTTCAAATTTATCTCATTTTTCCAAATGACATTTTACTGATTTATTATATCATATCTTCCACCGGAGTGCAAGTGTTCTCCCATAAAATACATAAAAATTTATCATCTTACAAAAAAACGAGCCTTTACCAAGCTCGTTTTTTATTTCATATTATGTTTTACATAACCGCCGACCTTGAAAAAGCCATTGATCGCCGCACTCTTACAAGCTGGCTTAAACCGGTGCTGCCGTTCCACATGGCAAAGCTTTATTTTGTCAGCAAGAGACGGATTTCCTAAGTATTCCGCATGACGGCATATAGACCTCAGTTGCTCTTGATCAAGTCCGAAACCACACAGACTTATAATATCCGCACAATAAAGCTCCAGTATATTATTGAGCATCAGGCAAAGCATCTCGATTATCTCACTGCACAGCGTTCTTAGCTTACTATCGCCCATTCTGAACGACTCAAATAGCTGACCCATAGTCACTCTGCTGCAGCTGCCTCCTGTCCTCTGGTAAAGATCCGGCGTAGTTTCACTGCCATATATTCTGGATACCTTGCCGCCTATTGCACATGGAGTAAGCTCAGCCGCCGCAGAACCGTTGCAATATCCCTTCCTGACAGCGCCGCCGGGCTTTACGCATATATTATTTACAGCATCTTCACTTATCTGCATTCCCTTATTGCGAAGCTCACTGCCGCTGACTACCGACATATGGAAGCTGTCGTCCTCGGAAAATATAAACACACGATTTGAATCGGACTTACTTCTCTCGGCGCTGCTGAAATATTCAAGCGACAACATAGTTATGCCATTGTCTGCATAAACAGGTATAGTGAAGTAATTGCCAAAAATCTCCTCCACTTTCCTGTAATCCTCTGGCTCGCCCGTGCTGCAGATAGCATCGAATCCTTGAGCGCCCGGCATTATACTTATTCCCAGTCCTATTATATCGCTTACATCAAGGCAGCTGTGGCTAAGTATTACGCCAGCATTCTTCCGTACTAATGCAGCTATTTCGTCAGCTGTATACGGCTCCTCAAAATCTATATTTACTTTTTCAAGTACTCCGCCGTCCAACGTAGTAAGACCTATAGATACGCCCTGCGCATCAACGCACACACCCATTACAAAAAAGTTCGTGTAATCAATATCGAGCATTATCTTACGTCTTCCCTTTTGTGCCTCCCGACCAGACGTATCAAATCCATCTCCCACCTCTTTTATGATATTCTGTTCTATCATTTCATTAGTGAGTATTGTTATAGCTCCTCTTGTGATATGAAGCTGACGGGAAATATCAACTCGTGATGTAGGTCCGGATTCCCATATGGAACGAAGAATACATATTCTATTGTGTTTTTTAAGCTCAGCCTTGCTTATTCCGTACTCGTTCATTTGTATTTGCCCCGCTATGAATATTGGAAAAAATTACCCGATAATATTATATCACATTTATGAATCAAATGCAACCACATTTAATACAATATGCCTTAAATTTACAGTATACACACAAGATTTCTATAAAAAACTGTCAAGTCAATATGTCTATTACAAAATATCCAATAACATTGTAAAAATTTTAACAAGAGCAGGCAGTGTTGCCATTGAAGCTACGGTTGTCATTGCAAATATTTGAGATGCATACACATCGTTGAGTCCCATTTTCTGACATTGCAGTGTGCACATTGCTGCAGACGGCGCTGCTGAAAGAAGCAGCGTTACTATCCGCACATCTTCCGATATAAACGGACATAAAAGACACAATACCATCGTAAGCATAGGCAGTATGATTAACCTGCAGGCAGATATCCAGTATACCCGTGGACTCCTCAGCGCCCCTATTATATTAGCCTGTGCAACGCTTATGCCTGATGCTATCATAGCGAGCGGCGTGTTTAGCGATGCCACATAGTTCATAGTTTCTGATATCACCGACGGCAGCTTGAACTGCGTGAAATACATTATAAGACCTATAGCTATTGCAATTACCGTTGGAGAACGCAATACTTTGAGCACTGCCTTTATATCACGCTTTCCGGAAAGCATCATTATACCATGAGTCCATGAAAAGAAAAAGAAAACCGTCAGAAATGCCGTTACATACAGCACCCCAGTCGATCCGTAAAGCGCATTCGCAAGTGGTATACCCATAAATCCGCAGTTACTGTATATTGCGGAAAAACGCTCGATCGCTACAAGTCTGTTCCCCTTGTCCCTGATGAAAATTTTAGAATCGATGATAGTCAGAATGTACGATACGGCAGCAAGTCCGAATGTCCACATAAGATTTGCCGCCATCTGCTTGCTGAATTCCACGTCCATGTAAGCGTGAACAACAAGCACCGGTGTGACGATCTCCAGCACCAATGATGACAGCTGACGTCCTCCGTCTCTGGTTACTATGTTCAGTCGATAAACAAGCACTCCCACCAGATTGAGCAGCAGCATTATAAACGCCTGATTTGCAATGATCTGTGCCATATAAAACCTCCTGATACCGCCTGACCCTTTGAGTCAGGCGGTTATTCATTCATATTTTCCCAAAATATTTTTAAGGATTCAACCTTTATGTGTTATCAAAGGCTGAATTTGCCTTCCCTCCAGAGCGCAGCTGACAGTTTCCGGAAGCATAGTGAAGTCTGCGACCATTGAAGATGGCTTCACATCCGGTGCATCCTGACCTATGGGGACAAAGTAATAATTCTTTGCATTCAGGAGTAACCCCAGATTCTTTGCCGAGCATCTTAGGGCATCGTTGGTTGCAACGGCAAGGATTACTGGCTTGCCGCCTCTGAGCATGGACTTTACAGCCATTGTCACTGAGGTATCTACTATGCCGAGTGCAAGCTTTGCCAGAGTATTCGACGTACATGGAGCAACTACTATTGCATCGAGCATATCCCTGGGTCCGAGGGGTTCTGTGTCGGATATCGTAAGCAGCGCCTGCCTGCCAGCAATCTCCTCCATGCGGCGGATATGATCAGCCGCCTTGCCGAAACGTGTATCGGTTCCGGCTGCATTTGCTGAGAAAATAGGTGTCAGCTCTGCGCCCTGATGAACAAGAGCCTCTGCCTGAGCAAATGCCTTTTTAAAGGTACAAAAGGATCCTGTAACTGCAAAGCCGATCCTCTTACCTGTAAGCGTTTTCATGTGTGTCATCCTCCAAAATCCGGCATACGGCATCGGCTATGATCTCACCGGCAGTTCTGGGGGCAACCTTGCCTGGAGCGTATGAGTCGTGTTGACACATCACCTGAAAATTATGACTGTTTCCGACTCTGTAACTACCACATTTTTTATAAGAAGACTTGCAGCAGTCTTTTTCTGATCAAGCGTCATTCTGTCGAAGTTAGTTTCCAATTGACCTGATCTGTGCGGTTTTTGAGACAAAGCCGCAAGTTCCCGGTCGATGGTTTGTGTGCAGGGTCTTAAAAGGCGTTTTATCTCCTTTTCCAGAGCTTTACCAGCTGCTTTTTCGATTTGCTCAGTTCGCAGCGCTTTCAGTCCGCTGCAAATGCCAGACCTCCTCCCACGGCACACCATATATATATATGGATATCCCTTCCCATTACTGCGCACATAGCAGGAACTGCCACACTTTCCGCACAATGTAAACCCTTGCAGCCATGATGTACTGCCGCTTCCGCCGTTCGCAGAGGGTTTACGGCTAAGCAGTATATCCTGTGCGGCAAGCCATTTTTCACTTGTGATTATCGGTTCATGAGCTGATTTTGCGGCGTATTTGCTGCCTTGCCTGTCAACCTTTATGCAGCCGCCTTGCGCTATATAGTCTGTCTCACTGCCAAGAATTTGATAGCCAGCAGTTTTGAGCCACGAGAGCAAGCTTTCATCGGGCTTTGCATAGGCAATATTTTTAAGCTGCCGACTTATCTGAACACCGCTCCATTTGCCTCCAGAGGGTGACTCTATTCCTTTACTGTTCATTTTCCTTGCTATGGAATCAAGGCTCATTCCTCTAAGCAGAAGACGATATATCAGCTCCACATTTTCAGCTTCCTTTGCATTTACAGTCCAGTCCCTGTTGTAGCCGTATGGCGGAACTCCTCCCAGAGGAAGACATTTTTCGGCACGTGCTCTGTAGTTATCCCTTATGCGTTGTGATATCATCTGCTGCTCCATCTCTGCAAACATTATCAGAAGTCGGATTATCATCTGCCCCATAGGTGAGCTTGAATCCAGTTCCTCGCTGCAGGAACACAGCTTTACATGGTGCTTACTTAGCTCCTCGGAAAGACGTGCAAAATCCAACAGTGACCTTGATATTCTATCAAGCTTATAGACGATTATACCACTGAGCCTGCCGGTACGTATATCACCTACCATGCGTCTGTATTCATGTCGGCGTGTATTTGTGCCGGTACAGCCACGATCCGTATAGACCTCACACTCCTCACCGGTGGGCAGACGTTTTTTGCAAAGTTCTATCTGCATTTCGATGGAAATTGAGTCCTGACGTTCTACCGACTGTCTTGCATAAATGCCATACATATTACCACCTCAGTGGATTTTATGCTGAAACGAAAAAAAAAAGCACCTCCCAAAAGGGAGGTGCCTTGTCAGACGTTAATCTGTATGAGCTTTAATTACTCTTAGGAGAAATTACTTTCTCTTCTTAGCAACCAGAGCTACACCACCGATAACTACCAGAGCAGCAGCTGCGCCAGCTACAGGCAGTACATCGCTTGTCTTAGGAGACTCAGTCTTACCAGATGTAGCAGTTGTAGTTGTTGTTGTAGCCTCAGCTGTTGTTGTAACCTTAGCTGTTGTTGTTGTAACCTCAGCTGTTGTTGTTGTAGCCTCAGCTGTTGTTGTTGTAGCCTCAGTTGTTGTTGTTGTAGTTGTTGTTGTTGAAGTTGTTGTAGTTGTTGTTACAGCACCCTCGATGATGATAGCGCCATCTACTACAGCAGGAGTTTCCTTACCAGTACCGTTGTTGATTTCAACAGGTGTACCGTTGGACTCGAGCAGAGTTGTGATGTCGTATCTGTCGCCAGCCTGAGCATCAGCAGGAACTTCAAATACGAGTGTCCACAGTGTGCCATCGCCAGGAGCGTGAGCAGTGTCAGCGCCGATCGGGCTGATAGCTGCGCCTACCCAGTAAAGACCAAGATCAGCATTATTAGCTGCACCAACAGCTACTTCCAGAGAACCAAATTCATTCAGAACTGAACCATCAGCGTTCAGCGGAACACCGCCGAAGATGTCGCCCTTAGTACCAGCCTTGAATGTAAGAGCCATGTCATACTTTACACCGAAACCAACAGAGTAGAAAGGATCTGCACCAGAAAGAGTTATAGGAACTCTTACGATGTAGTCAGAAGCAGCCAGCTCGTCGAGAGTAACTGTTACAGTACCAGTTGTGATTGTACCAGCAGCAGCGTCAGCTGGAACAGCGAATACAGCTGCAGAAGCAGCTACTACAGCAGCTGCAGAAAGTGCAGCCATGCTCTTCTTAAATGTAGTTTTCATTTTAAATATTTCCTTTCAAATATAAATTTTATTTTATACTACCGGATGTATATAACACCCGGTAATACACGTACCTTTTGCTAAATGCAATTATGCGCCAATGATTGTATCCCAATCAGGATCTATGCTTGCTGCAGACTGTGCATAGTAACTGAGAATGAATGCAGCATCATCAATTGAGATAACTTCTGTTTCTGTGTTAGTACCAGCTAAAGACTCAGTATCAATATCAGCTATGAAGTATGCCAGAATCTCAAGATCAGCATCAGTTGTAAATGAAGGTGTTGTGCCTACTGCTGCGTTTACATAGTAAGCCAGAACTGCACTTGCATCATCCAAGCCAACTGTACCATCCAGATTAGCGTCGCCCTTTACACCAATGTAAATCATAGGCAGGTCTGTTACTTCTGTAGAAGCATCATCAGCTATAGTCATCTCAGCAGGAGCTGTAAATGTGAGGCCCAGTGTGTCTGCAATGTATGTTGTGCCTTCAACAGCGTTGAAGAACTCAGCAGGTGTTGCATATTCAGGTGTCAGGTATGCAGCATAATCCTGAGGAGAAATCTTGATGTTCTGCACTGTGCCATCAATATTGCCAACAAGTGTCAGATCAGCAATCAGAGATGTAAGATCAAATGCATTCTCATCATCTGAGAAGTAGTAACCACTGTTAGCAGCAACTTCTACTGTTTCAAGAACGAAATCAGCAGGAACAGCTGTTGAAGTTGTGGTTGTAGTTGTTGTATCGGAAGTTGTTGTTGTATCTGAACCTGTAGTTGTTGAATCAGAAGTTGTTGTTGTTGTCTCTGAACCTGTAGTTGTTGAGTCAGAAGTTGTTGTTGTTTCAGAGCCAGTTACAGTAGTAGTTGTTGTAGTTGTACCTGAATCTGATGTTGTTGTGGTGGTTGTTGTTGTATCAGAAGTAGTTGTAGTAGTAGTTGTTGTTGTCTCGGAATCAACGTAATTGATATTTCTTGTTACGTTGTAGTATACAGTACCATCAGTTGTGAATTCAAATTCAACAGTCTTATCAGAAGAACCATATACCCATGTAGTGCCATTCTCATCAACAATAGGATTTGCGTTCACTTCAGCCTCAACCTGAGCAGCCTCAGCATCCGGGATAGTGAATGTTACGTTGTATACGCCATCAGCAATTACAACTTCAAAGTTGGAGCCGGACTTAGCCAGATCAGCAACGTCATCAGCTGTGATGTCGATTACATAGCCGCTTGTTGTTGCTATGCTGTTCACAAGGTTGATTGTTGCATTGAAGCCTTTACCGTGTCTTGCAACAGCCTCATCAACAGATGCAGGGAAATTGTAAACATTTGTTCTTCTATCAACAAACTTGGAGATAGCAGACATCATTTCATCAGCTGTGTCGTAAGAGCATGTACGAGCGAAAACTTCTGCTCGGCCTGCCCAGTATTCAGCACGCTCAAGCTTTGTGATAATCTCAACAGTCATAGCCTCTTCAATATCAGCGTCAACTGTTACCTGAGAAGCAATCTCAGCAGCCAGTTCATCAGCCAGGCTCTGGATGTAGTCTGATGCATTTGTCTGGTCGATCGTTGTGCCGTCAATTGTTACAACGGGAACAATATCCAGAGTCTTACCACTTGCAAGCACGCTTGTGTCAACTGTTAAACTATATTCAATTGTCTTATTGAATGCAGTCATTGTGAGTTCCATGCCAGCAGCTTCGTTGACCTTGGAATAAATCTTGTCGTTTGCATAATTTGTCATGTCAGCAGTACCAGTGATAGTAACAACACCGCCATTTACTGTCATAACCGGATTAGGAGCACCTTGCAGGAATTCATAAAGCATTACGCCGTATGAATTAGTCTGTGGGATCAGAGCAAGAACATCGGCTGTAGAAATCTCCTTATTTGTACCCTCCATGTTCATTGTCATAGCAAGAACCTTGGAGTTCCAATCAGCCTCAGCCTGATCGCCGCCCTTAGGATCAACCCATGTAAATGAATTAATACCAAGAGACTTTGCGCCGGTATCTTCTGCGGAGATGCCCATAACGCCCTGAGTGAACACCATAGGAACAGCAAGCGCAGCAGCCAGTACTCTGTTGAAAACCTTCTTCATTTCCAATTACCTCTCTTCGTTATAAATTTTTCTGCGTCCATTCGCTTTGCACACGTGATTGCTTTATTCTGCTTCATGTCAAGCAGACTCGTCTGCCAATGTCTGAACACCAGATAAATCTGTTTCAGGACACGGTGCATGTGCCCAATTAACGATTTACAACAGTATTTTAACATATTACAGTCCAATTGTCAAGTGATACGGATGATTTTTTTTTAAATTTCTGATGTGATATTTCATTATTTTTTAGTGCTTTTTGACAACTGCATCTGATTTTTACAGCTTTTATCTTATTTTTTATGATATTTTCCCTCTATTTCCGATGTGTCAACCCATAACTTGCGGCGGAAGTCCCGGTGCCCTCACATACCTGCAACCTGCTTCAAGCGCAGCCTTCTCGCTTATTCCGCCGGGCGCTGATGCAAGTTCTATATACACACTCTTGCCGCCAGTTTTCCTGAGCTGTTCTGTGCTGAAGATCTCCACCGGTACTGTATTGAATATTATATCTGTTCCAAACAGGCTTTCTGCATCCGGCGGCAATTCCGCCGGATGTGCACCTGCCACTCTTATCTTTGTTCTGTCGTATTCTTTCCTTGCTCCTGCTGTGACTTCTGCGCCCAAGGCAAGCAGCCTTTCTGTGAGAACTGAACCTACCTTTCCGTATCCTGCAACAAAGATACGGCTCTGCCAGATTGTACGCTCTGTCTCCTCTATGGCTATCTTTATTGCCGCCTCTGCTGTTGGCACTGCATTTGCAAGGGCAAGCTCCGGAAGTTCCATATAGTTAACATATCTGATACCTTTTTTTCTGCATTCGTCTTTAACGAGTCCTTTATCTACTCCTGACAGCACTGCTCCGTCTTTCTTCAATCTGTCTGTAAGTTCATAGAGACTGAGCTTACTGTTACCTGCATTGAGCCTGCCGCTGCTGTCAACTGACACAGGCGGCAGCAGTATCACATCATACATTCCATCTGTCTCCACCAGATAGCTCACATTATATTTATCCGCCAATTTCTCTCCGGCATACTTCATTCGCTTGTCGCCGCCCGCTATAAGCAGATCCTTTCTTCCCATAATACCAGCTCCGTTCTGTATAATGATCCTTCCGGTCTCTTTCCATTCTATGAAAAATCACGTCCCTTGGTGCACCGGATCATATTACTATTATATAATAGTAATACCCAAAAACCGCAGAGGAGCTGATACAGTTTTTACTGCACCAGCTCCTCTTACGGAAATAATAAGGAGAATGTATGAAGATAAGTTGTCTGCTTGGTTAGTGTTAGAGCTTAATCGGCAGATGCCACAGCTTCTTCAAGTGTTATCGGTATATCAAGAGTCTGTCCGGAACGCACTACTGTAAGAACTACCTGTTCGCCTGCGGCGTGTTCATTTTTGTAATCGTTAAGCTCTTCTGTAGTTGTGATGGTATTGCCATCTATGGCGATGATAACGTCCTGTATCTGGAGTCCCGCCTTGTCAGCAGCACCGCCTTCGGTCACACTTATTATATATGAACCTACGGGAATGTTGTAAGCCTGTGATACAGTCTCAGATACATCCTGACAAGTTATGCCAAGCTGAGGTCTGCCGGTCACATATCCATAAGTGATAAGGTCATCGATTATTTCCTTTGCCTCTGTTATCGGGATAGCAAAGCCTATTCCCTCGATAGTTGCTGAGTTTGATGAATAGCTGGAGGACATTTTAGCGGAGTTTATTCCAATAACCTGTCCTGCACTATTTATAAGGGGACCGCCTGAGTTACCGCTGTTGATAGCTGTATCAGTCTGGATAAGGGTCATTTCCTTGTCGTTGATGGTAACTTCACGGTTGAGTGCTGAGATGATACCGCAGGTAACTGTATTTTGAAGTTCAAGTCCCAGCGGATTACCGATAGCAACTACAAGCTCACCCACCTGGCATTCATCGCTATTGCCAAATTCAGCAGGAGTAAGTCCTGTCTGGTCAACCTTCAGCACTGCAAGATCAGTTTCCACATCATATGCCACTATTTCAGCCGGATATATCGTTTCGCCGTCTGCCATCTGGATTTCCACAGACTTAGCAAGCCCATATCCTGATGTGGTATCATACACAACGTGTGCATTTGTAATAATATATCCGTCCTCCGACATTATCACACCTGTACCGGTAGCAACAGCCTCCTGAGACTGAGTATCGTTGTTGTTGCCCCAGCCATAATATCCGAATCCGAAGCCGAAGTCGGAAGGAGAACTGGACTCTGTCTGGACTACATATGTTGCCTGAATGCCCACAACTGAAGGACTAATCTTTTCAACGATCTCCGGGACTGTGATCGCATCTTCACGTGAAGCAAGGTCGATAAGACTTGGCTGTGACTCGACCGTTGTATCTACAGCCTGCTGTGTCTCGGCGCTTTCATCTGACGATTCCTCGCCTGTTTCGCTGCTGCCAGCCACAGGAACCTTTTCCGGTGAGTCGGGATCATCTCCACCCATAAAGTAGCCACCTGCAAATGAGGCTCCAATAACAAGTGCAATTGCTGTAACACAGGCTGTGATCTTCAATAATTTTTTCTTGCCTTTTTTCTTCTTCTCAGGCTCAACTGCCGGAGTTGTGTTATAGTAATTCACATAATTATAGCCATTTTCGCTTCCGGTCTTATTGGTATATCCCGTGTAGTTTCCTGAATAGCTGTTTCTCTGACCGATCGGTTCATCCTGGTGCGGATTTGTATTGCGGTAATAGCCGCTTCTGTAATCTGTATAGGAATTACCGGTGCTCGTGTTGTTTTCGGCACCGCTGCTGTAGTTACCGGAGCCATCCGAAACGTCTGATGTATTATTTACATTATTATTGTTCTCATAATCGTTCATGATGATCTTCCTTTCAATATGGTTCAGTTGATGTTCAGCAGCTTCCTTTCTGCCCTTTCTGTAATTATTATTATACTTTTTTATGTGATAAAAATATGATAGCATACAGAAAACATCGTTAAACCAAAAAGCACCATATTTCACGGTATATCCTGCACATATACATAAAGGCAGCCCTTGTGGAAGGCTGCCTTTTGGTTGTATATTTTATTATTTGACTTGCGCTGCATACTCCATAAAAGTACCGCTGAACAGCATTGAGCTGAATTCCGCATAGTAGCTGAGCATAAGAGTTGCATCATCAAGACCTACTGTGCCATTCTGATTTCCATCGGCTGCCTGTGCATTCAGTCCGGTTATGGGAGACTCTGCACCTGCACCGACTGCTGCATAGATTGAAAGCGTACCAGACGCATCATCAAGATCCACCTTGGTGTCAGCATTTACATCACCATAGGCATTCTTCATCGCTCTTACCATAATGCTGTCATTCAGTTCCGCCGCAACAGAAGAAAGAGTACTCTCAGCATCAGTGCTTGTATAAACCTTTCTCATCAGTGCTCCATTTTCGCTGCCTGTTTCAGCAATATCAAGCGCCTGTATAACAGACTCTGCAATTACAAGATGCCCTCTGTTATTAGGATGAACGTCCACATCATTTATATTCGTATAATATACGCCATGATCTAAAAATGTCTGGTATGTATCGACTACAATAACATCCTGCAGATCACGGATTGCTCCATTTACGCACTGACCCAGCGGAAACACTGTATTGTCTTGCTTACCCTCAAGATAACCCGTAACATTCGTAGTCAGAATCTCCATTGAGCCACTTGAGGCAAGCGGTGTATCATCAGCATCACAGTCCATCGGATTATATACGGTTTGAAACACAATTCTGCCATCAGTCAATGATTTAAGCTGCTCGGCAATAAGAGCGACATTCGACCGGTACTGAGATATTGCCGCCGGCATGGCATTGTTGAGATACTGTTGCAGCGGCAGCAAGACTGTCCAGTCAGGAGCTCCGCTTTCAGTTTTCATTGCGGCTATAAGCTCATACATTGTACTATACTGTGTTGCATCGAGGTATTCATTATTGAGCACCAGATGAAGTATATCATTGCCGCCTATGGTTACAAGCACAACATCAGCACTGGCGATATCAGCCTGCACAGCATCATCCGAAAGCTGATTCACAAGATCTGTCGATGTGAAGCCATCCTGCGCATAATTAACAAGCTCTGCTCCGTAGTAACTGCTGACTATCTCTGCATACGATGCGATAAGTGTACCGTCTGAAGAATAACCTGTTGTAATGCTGTCACCAAGTGCAACCACCTTCATTCCGTCTTCAGCCTCTGCTGTAATGGAAGCTGAGCCTGCTGCAAGTGTGAGGGCTGTAAGCATAGCCGCCGCACGTCCGATGTGTATTTTTTTCATAATATACTCCTTTCGTATTATAATACCTATATCAAAACCAGCTGATTATTTTCATTATACACATTTTATATGTAAGTGTCAAGCATTGGTAAAATTTGTCAAGAATCTATAAACCCAAAACAGCCGCTCTGCATTGCAGTAGCGGCTGTTCTGGGAAAAACAATGAGAAAAAAGAGATAAATGCTCTGGACTTCAAAATTATTTTTTATTCTCTTCAGGCTGAAGCAGCTTAAATACAACTGCTGCAATAGCTGCACCAAAGAGGGGCGCTACGATAAACACCCAAACCTGAGAGAGAGCTTCTCCGCCTGTGAAAAGTGCAGGTCCTAAGCTTCTTGCAGGATTTACCGATGTTCCTGTAAAAGGAACTCCAAAAATATGTACAAGCGTAAGAGCAAGACCTATTACAAGTCCTGAAACTGAACTGTTCTGAGTCTTTGCTGTAACTCCAAGTACAGTGAGCACAAACACAAATGTAAGAACTATCTCAATTGCAAATGCCTGAGTCATTGATATCATCATTGCGCTTGCCTCGTCACCGAAACCATTTGCGCCAAGCCCGTATTCATTGCCGCCAAGGATACCCATAAGGAGTGCTGCGCCTGCAATGCCGCCCAAAAACTGAGAGATGATATATCCTATGAAATCAGTTACAGACATTCTGCCGGCGATAAGCATACCCAAAGACACTGCCGGATTTATGTGGCAGCCGGATATATTGCCGATCGAGTAAGCCATTGCTACAACTGCAAGACCAAATGCAAAAGCTATTGTCAGTGTGGAAAACGAAAGCGGTGAACCTACAACCTGATTTGACATAATAGTTGTGACCGCTACTGCGCTTCCGCAGCCAAAGATTACAAGCACTGCCGTTCCGATGAACTCAGCTATATACTTACGAATTGAATTTGTCATTATTTGATTCCTTTCCTTTTAACTTTTCCCTATGTACATATTATACCATCTCACATCTCATTTGTCAATGAAAATTGGCTGATGCAATGTAAAAATCTCAGACGCAATTTTGTATAATTTGTCAATTGACAAATTCGACAGACAGACAAAAAAGCTGCCGCAACTTCGCACTTGCAGCAGCTCGTCTGTATTCTGTTAGCCAACAAGACCAGAACGCTCAATACCTTCAGTAAAGTGCTTCTGCAGGAAGATATACATGATGAGTATCGGTGCAATCGCCAGGAGACAGCCTGCCTCCATCCATACGATCTGCTCTCTGGGGCTTACATCGGCGTTGTTAAACAGCGCCTGTGAAAGAAGTGTGCTCAGATTCTTCAGCATAAGTGCAATAGTCTGGTTCTTTGTGAAGAATGTGGAGCTTACATAGAAATCATTCCAGTACCATACGATAGAGAAAAGGAATACAGTAAGGAACGAAGACTTTGCATTGGGTACCATTACCTTGACAAATGTCTTAAAAGGTCCGCAGCCATCGAGATATGCAGCATCCTCAAGCTCCTTGGGAAGTCCCTTGAAGAACTGACGGAATATAAATATCATAAGTCCCGATTTAAGTCCGCAGCCCATTGCTGCCGGCAGATACATACAAAGCGGATTGTTGATAAGATTAAACGGTCCGAAGTATCTGAACAGCATATACTGTGGTATGGAGATGACCTGCGTCGGTACAAGTATCATGAGGATAACTATTCCAAACAGCAAACCTCTGCCCTTGAACTTGAATCTTGCAAAGCCATAGCCTGCAACTGCGCATGATAAAACCTGTACAAGTGAACAGCCTACATTCAGGAATATTGTTGTACCCAGTGTGTCCCAGAAATTCATTACGCTCATTGTATCCTTTATTACGCTGAGTGTGAAGTGTCTGGGTATCCACATTACTGTTGGGTCGCTCATATCCTCAGGCGCACGAAATGCACAACTGAGCATATATATAAGCGGATATACAATTATGAAACAGAGTCCTAACAGAATCAAGAAACGGAATATGGGCCATACAACTGCAAACAGCCTTGAACGGCGCATATAGGCAATCTCAGCTTTGTTCATATTCTGCATTCGGATCTTCTGCGCTTCACGCTTGGACATACCATTACCCACCTCTTCGTCGGGCTTTGGCGATGCCAGCGGAGTTTTAAGAACTTTTTCCATGACTGCCTCCTTCCTTAGTCTACTTCATAGTAAATGAACTTATTGAGAATCAGTGTAACTATACCGATAGCCACAAGTACGATCGAGAAATAGATCCACGCCATTGCTGATGCCTCACCGTATTTCCAGTCCATCTGAAGATCGCTTATTCTACCCATTACAACGTTGTTTGGGTCTGTAAATGAGTCGATGATCGTGAAGATAAAGCAGGTAAGGATCATGGGACTTACGTTGGGAAGAGTTATCTTCCAAAAATATTCCCATGCTGTTGCACCCTCGATCTGTGCTGCCTCCTTGGCGGAGACAGGAATATTCTGAAGTGCCGACAGGAACATCAGAATCTGAATACCCGCATTCCATACGATGCCGAAGATGTTGTCAGCAATCGTATCGATCGTTGTCTGTACGCCCTCTGAAATTCCGTAGATACCAAGGAATTCCATCAGCTCGCCCAGCAGGTCGGTTGAGAACATGGTTGAGAACTGGCTCGCATCACTGTTTCCTGTGCTTGCCATGTTGCCGTTGATGATGTTGAATACGGGACCTGTTGCGATAATTACCGGCAGAAAGAATACTGCTCTTGCAAATGTTCTTCCCTTGAACTTCTGATTCAGGATAACCGCAACAAATAGTGAAAATACCAGAATTAGAGGCGTTTTCCAAAGTGTTGTCTGTAGAACTGTTACCAGATACTGACGGTAGTTAGGGTCAACATTGAATGCGTAGTTATACTTATCAAGTCCCACCCATTCGCCAACCATTCCGCCTGTATCAGGACGTATGTCTTGGAATGAGTACAGGAATGACTGTACCAAAGGTATCATAAAGAATACGAGAGCACCCACAAACCACAATGCTATGAATCCGTAGCCATACATACTCTTTCTTTTTTCATAACCCATCTTCATGCGATACTCACGCTCCTTCCTTTAAATAATCTGAAAGCAAATATTCCGTTCCGTTTACTGTTGCAGACTCAGCCTCCAGATCTACTTCTATCACTGTGCCGTCTTCATAGGTGGTTGTGATAACATTGCCTTCAGTCTCATAACCGATGATAAGCTTATCTGATACACCGGATAGTACATCTCTTGCAAACTGCCAGTTCTGAGCTGCTTCATCAGTCCAATCTGCATAATATGCATAGTAGAGATTGTCAAGTTCTGTATCCTTAAGTATGCTTGTCTCCTCGCCTATCATATCGTATCTGAGGCTGCTGCCTGCTGCAACTGCCCGGAGTACAGCCTCGCTTGTATCAGCGCTGCCGTTTACTGCCGTGCCGGAGTAGGACTTAATTCCATGGAGCACTATCTGATAGAATGGGATATCCTTATCAAAGATATCATATCCGCTTGACTGCAGCGGAACATTGCTTATCCGGTCAACATAAGGCAGTGCATAGGCGTTTGCTGTGTTGCCAAGAATACTTGTCATGGAGTCTTCAAGAATCTGGTAAGACTCAATAAGCATATCCTTAGCCTGCTCTCTGCCGGCAGCATTCTTGCCGTAGTCGCCGTAAAGTGCAGAGGTAAGCTCTGTAAGACCGATATTCTTTATATCCTCATCTGCGCAGTTTTCTGCAAGGTCAGAGAATATTTCTGTATATGCTGTAGGTGTTATAAGAGACAGAGGCTTTTTGCTTGTCTGCTGTGTGCCATAAGCAAGGTTATATGTATACTGTCTTGCATATGAACCGGATACTCTAATAGTTGTATCCATAAATGTGTAGTAGCCGTTACCGGATTTAAAGCCCATGTTTGCAACTGTTGGATAGAGCGCTACACCCTGATTTTCTGCATATGAAAGCAGATCTTCAAAGTCACCGCTGCCTCCGATAGTGCCGGATGCCTTGGCGTCGGCGTCGATCTTATTCTTGATTCCGTCGTTCGTCCACTTATTGTAGCTTACTACCATATTCGATGCACCTGAATCAAGGAGCGACTGCATGATCTTTTCAGCCTGCTCGCAGGTCGTCAGAGATGTTTTAAGGGTAACAGGTATACCCAGAATGGAGCGTGACTTTTCAACGCCGCCGTAAATATCAACGTAAAGCTCCGGCAGACCTGCTGCATCAGATTTCTGGACATTCATCTCATCAGTCAGGTAATCACGGTAAGCATTTGCCACGTCGATGTAGTCCATGCCCTCCTCGGAAGTATCCTCCAGCGGATAGTAACGCAGCTCAATAGTCTCAGTCTTTATGTCACCGTCCTCAAACACTGTGAGAGTCGTGGTGTTGTCACCTGACATATAGTAGCTGTCGGTGCTTCTGAGGTTAAACTCGAAGCTGCATATATTGTAGCTGCTCTTGGACTGGGCATTTGTAGCCGCCTTCAGCTTTGCGTTTGCATCGCCCTCGGAGCATACCACCATCATTGCATTGTCACCATTTACTATTCCATACATCGGGAAGTAGACCTGTTCAGTTACATCAGGCTCCTGGAGCGGAACTGCTGTGAGGTCTGAGCCGTATACATACTGGGTGTATGCCTTTGCATCTGTCTTGCCGTTGTTGAAATTGATGAGCGCACCTGAACCGTCCGGTATAACAAAGTAACCCTCATCATCGGAATCGGCTGCACCGAAGTTGTTCATAACGGTAAGACTTGTAAGAATCTTGCCCGTCTCGTTGGAGGTGTCCTCCTCCTCAATATCGGCTGTTTCAATCCTTGCAGAAAGGTAGTCGTCCTCAAGAGTATACTCTACAGGAATACTTATACCTGCACTCTTAAAGTCGTATGTTACCTTTACTCCGTCACCTGAATCTTTTACCGTTACCTCAGCATCGCTGGCAGAACGCATATTTGTTGTAGAACGCTTAGCCGGTTCGCCGTATACCATGTTAAGTGAGGACTGAAGATCAGATACGATAGTTCCCGTCGCAACAGGATCCTGACCGCAGCCTACTGGTGATGACCACCACATATAGCCTGTTTTCTTATCCTTGACTGCAATAGTCGCATTGTCATCGTTTACGTAAAGTGCAAGGTTATCGTTTTCAGTTACAAAGCGGCAGGCACTCTTTACATGGGCAAAATCATCACTGAGCACATAGTCCCAAACACCCTCGTCATCAATGTAGTGTATCTCGCCGTCCTTTGCTGCGCCGTCCTGCTTCAGTGAGCGTACTACTTCATCATAGTCGTCGTTATACTGCTCAAGAGTCTTGTTATCCATCGACAGAAACAGATATTCGTTGTCAAGCAGAGAAACTATCTTTCTTACCATAGTCACTTTCTTGTACTCCGGATCTGTATACACAAGCCATCTGCCCTCTTCGCTGAGGAATATGATGAAATCATCAGTATCGTCCTCTTCCTCAAGTGTGCAGACCACCTTGCCTGTCTTGTCATCGATACCTGCAAGCTCAATATTTTTCAGCAGATCAACTACATCCTCATCTGCTATCTCGTCCTTATATTCTTCCGGTCTGAGATAGAATGTTATGCCCTCGCAGGAATTGAGCTTTATCATATGCTTTTCGACCTGCTCAGCAGTTATCTCAATCTCTTCAGTAGGCTCGGTGCGGCGCTTTTCTTCATCTGCACCTTCCTCTGTAGTTGTTTCTTCGGCTGCAGTTTCTGCTGCCGTACCTTCGTCAGCAGTATCAGCGTATGCCTCAGCAGCGGCAAGAGGAATCATCATAGTCACTGCCAGCAGACCTGCTGCTATCCTTTTCCAGTTATTATACAATTCACTTCACCGCCTTTCTTAAACTTTCATACGATATGATATCTCAGTGTATATTGATGTTATGAATACATATACCTGCTGGAACAGCGCTACTAAAAGTACCAAAAGCACCAATATCAGCAGCATTGCTACTACTGTCAGCACAATGGCAAATATTGTCTTCGATACTGTGTACTGATGCACGGCCTTTATTGCCATGAACATCAGTGTTACCGACCATATTGTTCCTATTACAGAAATGGTAGTAATAAAGATGGCCTCATCTCTTGTAAGAAAGTGCGACAATATAACCTGGATATAAAGCTGAACTACATATGGTATAAGCGCATATGCACTGTAGATGTAGATTTTCTTCATTGTACCCTCACCCTCAAGGAGCGTACATATTGACCAGTTGCCTACTACCCATGTGAGGAACAGAACTATAGTCTGTACGATATGGGGAACAATGCTGAACAGTCTCGTGGAGGACATCATGAACTGCTGACCATAGAAATTCTCGTACAGAATTTCAGCTATAAACCAGAGAAGCACTACTATTGACGCATAGAGCACAGAACCTGATTTCTTCCAGCGCAGATCCTCAAAGCCTTCAAACGGATGAAATACCGTATGCTTTACCCACTGCTTTTGTGTCAGATCCATCATAGCCGCATCACTCCTCCTCTCCCTCGTGGAGCATTTCCACAAGATTCTTCGGCTGATTCTTCATCTTTTTCTTCTTGTGATGACGATATACTACATAAAGCACTATCAGCACAATTATAACAATCACAACAATAGTAAAGTTTTCATCCAGCCACTCTGACCGATATCCCTCAAAAGCCTTGTTGTACTGAAGTGAGGATTCAGCCAGCTCAGCATACTTCATTGCACCCTCATAATCGCCCTGATTCAGCAATGCTGAAGATATACCTACATATGCTGCACGATAGTTGCCGTCACGCTTCAGCACCTCATACCATGGAGCAAGTGCCTCTTCGTAGTAGCCATCGTTGTAAAGATCTACTGCCTCATGAACGATCTCGCCGAAGTCGGTTTCTTCAAAAATCGTTATTGTATTCTTCAGTCCATCCGTTACATAGATGTTGCTGCCCATTGTCTCAATAGCTGTAGGCTGAAGTGAAAAGCCTCCAAGCTGATCAGAACGTGTACCCATGATGAAAAGCAGGTTGCCGTCCTCGTCGTACTGGAAAACTCTTCCGGTCTCCATGTCCAGACAGTTGAGTCTGCCGATATCGTCGATGTCGATATCAATGAGCTTTGTTGAGAAGGTCTGGTTTGTAGTCTCGTCGTACATGGAAGCCAAATCGCCAAATGTTACATCAAGTCCTGTAAACAGATTTACACCTGATGGATTTACCTTCTTAACACGGTCAGACTCTGAACTGGAGGACTGTGTTACTGTGAATACAAAGCCCTCATCATCAATATCAAAATTGGTAATGCCGGCTGCTACGTTACGGGATGAATTTGCTCTCATCTCATCAGTTGCGATAAGATTCCAGAAGTAACCTGCAACTACCTCAGCAGTAGCCTCAACGGCATTTGCACCGTAGTAACCCTGAAACTCGCCGCTGCTGTTGAAGAAAGCCGCACCGTTTGTGATGTTGTTAAGTACGGCGTAGATATTGCCTGCCTTATCAACTACTATCTTCTGAGGCTTGAATGTCTCGTTCTCATAGAGGGTAGAATCAGGTCGTGTAATATTCATCACAACGTTGCCATCCATATCAGTTACCAGCATTCTGGAGTTGCCGGTATCTGCTATGTACATATATCCTGTATCCTCGGAGACAAATACTCCCTCAGGTGCTGACAGTGTAAGGATATTTCCTTCGCTGTCCTTAAATTCGCTGTATTCTCTTACAGCCTCTGTAAATTCCTCGTTTACAACTACAATGCGCTCATTTCCGCTATCTACTACGTAGAACTGATTTTGGCTGTCACGGAAGATATCATGTATAACATCCATCTCACCGCAGCCAAGGTCAGTGCCGCTTACGGCACGTGTTGCCTCATATCCTGCCTGTGATGGAGTAGCCTCATTCCATCGGTCGTAGTTGTATACATTATAATGCTCATCTGCAGATACAACCGGAAGTACCATTCCTGTTGCCAGAAGAGCACAGGAACATATTACAGATGCTAATACTTTTATCTTTTTCTGCATGCTCCTCACCTCTTCCTTAATCCTTAATGCCCGAATGAGCCATTGTTTCAATGACCTGACGCTGTGCCAGCATGAATATGATAATCGGCGGCACAAGCATGAATACCGCTGCTGCCATAGCGACGCCCGCTCTTGCAAGACCTGCTGAAGCTGCCTGCTGTACTACTGTAGGCAGTGTCTTTAATGATTCGTTGAATACCAGTGTACCTCCCTGAATGTTCCAGGCTGCCTGGAACGCAAAGATGATTACTGTCATCATTGCAGGCTTCTGGTTTGGCATTACTATCTGCCAACAGGTTCTGAACAGTCCTGCACCATCAACCTTTGCTGCCTCGATCATAGCATCAGGTATCTGGCTTACAGACTGACGCATAAGGAACAAACACATCGGCGACGCAATAGACGGAAATACAAGTGCCATCCATGTATCAACCATTCCCAGCTTTGCAAGTACCATATACTGCATGATGTAGATAACGTTGGCCTGATACAGAAGCGATATAACAATAATACTGTTCATAACCTTTGCGCCTGGGAACTTTATCTTCGCAAGACAGAATGCCGCCATTGCTGAGAATACTACCTGGCACACGGTAACTGTAACTGTTACGAATACGCTGTTAAATACATATCTGGAAAACGGTACCCACAGGTCGCTGCATATACGGAACATCGACGTGTAGTTTGAAAGGGTCGGCTCAATTACATAGAGCTTTGGTGGAAATACAAACAGCTCCTGTACCGGCTTGATAGACATTACTACCGCAAGATAGATGGGCAGTACCATAAACAGTCCAAGCAGCACCAGGAAAATAAATATACCCACTGTACCGCGAATCTTATAACCGGCACGCTTTGTGGACACCTTGAGGTGCTTGCCATATACTTTTTCTTTTGTTGCCATGACATTACCTCCTTAGTCCATATACTTGCTCAAAAGCTTGCTGATAAGCTTATTCATAAAGTACATTGCTATAAATAGTATCATACAGATAGCCGACGCATAACCCATCTCGTACCTTACCCAGCCGTAGTCATAGGCATGGCTCATAATAGTGTGCGCCTTGTAATCCGTACTCGGAAAACCTACAAGGTTCTGCGAAACAGTACCTGCTGTAAATGAGCTTACGATCTGCATTACAGCTGCAAACATGAGCTGCGGACCCATAGAGGGAATTGTAATGTAGATAAGCTCCTGCCAGCGGTTCTTGATACCCTCGATAGCACCTGCCTCGTACTGAGAACGGTCAATGTTCTGGAAACCTGCACGAAGCGCAAGGAAACCTGCACCAAGGCTTATCCACATTTGTACTACAATAGTTACACCAAGAACGTATGAACCGTCGGTCAGCCACTGAATCGGTGATGTTATAAGACCCAGATCCAACAGAAAAGAGTTCAGGTAGCCGTGTGAGTCACCGCTGAAGATAAGCTTCCATACGGTGTATACGTTAGCCATGGACGGTGCATAGAAAATCAGTGTGAATATTGTTCTCAGCTTCGGATGAAGCTCGTTGATGAGCCACGCAAGAAGGAAGCAGAGTATGTAGCTGATAGGTCCTGTGAATATCGCAAAGACCAGCGTTACACGGATAGACTCAATAAAAATTTTATCCGCAAGGAAAAGCGTTGTAAAGTTTGAAAGTCCGATATACTTCGGAAACTGTACCATGTTGAAGTCGGTGAAACCCATCGGCAGGGACATTACAACCGGCACAATAGTAAATACTATGAAGAACAGCATAAACGGCAGCATCATAACGTAAGCAGCCTTGTTCTGTTTCATGGATATAAGCGTCAGACGCCGCTGTTCTTTTTTGGTTCTTCTACCTATAGCGGCAGTATCCAATTTAAACCCTCCTCATTACTTATTCACACAGAGATCATCCTGCTGTGTCAAGACCCAGATTTTCACGTTTTCTGGTAATTTCCTCATTGATGTCACGATTGTACCACATGAGAGTATCTCGTGGATTTTCACCATTGTTTACAACCTCACGAAATGCGTTCATTACATTTCTTGTTACAGCATAGGATGCCGGTATAATCGGTACTTCTTTAAGTTCATCCATTGCTGTTTCAAGCGACTCTACCTCGTCGGGGGACCATGCAAGCTGTTCAAGAACCTCCTTGTTTGCAGGAGCATAGCGTCCCATCTGTCCCATAAGTCCTTCGATCTGGGTAGCATAGTTCACCTGTGTTTCTGTGGAGCAGAACCACTTGAGGAATTCCCATGCATTCTCAATACCATTCTCCTTTTCAGCAACCTTGTTGAAGATTACCGCACCGGTGTTGGTAGAGTTTACAGCATGTGA
Source organism: uncultured Ruminococcus sp. (assembly GCA_944386525.1). Taxonomy (GTDB): domain Bacteria; phylum Bacillota; class Clostridia; order Oscillospirales; family Ruminococcaceae; genus Ruminococcus_C. The sequence goes on along the minus strand of CALXBL010000005.1, from coordinate 18,428 downwards.
AACTGTGCCGTCCTCCTGAACTGTACCAGGAATCACCGTGAAGTCCCAAAGGCCCTTTATTTCAGGAGCCGCAACCTGAAGCTGGTTATAGAATGTATAATCTGCAATTACAATAGGATACTCACCTGTACGGAATCGGCTGAAGCCATCGTACTGCTGATCGAAGTCATACTTCGTATAGAATGATGTCCACATCTCAAAAGCGTCGATAGCCTCGTTGGTGTTGAACATTGTCTCTGTGAAAGTATCATTATAATAATTGGTTCCGCTCTGGAGCAGAAGAGTTGCGAATGTGTGTCCGCTCTCTGTCGCAGGAGATATCTGCGCCATATTGGAATCGGCTGCAACCGACGGAAGCACAAGACCTGCCGACATATAACTTCTCTGAAGTGCAGGAAGCATATCAATAAGATCTGTCCATGTTTCGGGAGGCGCAGTGAATCCAATCTCGCTTAGAACGTCCTTACGATAGAACATCATTGCCCAGCTTCTTGTAAGGGGCATACCATATGTGCCGCCCTCATACTGATAAGGAACCATAGCCTCTTCCTGATAGAGCTGTGTCATTTCATCGTAGCCCTCCATCTGAGAAACATCTGCCAGCAATCCACGGCAAGCAAGATTTACAGGGAATTCGCCGCCCAGAAACAGCGCTACATCAGGACCCTTATCCGCAAGCGTCGCTTCAACAACGCCGCCTACTACAAGGTTTATTGATATCGGGATATCATACTCAGGAATAAATTCAGACTCCACAAGCGACTTTACTACCTGCGCCTGATCACGTCCAAGAGATACCCATACATCTATTGTATCCTCACCTGTCGTATCGGTCAGTGAGGAGTAATCCTCATTGAATGACGCAATGAATCTCTGGAAACTATAGGAAAGATTTGCAAAAAATCCCGGCTCTGATTCGCCGAATTCATTGTCGGCTGTTGTAAGTTCGATATAGTCGATCTCAAGCGGCTGGTCACGGTAGTCACGCATCCATGATGAAATTGATGTAATATAGTCCTTTATCTGTGACAAATAGCTTGGGATCTTAAGCGGATCCTCCACGCACTTTTCAAGTATGATAGCCATACTCTCCAGTGACGCTGCTTCCGAACCCTCGGAATTTGCAAGCGACTCAATCTCACCCTGGATAGCACGCAGTTCCTTGCCGATACGGTCGAATGTATCAACGATCTCCGGTATCTTCTCATGTACATAGTAGTCGGTATATGTATCCGGCTCAGGACCTGTTATCATTACTATCTTACGATAGTAGTTGTTGAGCTCAAGCACTATATCATCAAGCTGCTGCATATATTCACCGATAGCGCCCGGAACAGCCTCCATCATAATAGAGTGTTCCTCTCCTGCTGTGAGGTATACATACAGGTCATCACCGTCAGAAGTCTCAACCTCAGTTATCTGGAAGTCGGTGTTGTAGTAGAAACGAACCTGATCCATATCCTCACAGAGAACCTGTCCGTCGATATAAATACGTCGGTTTGAGAAGAAACCTCTCATTTCCTCCTGACGTGCCTTTATGCCGATTTTATACCATCCGTCGTTGGGAACAGTAGTCTTCCATGTGATGGTCTGCTGAGCCTTGTCCCAGTTGCCCTGACCTATTGTGTTATAGACAAGGTGCTTCGGGTCGGACGGCGAAACTGCACAGTTTGAATTGTCATATGTAGGATAGAGAACTGAGTCGGACTTATATATAGCTGATTCACCCTCAATCCTCACTGTAGCAGATGGCGTTGACTCAACAGATACAGCCGCATCTACAGATGAAACATATTCGTCGTATGAAGCATAGCTGTCGGGATTGTAGAACTTCAAATATTCCAGAGCAAACCAACCCTTTGTAGCATCAATAGTCACAGTATGTCTGCCCTTTTCAAGATAAAATACAATCGGCTCGTTAAACAGACCATCGGGATCCTTCAGATTGGTTGTCTGCCACATTTCCACCTGCATCTGTGCCGGACGCACCTCATCTCCTGATGAGTCCTTTTCAATATCCTTTTCATTTTTGAAAATCTTGTTGAGTGTGATTCGTGAGGCTGCATCATAAGGAATTTCACCATCAATTGCAATAGAAAATTCTATAGTAGCAGTATTTGACGCAATAGGACAGTATGATGCCTCTACACAGTAGATGCCTGTTTCCGGCACCTCTATCTCGTATGTAAAGCTGCCCTCGGCACTGTTCCATATAAGTGCGTCGCTGCGGGAGCTTCCATCTTCCTCTCCTGTGTATGCGCCTACATCATATGTTTCGCAGTCAGTTTCAATAAAACTGCTGCCAGCAACCTGAATGGAAGCATCGGGTCGCTTCTCGGAGCCATACTTCTGGTAGTAATCACTGTAAGACATTTGCTGCTCATAATATAGTGCATCCGTATCGTCTGACACATTAGCAATGTCCTCAGCCGCCGCTGTAGTATCAGCATCTGCCGTATCGGCAAACGCACTAAGCGGTGCCATAGTGCCAACAATGGCACACACTGCAAGCAAGGCAGCAAGTCTACTTCGCCATTTTTTGTTTGTCACATTCTTTCCACCTTTCCTTTGTACTGAGGCCATATGCAAATAGCCTTTGTACCTCATTCTATAGTTCAATTATAACAATTTCACTCATTCTTGTCAAGATGTGCAAACAAAAATCCAATGGTTTTTTCTTTTTGTTGAAGGTGCACTGTTAAAAGAGCAATATTGTCTTGTTTAAGGGCAAAAAAATACGGTTTCTGCAAAAATCAGCTTTTTGAGAACCGTATTTTTATGTTATGATTTTTCCGAATTTTCGGTTGATTGACGATCACCTGTTCAACACATAGCACAATTGTTCAACTTGACTCTATCACGTCTTCATCTTATCCTTTCCGGCAGATCCGGATATTTTCAGACAATTCAATACATATTTTTCCATTAAAACCACGAAAAAAATTTATTCTTTTTCCAATATATTTTCCTCTGCTTTAGACATCTCCCTGCGCCATTTTACACCTTCAGCCTTCTTTCTTCTGCGAAGCTCTGAAAAAAAGCTCTTCAGCAGGGTTCTGCACTCCTCTTCCATAAAACCACCGACTATCTCAGGATGGTGGTTATATGGATATGAAAACATTTTCTGTACTGAGCACAGCGAACCTGATTTCTCATCATAAGCCCCGAACACTATGTTGTCGAGTCTTGAATGAAGTATACCTCCTGCACACATAGGACACGGCTCCAGCGTCACATACATGACGCTGTCTACCACCCGCCAACCGCCAATTCTTTTACTTGCAGCATCTATAGCCATCATCTCCGCGTGTGCAAGCGCCGAACGCTTTGTCTCACGAAGATTCCAGCCTTCTCCTATTATTACTCCGGTAGGCTTGTGCAGAATAACAGCCCCCACAGGTACTTCACCCAAGGAGGCTGCATACTCAGCAAGCTCTATAGCTCGCTCCATGAATTTCCGCTCAGGAACATAACACTTTTCATCCAGCAAATCAATCACCTACAATACAATCTCTATAACCATAAGTGTGAAACATAATATCCAAACCGCCAGCATTGAGCTTTCCACTGTACATATCTTTATTTTTTCCTTGTAAGTTATAAATGTGGTATAATCTTTAATACCCATATTGCCATTTGCAGTTACCGACAACGCCAGGAGTCCCAGCAGGCCTGATATAAACATAAGGAAAACACATACCCATATCGCCGGTATGCCCCAAAGTTCCGGCATTTCCTCACAGTAATAATACAGAAAACTAAGAACACGAGTCTGGCAGCTTACAATCATACCAGTAAGTATTGAACCACTCTTCCATATACCAATACCCGCAATTACCGACGAAAAGAATATTATCGTAAATGAATATGGGTCGTGCATAACTACCGTATTCAGAAGCGCCGTGAATATTATGGTAAATATTATCCCAAACTGCCTAAGCGCCTGAAACAGCGCCCCGTGGAATAACAGTTCAAACAATATCGGCAAAAGCAACATATCAAACAAAATATATACCACAGAACACACGCCGTTCATATACGACAATACGCCATATGTCATGCCAATATTTTCCGTCTCAATCATTCCAAACGGTATAACAAGCCTCAGTGCTCCAAGCAGTGCAAAGCTTATTGACGCAGCCGACATTGATGCTGCCACATGCCACGGACTCTTTATCGATACCGGCGCCGCTATCCTCGGCGGTATCTTCAGTATCTTGCCAACCAGATATGTGGGCACCAAAAGCTTAAAAGCGCCATCGATCAGTATATACGACATAACTGCATACTGATTGCCATAGGCTATGCTGTCGTGGAAACTATAGCTTATTTCCACTCCAAACATCTTGAATATCAGTATCAGCAAAAATCCCAGAATATTATCAGATATCTCATAAACAAACACCAACAAAGCTATCAGTCTGCAAATATTCTGAAGCGCTGAACGCTCTCTGGCGGCAGGTGAATTGTCCTGCACTCCCATTCCGTCTACATATGTATGCCTTGTTGATTCACGCTTTCCGCTGAAGGCAAATCTGTTCCCCTCACGGCATCTCCATTCTTTGTATTGCCGATTATATTCATCAGTATGTACCGGCGACGTTGCAGCGTCTGCAATTTCTTTGTCCGGAGGTAATTTTACAAAGTCTATTTTTTTCATATTATCATCCCCGAATCGTTCAATAACATTGTTTTCTCATACATAATTATTGACAATTCCCTCAAAATGTCGTATTATATTTATATGTACATCAAGGAGGAATAGCAATGGAACACAACCATCTCGCAGAGGAAGCTCTGCATCCCATTCTCAAAAAGAATATCGACAACGAAGAAGCTCTCTATGAAGTTGCTGAACTCTTTAAGGTGTTCGGCGACAGCACTCGTATACGCATCATATTCCTGCTTTTTCATCAGGAGGAGTGCGTTTGTGATATAGCAAAAAAACTGGGCATGACGCAGTCCGCCATCTCTCACCAGCTCCGTATCCTTAAACAAGCTAGGCTCGTCTCTGCACGACGTGAGGGTAAAACTGTTTTCTATGCCCTTGCCGATCACCATATCGGCACTATTTTCCATCAGGCAATGGAACATATATCCGAATAACTAAATAACTGTTCTCTCTAATACATTGCGATTATACCACATTTTAAACCTGTATGAAACCAATTTTCATACACATTTTATGAATTTTTTCTTACCTCAAACAGGATATATTTTCACCTCATGAAACCCTCGTAAAGAAATTGCTCCCACTTGAAAAAAAGCTCTTGCATTTCAGAATGAAATCTGCTATAATTATATCAGCGGATAATGATTCTGCACTATCGTTTTTTGGAGGTGAAACACCATGGCATATAAAATTACTGACTCTTGCATTTCCTGTGGTTCATGCAAAGATGCCTGTCCTGTCGGCGCAATCAGCGAGGGTGACGAAACCTATAAGATCGACGCTGACGCTTGCGTTTCCTGCGGCGCATGTGCCGGCACTTGTCCTTTAAACGCTATTGAAGCTGACTAAGACACATACGCAAGCTTATAAAACCGCTTCTCTAAGACGGAGAAGCGGTTTTGTTTAAAGTATATTACGGCTTATATCTGCCGTTTCGATATTACTATTTCGATATTACTATAAAGGAGTTTAATATGAATTTTAAAAAAACTGCCGGTCTGCTCATATGTGCTGTAATGATGTGCACTGCAGCTGCCGGATGCAATAAGAATAAGGATTCTGTAAAAGCTAACACCAGCAATACTGCCGCAACTACTGCCACTACAAGAGTCACCCAAACAGGAAAAATTGGCGAACCTGCCTCCATGAAGGACATCGAAGTCACTATTGATAAGCTCTATCGCAGTGAATATTACGGCTCTCAGGACGAAGTGCTGACCTGTATAGTCTTCCTGGAAGTAACCGTAACAAATAATACAAAAAATGAGATAGATGCCAATATGCTCACAAGCTTTGAATTTGAAGTAGATGGAAAACTCCACGACTCCGCCACACTTCAAGCTATAAGCAGCGCCAAAAAACAGTACGGCGAAGATGTGGACCTTTTTGAAGACCCAATACAGCCGGGCGAAACTCACTCCGGTATCATTGCAGCTGAGCTTCCTCATCAGTTCACTGAGGCAACACTTTACTTCCTGCCTCTCGGCGGAGGAACAGGCGAAAACTATGATGCGTCATCTGCTATTGTATACACATTCGACAACGGAGACCTCTGGACTCTTACAAGACCATCGGATGAATCCGGTACTACAGCTGCTGAGGAATCAACAGAAGCTGAATGATCACATACATAAAAACGCTCCCGATCCCAAGCCGGATCAGGAGCGTTTTTTATGGCACGACCAGACCTGTAAGCCGGGTTCTGTCGTGTGTGACAATTTATCTGCGCCTTACGTCGCCGCAAGGCTTTAGCCGCCATTACGCATGATCCACCGGGCCGATGTTATGACCATACGCACCAATAGGCGTTGCATCAGGTAAGGTTTACATAGCAGTACAGTCTCCTGTACTCTGGTGCGCTCTTACCACACCTTTCCACCCTTACTCCGTATAGGAGCGGTATATTTCTGTTGCACTTGCTCTAAGGTCGCCCTCGGCTGCCGTTAGCAGCTACCCTGCCCTGTGATGCCCGGACTTTCCTCATGGATTACTCCACGCTGCCACACAGTCTGCTCGCACTCTAATTTTACAACAGTTTTAAAAAATTGTCAAGACCGTTTTCAATTATCCTCTGTTCCTGCCGTAGCTGCCGGACGTGAACCGACGGTGTATTTCCATCAATAATCGGTATAATCATCAAGAGTAAGTATCTCAGCTGTATTATACAGCTCTATCAGCATTTCTGAGTCCACCTCATCAACCGATCTCATGCCGAAATAACTCCACACGCTGCCGTCACGAAACTCCAAAGACCAATCAGGAATCATACCGCATTCGCTCATAGCTATCAGCTTTTCCGGCGCCATTTCCTGCAGTGCATAGAACGACTGATAACAGCTTTCCATTTCAGCATCGTCTTCGATGTAGATATCAGCCGCAGCAATGTCGAACTGTGATGGATCAGGAATATACTCACCATCAACTCCGCTCCACACCCACAGCAGATTATCAAGTCCATGATACTCAGTCATCCTCACAAACATAAGTTCCCACAGCCACTTATAGCATTCACTGCCCTCGCTGTCCCACCAGTAAAGTCCGCTGCCTGCCTGGTGGAGAGGTCTCCATAAAACAGGCACATCGGCGTCGCAAAGCTTTTTAAGTTCTTCTGATATCGTGTCTATATCCTCTATAATAGCTATACACTGCTCTGAAACAGCTCCTGCTTTAGCCATTACAGCCAACTCCTCTGCCGACGCCTTTGCCACATCTTCATCAGTAACTGCGTCAGCCTGACTGAAATCATCGCTCTTTTCAAGAACTCCAGGCTCTCCCACGGGCGCATACCAATGCCACATAAGTCCGGTGATACCGCCCTGCTCCGACCAGTCGATACAGCTTTCAGTCAAGCCCGTTGTCTCTGGGTCACCGCCGTTTCTGCTGTAATTATACATATCCGCAAAGCGTATCGCCGGATATTTTCCGGTAGTCCTTACAATACGCTCTATCACATCATCCTCTGCGCCGGAAACATACTGACCGGAAATTATTGCCTTGCCGTAGTTTTCGCACATAAAGTCAAGAAGTCTTTTCGTCTCGTCCGATGCATTCTTGCTGCATGGTACAGCCTCTATTTCCCTATCAGGAATAAGCGTAGTATTATTTTTCAGCACAAGACAGTCAAGATACATCTCCCCGTCCTTTTGGGAAACGGAAATATTATGCCCGCCCAACTCCATATAAACGCCAGGAACTGTTACGCTCACAAAATATTCATTCGCCTCTACCGCTATGTCGGTAAGCTCCCTGTCATCAAGCAGCAGTGTACACTCCGCACCACTATCCGCACACACTACAAGGGATATATCATAATGCTGCGATGCAGGAACTTCAACTCCGAATACAAACGTATTCTGAAGCTCCCCTGTAAGCCCGCTTATATAGCCGCTGCCGGTATAGTCAGTCTTTGTGTTGGACTCCTGAAACGCCATTGTAAGCTCATAGTCCTCAGCCTGATATACAAGCTCCGTATCCTGAGTATATACAGCAGGCACTTCCAACGACAGCGAAGTAAACGATGGTCCCGTTACAGTTTCGGTCGTTGTCACAGAAGTCTCAGCAGTTTCAGCTGCCGGCTTTGTCTCGTATGCTCCATACTCAAACGCCTGGCGCTCAAGATAGGATGTTGTATGCTTTATCTCCGAACAGCCGCACACTCCGGCAGCTAAGGATACTGCCATTATAAACGCCGCCGATTTTCTCATTATCATATTATCCGTCTGCTCCTGATTAAACCTTTAAATAATAAATATGACCCGGCTCAGTGTCAAATGAAATAACACTGCCATCGGTCTTTGCCTGAGCAACCCCGTCATCACAGCTTACGCTTACAGGCTCACTGCATCTTACTACACAAGTATTGCCGTTCTTTGAGAGTATATCTGCCCCAACCAGCTTGCCGTCCTTCCATTCAAGGCTGACTTCAAAACCGCCTCTGCCGCAGAGTCCGGTTATACTGCCGTTTTTCCACGGCTCAGGTAGTGACGGAAGAAGATGCAGCTCGCCGTTGTGGCTGTGAAGAAGGCATTCAGCTACTGCCGCAGTGCCGCCGAAGTTGCCGTCGATCTGGAACGGCGGATGTGAGTCAAGCATATTTGGATTTGTGGAATTCGCCAAAAGCTGACGCATATTTTCATAAGCCATATTCCTGTCACAAAGACGTGCCCACATATTCATTATCCAGGCTCTGCTCCAGCCAGTGTGACCTCCGCCGTGAATAAGACGTCGAACAAGAGTAGCCCTTGCAGCCTTGGCAAGATATGGCGTCTTTGATGGAGATATGAGATTCGCCGGATGAAGTGCAAACAGATGTGATATGTGTCGATGTCCCACTTCAACCTCATCATAGTCCACAGCCCACTCCTGTATCTGTCCATACTTGCCAACTTTAAGCGGCGGGAGCTTTGCAAGTATCTCACGGAGCTTATCTGCAAATTCCTTATCCTCGCCCAATATCTCCGTGCTTTCAATGACATTATTAAACAGGACTGTTATTATCTCCGTATCCATTGTAGGTCCAATGCAGAGACTTCCCTCAGTACCGCTTACCGTTCGATATGTGTTCTCCGGCGATACAGACGGTCCTGTAACAAGCTGGCCCTGATCGTTCTCCATAAGGTAATCAACAAAAAACAGGGCTGCCTCCTTCATGGTGTCGTACTTTTCCGCAAGAAAGCCCTTATCCTCTGTAAAGAGATAATGCTCGAATATATGCAGACAAAGCCACGCTGCTCCCATAGGCCATATTGTCGCAGGCATCCACAGATCCTGAGGTGCAGTATCGCCCCAGATGTCGGTGTTGTGGTGACACGTAAAGCCACGGCAGCCGTACATTTCACGGGCTGTCTTTCTGCCCGGCTCACGCATTCTCTCGATAAGAGAAAACAACGGCATATGGCACTCCGACAGGTTGCATACCTCTGCCGGCCAGTAATTCATCTGGATATTTATATTTATTGTATATCTGCTGCCCCATGCAGGCCACATATCCTCATTCCATATGCCTTGAAGATTAAGCGGCTGTGTTCCAATACGACTGCCCGATATCATAAGATAGCGTCCGTAGTTAAAATAAAGCGTAGTGAGTTGAGCGTCAAAAATAGAACGCTTGCACTCCTTATAGTCGCCCTCGTCTCCACGGAGACGCTCAAGACGTTCATCTGTTGGGAGTACGTTTCCCCCATCACTGTTGTCCTCCAGTTCAAGCTTTACACGATCAAACAGTTCCTGATAGTCACTGATATGACGATACATAAGCTCATCATATGAACACTCAGAGGCATATTCTGCATCAAGCAGCGCAGAATCCTCAAAGCTGTCTCCATGATAAAAGCTTGTGCCCACTGACATGACAAGTGTCACCTCGTCTGCATTTTCAGCCACAAGCTGTCCGCCGAGAGTATACACTCTGCCTCCAACAGAAGTTCCGGCAAGAACTGCCGCAAAAAAGATACCATCTTTGCTGCCTGTTCCGCCGTTGTAGAGTATGGCGTTCTCTCTGCACGGGCGGCAGTCGTCATAATAGTCGTCACGTCCGTCGATATTCGCACGGATGTTCACCTTTCCAGGCTCGCTTGCTGTAATGTGTACTGCCATTACACGGTCAGGTTCCGATACAAAGACCTCTCGTCTGTATGTTATTTCATTGGCAGTAAACTGGGTTGACGCTATTGCAGTTTTAAGATCGAGGCTTCTCACGTATTCTTTCGCCTTGCCCTCAAACTCCATCTTTATTGCAAGATTGCCCAAAGGCATATAGTGACGGCTGTTTGGCGTTACGCCCTGCATCTTCTCAAATGCAAGCTTTTCAGCTTCGGGAATGCGCTCCTCACGGAGCAGCTGACGTATTTCCTTCACCCCTTCAAGTGCATCAGGATTGTTTCGCTCACGCTTGCCACCCGACCAAACAGAATCCTCGTTTAGGCTTATACGCTCCTCCCTTGTTCCGCCGTATACCATTCCGCCTATCCTGCCGTTTCCAACAGGCAATGCGTGGTTAAAATCGGCAGCCGGCTGCTTATACCACAAGACAGTCTGCGGATCGAATACATTATTTTCCATAATTACATTCTCCTCTCATAAGTCGATTTTCCCCAAACCTTTAACAGTCATTCTCTCTAATTATAACATATTCCTTTTCAAAAATCAATCAATATCTATAATTCTTTGCTTTTTCTCCAAAATTTCCTCAAGTGCGCAGCGGTGTTTCTTATCCTGAAGCTGCTGTTCCTTTGGAGTTCGCATTATCCGTCTGCAAATAAACGACATCTCTTCCACGCTCTTCTCAGATTCTATCCGGCTGAGCGAATAAAGCAGCTGTAAGTTCTCTGGTACACACTCCCCCACAGGAAACCACTCCTTTCATTATACACACCTTTTCCAATTTGTTTTTTCTGTTTTCGGGAATAAATCTTTGTGAATTTCTTGACAAACAGCCTCTTAGTTGGTACAATAATATATATATGCGGAAAGTATCTGCATTTATATCAAAAGAAATTTCGAAAGGAATGATGGACATGGGTATGACCCTGACAGAAAAAATCCTCGGCGCACACCTTGTAGAGGGCGAAATGATCAAGGGCGAGGAGATAGGAATCCGCATTGACCAGACTCTCACACAGGACGCTACCGGCACAATGGCTTATCTCGAATTTGAGGCTATGGGTGTTCCGCGTGTAAAGACCGAGCGCAGTGTGGCTTACATCGACCATAACACTCTCCAGAGCGGCTTTGAAAATGCAGACGACCACCGCTTTATCGGCAGCGTTGCCAAAAAACACGGTATTTATTTCTCACGTCCCGGCAATGGTATTTGTCATCAGGTACACCTTGAGCGCTTTGGTGTTCCGGGCAAAACTCTTATCGGCTCCGACAGCCACACTCCCACAGGCGGCGGTATTGGTATGATCGCTATGGGCGCCGGCGGTCTGGACGTTGCTGTTGCTATGGGCGGCGGTACATATTACATCACCTGCCCCAAGGTAGTTAAGGTTGAGCTGACAGGTAAGCTTTCTCCCTGGGTAGCTGCTAAGGACGTTATCCTTGAAGTCCTCAAGAGACTGTCCGTTAAAGGCGGCGTTGGCAAGGTCATCGAATACTGCGGCGAGGGAGTTAAGAGCCTCTCCGTTCCCGAAAGAGCTACTATCACCAATATGGGCGCAGAGCTGGGTGCTACTACATCTATCTTCCCTTCCGATGAGGTTACAAAGCAGTTCCTGGAAGCTCAGGGCAGAGGTGAGGTATGGACTCCTCTGGCTGCTGATGAGGACGCTGTGTATGACGAAATAGTTGAGATCAACCTCAGTGAGCTTGTTCCGCTGGCTGCCTGTCCTCATTCTCCGGATAATGTAAAATCCGTAGCTGAAATAGGCAAGCTGAAGGTAGATCAGGTTTGTATCGGTTCTTGTACAAACTCCTCTCTGCTGGATATGATGAAGGTCGCTCACATCCTCAAGGGCAAAACTGTTCATCCCGACGTTTCTTTGGCTATAGCTCCTGGCTCAAAGCAGGTACTCAATATGATGGCTGACATGGGTCTGCTGAGCATTATGATCGACGCCGGCGCAAGAATTCTCGAAAGCGCCTGCGGTCCTTGTATCGGTATGGGTCAGGCTCCTAATTCCGGCGGTATTTCCCTGAGAACTTTCAACAGAAACTTCCTCGGACGCTCCGGAACTAAGGACGGTCAGATCTATCTGGTTTCTCCTGAACTGGCTGCGTATTCCGCTATAACAGGCTACCTTTCCGACCCAAGAGAACTGGGCGAAATGCCTGAGTTCCAGCTCCCCGAAAAATTCAAGGTAAACGACAATATGATTGTTCTCCCTGTAGATGAAGCTGATATGGACAGCGTTGAGATCCTCCGTGGTCCGAATATCAAGCCTTTCCCGGAAACTGCTCCTCTTGATGAAACTATCGAGGCAGGCTGCTCACTGAAGGTTGGTGACAATATCACTACCGACCACATTATGCCTGCCGGTGCAAAGATCCTGCCACTGAGATCAAATATCCCGGCTATCTCTCAGCACTGCTTTACTGTATGTGATACAGATTTCCCGGCTCGTGCCAAGGAAATGGGCAAGAGCATTATCGTTGGCGGTTCTAACTACGGTCAGGGTTCATCACGTGAGCACGCTGCACTTGCTCCACTATATCTGGGCGTTAAGGCTGTTCTCGTTAAGAGCTTCGCAAGAATCCACCGTGCTAATCTCGTAAACGCAGGTATCCTGCCTCTGACATTTGTAAATGAAAGCGACTACGACAAGATCTCTCAGGGCGATGTTCTGGAGCTCAGCGATATCCGTGCCAAGGTTGCAGCAGGTGAGACTACACTCACTCTTGTCAATAAGACTACAGGCGAAAATATTCCCGTTCTCTGTGAGCTTACCGGCAGAGCTAAGGACATTATCCTTGCCGGCGGTCTGCTTGACTATACACGTGATTCTTTGAATAAGTAAAATAATGTCAAGAAAACGACGCTTCAGCATCTCAGATATTATTGGCGATATATTCGAATTCGTTATTGAACTCGTTATAAAGCTGCTGAATTAGGAGATTTGTACAATGACACGTTTTTCCTTAAACCGCAACCAGCTTAAATATTTAGTTATAATAGCAATGCTGATCGACCATATCGCATGGGCTTTTGTGCCTACGGAATCGGTTTTAGGGCAGGTAATGCACTTTATCGGCAGGCTTACGGGTCCTACCATGGCGTACTTCGTAGCTGAAGGTTATTACTACACCAAAGATGTTAAAAAGTATGCTCTAAGACTCGGACTGTTTGCCCTGCTCTCGTGGGTGCCCTTTGTGTATTTTGAGTTTGGCAGTCTGCCGGTAGTAATAGAAAATGGCAGCGTGATCATCCTGCCGTTCTTCGGAGTACTTTATACTCTGCTGCTGGGTCTGATCGCAATATGGATATGGGATAAGGGCAAATTCCCGACGCCAATAAAAGTTTTGTGCGTTATAGGTCTGTGTATATTGTCGCTCTTTGGCGACTGGCCTGTATTTGATGTCCTGTGGTGTCTGTTCCTGTTTATATACAGAGATGGCCCAAAACAAAAATGGATCTCATTTTCCTGTGTGGCGGTTGGCTGCTGCCTTATGAATTTTACGTCTGACCCATGGTGGAGCGGTCTGTGGATGACCGGCATCTTTATGGTGCCTTTCCTAATACAGTTCTGCTACAACGGCAAACCCGGCAGCAAGCACTCCTTTCACAAATGGTTCTTTTATATTTTCTATCCGGCACACCTGGCTGTTCTCGGTGTGCTGAGATGGATCGTATTATAATTTCTTATTAGAGGAGGATTTTTCCAATGGCAAACAAAATTCAGATGATAACACCGCTCGTTGAAATGGACGGCGACGAAATGACCCGAATCCTGTGGCAGTGGATAAAGGACATCCTGCTGACACCTTATGTTGACCTGAAAACTGAATACTACGATCTGGGCCTTGAATACCGTGAACAGACTAAAGATCAGGTAACTATCGACAGCGCAGAGGCTACCAAGAAGTACGGCGTCGCTGTAAAGTGCGCTACTATCACTCCAAACGCTGCAAGAATGCCCGAGTACAACCTCTCCCAGATGTGGAAGAGCCCTAACGGTACTATTCGTGCTATTCTCGATGGCACCGTTTTCCGTACGCCTATCCTTGTTAAAGGCATTGAGCCTTATATTCCCACATGGACAAAACCTATCACTATTGCTCGTCACGCTTACGGTGACGTTTATAAAAATACCGAAATGAAGGTTTCTCAGGGCAGTAAGGCTGAGCTGGTTGTGACCGACGCTCAGGGCAATGAGACTCGTCAGCTTATCTTCGACTTCAATGACACTGACGGTATCGTTCAGGGCCTCCACAACAAGAAGAATTCTATAGCCGGCTTCGCAAGAGCCTGCTTCAACTACGGTCTCGACCTCAAGCAGGACGTATGGTTTGCTACTAAGGATACTATCTCCAAACAGTATGACCACACATTCAAGGATATTTTCCAGGAGATCTACGACGCTGAGTATAAGGAGAAGTTCGAGGCTGCAGGCATTGAATACTTCTACACACTTATCGACGACGCTGTTGCCCGTGTTATCCGTTCAAACGGCGGCTATATCTGGGCTTGCAAGAACTACGATGGCGACGTTATGTCCGACATGGTTTCCACTGCCTACGGCAGCCTTGCTATGATGACATCCGTTCTGGTATCACCAGACGGCATCTATGAGTATGAAGCTGCTCACGGCACTGTTCAGCGGCACTACTATAAGTACCAGAAGGGCGAGGAAACCTCCACAAACTCCGTTGCTACTATCTTCGCATGGAGCGGCGCTCTGCGCAAGAGAGGCGAGCTTGATAACCTGCCTGAGCTGATGGCTTTTGCTGATAAGCTGGAAAAGGCTACCCTCAGCACTATCGAGGACGGCATTATGACTGGTGACCTCTATCTTATCTCCAAGCTGGAAAATAAGAAGAAAGTCAACTCCAAGGAATTCCTGGAAGCAATCAACGAGAGACTTGCTGCTATGATGCAGTAATGACCTCGGTAAGCGAGGTATAAACCTATGCAAAAGGCGTCTATCTCTGAATCTGTCATCCGCAGGCTGCCAAGATATTACCGCTATCTGTCGCAGCTGGAATCCCAGGGAATTGAACGTACATCTTCAAGAGAACTGGGAATTCAGCTTGGGCTTACTGCCTCACAGATACGCCAGGATCTTAACTGCTTTGGTGAGTTCGGACAGCAGGGCTACGGCTACAACGTAGCAGCTCTGCGCCGGCAGCTTAAGCTTATAATCGGTCTGAATAAAAGCCGTTCTGCCATTATAGTTGGTGCTGGTAACTTAGGAAAAGTTATTGCTGCGAATATTGACTTTTGCGCATATGGCTTCAGGCTGACAGGTATCTTCGATATCGACCACAACATTTGCGGCAGCGAGATCGCTGGCTTTACAGTGCAGCATATGGACTCACTGGAGCAATTTTGCAGGGAAACTGAGCCTCTCATTGCGGTGCTCTGCATCCCACAGGAAGCTGCTCAGGAAACTGCCGACATACTCACTGCACTGGGTGTGAAAGGGTTCTGGAATTTCAGCCATTGTGACCTTGACGTTGACAGATGTCAGTTCCAGGTAGAAAATGTGCATCTTGGAGATAGTCTTATGACGCTCTCCTACAGAATGCCCAAAGATGAGGACTAAGGCGAATTTAACCTGCCTTATCGTCAAGAGATGACCTTATATTAAGGCGGCTGTACACCATATAAGCTACAGCTGCCCTTTTTTTAGAGAAAGGGAAAATATCATGCAGGATACTTCAGCTATCCTTGTATGCGCCGGCAATGCCTCACGTATGCAGGGACAAAATAAGATTTTGCTGCCGTTAGGAAATACAAATGTTGCAGGTATGTCTATGCTTGCCTTTGAAAAGTGTGAGCGTATAGCTGAGATTATCGTTGTGGCTCGTCCGTGCGACCACGACGCACTTAGAGAGACTGCTAAAAAATGCGGCATCACCAAGCTTAAAACTATCACCTCCGGCGGCGATACCCGTCAGGCAAGCGTTATGAAGGGTCTTAAAGAGGTCTCTCCGGAGACTAAGCTCGTCGCTATTCACGATGGCGCAAGACCGCTTGTCAGGACATCGCATATTGAAAAAACTATCAGGGACGCAGCTGTATTCGGCGGTGCGACCTTAGGCGTTCCTGTAAAAGACACCATCAAAATTGTAAACGACAACATTATTACCGATACACCATACAGGCCCAGCCTTTATATTACACAAACTCCTCAGATTTTCAAGAAAGAAGTTTACATGAAAGCTGTTCAGTTTGCTGTAGATCACGAGCTTGATTTCACCGATGACTGCCAACTTGCTGAGGCTATAGGCTGTAAGGTCTATATAACTGACGGCGACTACACAAATATAAAAATTACTACACCTGAGGATATTGAAATTGCAGAGCTGCTGCTCAAAAGACTTAATAAGGAGGTTTCCGAAGTATGAATATACCTTTCAGAATAGGGCACGGATACGACGTGCACCGGCTTAGCGAGGGCAGAAAGTTCATTCTGGGCGGGGTTGATATCCCCTATGAAAAAGGATTGCTTGGTCACTCAGACGCCGACATTCTGCTCCATGCTATATCCGATTCCCTTCTGGGTGCGCTTGCTCTCGGAGATATAGGCAAGCACTTTCCCGATACTGACCCCCGTTACAAGAACGCAGACAGCCTCAAGCTTCTCGGTCATGTAATGGAGCTTATAAAAGCGAAGGGCTGGCTCGTTGGCAATGTGGACGCTACCATACTCTGCCAGAAGCCTAAGCTTGCGCCTTTTATACCTGCTATACGTGAAAATATCGCCAACGCTCTGGAGACGGACATATCCTGTGTCAGCGTTAAAGCTACTACTGAGGAAAAGCTGGGCTTTACCGGTGCTGGAGAGGGCATTGCCGCTCATTGTGTAGCTATCCTTGTTGAGCAGCATACTCTTACGAAATGATAATCTGATAAAACCTATACTAACATACGGCAAAGCGGGACTGGAGAAAATTCCAGTCCCGCTGTTATTTATTCAGTTAATAATCATCAAACTGTGCTGATAGGAAGATTATCAACCTTTCTTACCAAGAACATCAAAAGTGCCATGGAGTCGTTAGCATCAATTCTTCCGTTAGTCGCACACTCAGCATTCAGAAGCTGGCGTTCATTAAACTGGATAGTTCCGGCATTATACTTATTGAGATACACAATATCTACCATAGATATGAGCCCATCAAGGTTTGTATCTCCAACCAGTACTTCAAACGGCTCTGTTGTTGTAGTTGTAGTAGTGGTGGTGGTAGTTGTTGTGGTGGTAGTAGTGGTGGTCGTTGTCTTTGCGATTACAGTGACTGTTACAGTTGCCGTATCGCCATCTGGTGAAGTTACAGTAATTGTAGTCTCGCCGCCGCTTACACCTGTTACAACACCATTTTCATCTACAGTAGCAACTGTAGGATCTGCCGATTCAAATGTACAGCCTTCCTTATTTGTATCAATCGTATCAGTTTCGCCTTCATTAACAGTTATGCTCTCTGTAACTTCCAAGCTTTCCTTAGGGTCGATTGCCATATCAGGATACAGCTCATACATTGTGCCAAGTGCCATGAGAACATCGCCCATATGCCAGAATCTGTGGAGAGTAAAGTAGTAGTTATCAGTTGTGCCAGTTGCATCGTAGTCAGCCTTAGCTGCCTGATACATTTCGCTTTCCTCATAGTTAGAACGGATATCAACGAATGCTACGCCGTCCTTGATCACGTCGCCGTTAGGCATTGCGCCAGTGTAGCGAGCTGCATCAAGAACCTTGCCCTGACCGTTTTCACGCTCGTCGTTTGGAAGAACAAGCTTTGTCTCCCAGAGACGAACCAGGTTAGAGTTCTTATCTGCTGCGCCCAGACCAATATCGTCACGGAACAAATCCCACTCACGGTCGATAAGCTCCTTGGCAAGGTACAGAGCCTGCTTTCCGTATTCAGTTGTGGCGCTGTTTGTACCCTTAGCAGTCTTGTAAGACTCCTCAGCGGCAAATATATCAGAAGCTTCCACACCCTTAGCCTTTGCATAGTAAATAAGTGTGTTTGCAAGAGAAGATACACAACCCAAGTCGGCGTTACCATATCCAACAATAGTACAATGGAGGTCGGAATTCTCAACATACTTTTCATTCCAATTCTCAGGCTGACCGCTCCAGATCAGAGAGGATGGGATAGA